>JBMFKU010000017.1:0-29767 GCA_049971805.1 Caldisphaera sp.
CCATATATTATCACCCATTACCCTCTTTATTTTCTTGCTCATTACTTTTCTGTGGCTCAGAACTTTGTTCAACATTTTTTTCTTCTTTTACTTCCTTTACTTCCTGCTTTTCTTCTTCTGTCTCTGTAACTTTCCCTCCTCTTCTAGCTATTATTTTCCTTCTTTCCTCATCCTTTAAATCTAAATCAGTTATAATCAAGTTCCATGGCCTAAACTTAACTGGTATTTCTGTTCCATCAGCTTTTTTCCTAGTTATACCTTCAATTTTTACAAACAATCTCTTTAAATCAACATCAGATATCTTACCAGTTTTACCTTTATAATTACCTTTAATAATTCTTACCTTGTCACCTACCTTAACTGGTATGTTCCTTACTCCAAATTTTTGTTTTAATTCTTTACTCAAAGGGACTGTTACAAACCTATGCCTTAAATGCAAAGGAGCATTATGTATGAACTTTCTTTGTTTTTTAGGTAACGATGATGTAATCATTTTATTCACCCTAAATAATTGATGTAGCCAATTTTGCTACTGTTGGCCATCTTTCTGCAACCTCTTTTGGCACAGCACCTCTTATTTCACTACCTTTTGGAGTTCCGTCAGGATTAACCAATACTATTGCATTGTTATCAAATGATATCCAAGTTCCATCTGACCTTCTATAAGGTCTTTTCTGCCTTATAACAACTGCATGACTTATTTGCTTTCTTACCTGAGGTGTTCCTTTCTTTATCGTAACAACTACTAAATCACCAACTGTTGCTCTTCCCAATCTTCTTACTCTTGTTTTTACTAAAGGTACATCTACAATCATTGCTTCCTTTGCTCCACTATTATCTGCTACAACAGCATTTGTACCTACTTGTAAACCTGCGCTTAATCCACGCCTTGAAAGCACTGCACCATATTTCTTCTTCTTTGGCATATTTTTTCCCTCCTTACTCTAATTTACCTAAAGCTACAAACTTAATAGTTTTTGAGATAGGTCTCGTTTCACCAATAATTATTTTATCCCCTTCTTTTATTTCTATGCATTCTGGTACATGTATTTGCTTTCTAGATCTTCTCCATTCATATCTCTTATATTTTCTATTGTAATACAAATATTCATGCCTAACTACTGCACTGTTTTTACCTCTCATTTTTTCAACAATTACTTCTAACAATACTCCCCTTACTCTAAGTGATCCATGCCATGGGCAATTTGGATCGCTACATGATCTCTGAGGTGGCTTGACCCCAGGTATTTGTAAATTCTTGATTAACTTTTGTATAGGCATTAATCTTACACCCAGCTTGCTTATTCATGTCACCGCATATGGGAGAGGTGAAAAATCATACTTATAAACTCTATCGATGCTTTTTTTAAATTTTTATAAAAATTTTTATATTATCCTCTTAACTCTATCTTCAGGCAAGCCTATTATATCATCGCCATTAACTAAAATTTCTTTACCATCATCTAAATAAAATTTGAATTTTCCACCCGACTTTAACACTATCTTATCTTTATCCCCGCACCTAATCAAAATTGTGTTTCTTGTTTCATAAACTACTTTTCCTTTAATTCCTTCTAGAGATGGATCGAGATGCTTAACAATAAAGACATCTAAACCTATTAATTCGTGATAAAGAATGTTGTTTCGGGTAATCTTCAATATTAAACTACCTAGATTTACTTTCATTTAATATTGTTAATATTCTAGCTACATTTTTCCTTAATTGCCTTATTCTAGCTGGATTGTCCAAAGAACCAGTAAAGGATTTATGCCTTAATACCGATAGCTCCGATAAGGTATCTTTTAAAGTTTTCTCTAACTCTTCTCTTTGCATTTTTCTTAATTCTGCTGTTTTAACTTTGTACTTCCCCACTTTTTTCCACCTCTTCTTCCGGTGTCTCATTAACTTCTTCTAGCATTTCCTCCAATCTTTCTGGTCCTTCTCTAGATTTTATTTCTTCAATCTTTTCCTTTATTGATTGAACGACACCCTTTATTTCCCCTTCAGATTTTTCCTTTATATGAGGTAACGAAGCTTCAGGTTTTATTATTAACACCCTAACCCCATAAATACCTTGAGGTAATTTAGCATGGGCCACAGCTTTATCAACAAATTGATCAACAGTATCTCCAGTTTTAATTACCTTTCCCATCTGTAACTTTTCAAATTTAGCTCTTTCATTAGTTAATTTTCCACTTATTACTACCTCGGCTCCTAAAGCACCAGCTTCCATAATTCTCCTTAGCGTAGCCATCGCAACTCTCCTAAAGTGATATCCCATTTCTAATGATCTTGTAACCCTAAATGCTTGTATTCTGGCACTTAATTCCATGTTATCAGGCTGGCTAACCGTTACTTGAGCATTCTCTAACCCAAATACCTTTTGAAAAACAGCTTGTAATCTTCTTATTGTTGCGCCTTTCCTTCCTATTATCAAGGCGGGTCTTTCCGCAAAAATATGTATTCTAGTACCTAATCCGCTCTGAACCATGTGAACCCCTGAATATCCAGCACCATAAAAGTTTTGAGCCAAATACTCATCAATTTTTACCCTTATCATGGCTTGATCCAAGAAATATTTCTTTATCCTAGACATTATATTACCCCTCCATTCTAACCATTACTTCAATATTAGACCTAAACTTTCTTATAACATCTGCTCTTCCAAAAGCTCTAGGCATTGCTCTTTTTAATGTTAATCCTTTTCCAATACCAATATGAAATATTACTAACTTGTCTACCTCTAGTCCTTTATTCTCAGCATTATTTTCAACATTATCTAATACTTTTAACATATACTTTGCGGCCTTAACAGGGTATCTACCTGATGGCCATCCCCACCTATCGCTCAGGCCCTTCTTATGAGAAACTTTTTTATGAGAACTTCTAAAAGGTATCGCTTCTCTCTTAGCAATCACTTCATTTAAGTATCTTTTAGCCTTTTGCAATGGCATACCATATATTGAATTTGCAACTTCAACCATTACCTTAGGATGCACAGGCACTTCCCTTATTATAGCCTTAGCTATTTTGCTTTCGTCTGCTAATTTAATGGAGTAATTCCATTCTGGCATTAATTTTCACCTTTACACTTTAGCAGCTACATGTAAGCTACTCTTAGATGCTTTTAAGCCTGGTTCTCCATGACGAACTGCCCTTGTAGTATGACTAAAATCACCTAAACGATGACCAAGCATTTCTGGAGTTATTTTTATTGGTACAAATTCCTTACCATTATGAACTGCTATAGTTAAACCAAGCATTTCTGGTAATATTACTAAATCCCTTACATGGGTTTTTATAACAACATTAACTTTACTTGGATCTTGTTGCATTTCTTTTCTTAATGCTCTAATTTTAGAAAGAAGTATTTTTTGAGATGAAGTAAAACCTCTATTTAAGCTTCTTCTAGATCTAGATGGAAATAAATTTGCTAATTCATCCATAGGCATATTAAATATTTCTTCCAAAGATTTACCTCTATATTTAAATCTTTTCCATTCCGGCCTGAGCTCTATAGACATACGTTTTTCACCTTGTCGTTTCTCTCGCGCCCTCTTTCTAACAATTTTTTAGCTTAATTCTACCCTTTTAAAATTCTTCTATATTTTATACATTAATTAAAAATAAATATTAAATTAACTATTTTTAATGTCAAAAACATTTATGTTGGTGCCTCAAACTGTCTAACTCTTACTTGAGTTACAATATCAATTGCTTCCAAAATAGTTTTTAATTTTTCAGCATCAATTGAACTTTGACTAACATCTACAATAAATGTACATTCCCCTTCCTCTTTTCTAGTAATAGATGTACACCTATTAGCAATAATATCAATCTTATACTCTGCCATTTTATCAATAACTTTAGCAAGCGATCCTGGCTGATCTCGCATGTCTACATTTAATTCCAAAACTTTTGCATTCTCCGATAATATAGGGCTAATTATTATTTCTTTTTTATCACTATCTGCTAATAAAGCAACTAACATACCCGGTTCTATACCCAAGTTCTCTCTCATAGTTTGTGGTATAGTAATTCTACCCTTTGAGTCTACTTTGACCAATCCTGAAATCCTCATGCTAGACACAATCTAACACCTCTACTCTATATACCCACTTTTTCAACTAAATTCATACATATCCTTATATTTTAAGGTAAAGTAAGAAATATAAAATTTTACTTTTTGTTTTCAGTTTTAATTTAAAATTATAAAATTTTAAAATATTATTATACATTAGTTATAGATTTAATAACAAAACTAATCTGTAAACTTTTTTATTAACATTTGCGGTCAGAGTGAGACTAGGTTCTTCATCTTTCTTCATGGGTTGCCCACATCATCATACCGCAATTTACTAATATTTATTTTAGCCTATTAATTCTTAAAGCAAGTTTTTACTATATTATTTCTTTATTATTTTTATATCCTTCAATAAACAAGGTCTCTCCTCTTCTGCTTTTTCCTTGGCATTTTTGATTATTTGATCTAAAGTATAGAGAAAATCATCGGGTAATTTTTTGAATAATGGCTCTATTTTATTAATTTTAGTATTTGGCTTTATTCTATATGATATAATATCATTTAATGATATCCTATTTGAATCTGTATCAAATCCTAGTTGATAAAATATTTTTTCTGAAATCTTTGGCATAAATGGTGACAACAGCTCAGCCAATATCCTAATTATATCAGTAGATATGTAAATAACTCCTTTTGCCAATTCTATGTCTTTTTTTACTAAATCCCACGGCGCTCTATCGTTTAAGTATCTGTTTCCTATTCTGGCTATCTCTAAGATGTAATCGGTTGATTTTTTGAGCTTAATTTCATCTAATGATTTAATGGCATTATTGGCATTTTCTATAATTGCATTAAAAGTCTCTCTGTCAACACTTTCCAATTTTTCTGGCATTGGTATTTCATTATTAAACCTAGTTTTAACCAGAGAAAGAACCCTATAAATGAAGTTACCTATATCATCATTAAGCTCACTATTAATTATCTTTAAAAATTCTTTCCATGTAAAGTTTGAATCTCCTCCTTCTGGTCTTATCCTTATTAATACCCAGCGCCAATAATCTGATGGTGCTATTTTTAATGCCTCATCTAACCAAATCCCTATTTTTCTACTTTTGCTAAACTTTTGCCCTTCATACATCAAATACTCTGTGGCATTTATTCTCCATGGTAATATGTAATCATTTTCTGATGCAATTAATAGAGAAGGTAATATTATTGAATGAAAAGGTATATTATCTTTTCCTATAAAATAAACTGATTTAGTATCTTGGTCTTCCCAGTACTTTTTCCATTCATCTTCATTTTTACCAATACTAATCAAATATTCCTTAGTTGCACTCAAATAACCTAAAAGAGCATCAAACCAAACATATATAGTTTTACCGCTTGATTCTGGAAAAGGTGACTCTATTCCCCATGGTATATCTCTAGTGACACTTCTAGGTTTTAATCCGTGTTTTAGCCATGAAATGCTATAATTTTTAACATTATCTGGAAGCTCATTGTTATTTACTAGCCAATTCAATAGCCTATCTTGAACCTTAGTTAAATCTATAAAATAATTTATAGTTTTTCTCCATTCTGGCACAGCCCCGCATAATGCACACCTTGGATTTATTAAATCTTTTGGGCTTAATAACCTTCCACAATTATCACACTGATCCCCTTTTGCGTCTGGAAAACCACAATATGGACATGTACCAACTACGTATCTATCTGGCAAAAACATTTTATCATTCGGACAATAAGGAAGCTCTTCTTCTAATGGAAAGATATACCCTTTATTATAAAGATTTAATAAAAATTCTTTAACAAAATTTTTGTGTACCACGCTTTCTGTCCTTGAATACAGGCTAAAGTTGAAGTTAAATTCTTCAAATAATTTTAAGTTATATTCATGGACTTGATCTGTTAGTTCCTTTGGATTTACCTTTCTTTTTCTTGCTTCTAATTCTATAGGAGTTCCATGCTCATCACTACCAGTAACAAAGATAACGTCATTGCCCATTAATTTTAGATACCTAGAATAAACGTCTGCGCTTAACAAATGTAAGACTGTACCTAAATGTGGTATATAATCCGAATACGGCCATGCTGATGCAACTATATATTTCATCGACTTCATCCCCCGATGTTTAATTGGTTCCAAATTGATGGAACCATAATTTAAATCTTTTTCTTTTAAAGCTCTCGCTACCTCTCTATTTGAAGTGTGAGAAATTTTAATGTTTATTATTAATTTCTTCCTATTAAAAGCTTGCTAATAATTGATGTTTAAAAACTATAAATTATAAGAAATTATGCATACTCTCTCCATGTATACCCGCATTTGGTACATCTGTAAAACCTTGTAGGTGGTTCATCCGCAGCCCTGGTCTGAATCATCCACACAAGTAATTCATCGTTACCACATCTTGGACATCTAATACTGCCCTTTATTACTTGCGCAGTTGGTGGTGGAGCTTCTCCATCAACGACAATAGTTTTATCTCTTGGCGAATGATGAATTTTTTCACTCATTTTTAGCGAATTCGATAAGTTATTAGTATCGACTTCTATCTTATAACCACATTTAGGGCAAAACAAATATAATTTACCATTAATATGCTTTGGTTTCATTAAACTTCCACATTTAGGGCAAAACATCATTGATCCTTGAACCACTGCTTCAACACCTTTATTGGTACCTCAAATTAATTTATCAGTCAAAACTAATACGTTTTATCACACCAAATTTACTTCTTGATTTAAAACATAAAAATTTCATCCTTTATAATAATCTTTAAAAAACTAAAAGCAAAATATTAAATCTATTTACCTAAGCTCTCTCCTACTTTCTTCAGAAAATCTTCGTCGGGTTCTAACTTCTTTCTATAATTTGCCTGTTTGACGCTACTTTTTTTGCCTTCACAACTCATTTTTTTATTATCTGATAATAGAGCAATACAATAAGGACAAACGCGCACATATTTGTTGTTTATTTTGCATATAGATGTTGGTAATCTTCTTTTACACAACTCGCAATATTCCCATGATAAAGTAATTCGCAAATATATTTCACCCTATAATATATAACAATAAAACCGGCTTAAATATTCCTTATGTTATTATATTTTTATTAAAAATTACTTTTTATTTACTTTCTTTAATTTTTATGAGAAATATTTTAATATTTTGCTAATAATAAGAAAATTCCTCCCTTTAAGACTAAAATTATATAAGTTAAAATTAGTTATAAAAATATCTTTAGATATTATTATAAAGGATTTGAAAGCTCATTATTAAAGAGATTCATAGGAATTCCCAAACACATCAATATGTGCATAAATGTAAAGTCTCGAGAACAATGGAATTCCTCATTAATGAGCTTATCTAACTGATCAGAAATCCTTCTATTTTAATAACACGAAAACAAAAAGATTTGTAGCAAAAGTTTCTTAAACTTAGAAATTAAACTAAAACATTAGGAAAAAAATTGAGGTCATTAAGACTTATTATAGTGGGTATAGAGGGATCCAATAATTTAGGCTATTTATTTAGACTTTCAGAAAACTTTGACGTGAACGAAATATATTTGGTTTCACCAACAGCTAGCGGAATTGAAGCTCTTAGATATGCTGTTAAGGGTTTTAATAGGCTATATGATTCAATTATTGTATCTACCTTACCTGATGCATTAAAGGATATTGATCTATCTATATGTACATCTGATGAAAGTTCTAATGATGATATTTTAAGAACACCTATTACTCCTAAACAAGCAGCTATACTTGCTTCTAATGTTAAAGGTAAGGTAGCATTGGTATTAGGTAGGGAAAGCGTAGGGTTAACTCGGAATGAAATAAAACAATGTGATGTTTTATGCAATATACCATCTTCAAGTAAATATAAAGCATTAAATGTATCTAATGCTGCATCTATATTACTTTACGAACTTTATATTGAAAATAATAAGCAAACATCAATTGAAGATTCCCCCGATAAAAGGATATTAGATTTAATTGCAGCATATAGTGAAGCCTTAATAAATGGATTATTTACAAAAGAAGAAAATGAAGATATTTTAATTGCTATTAGAAGAATTGCAGCAAAATCAAGAAAGGGAGAGGCTACTAGGTTATTAAAAATGCTTAGTAAGATTTGTGTTAAGCAAGGTTGTAAAGACAAGCTTAAACTAACAGAAAATTTAAAAACTAAATAATTAGAAATTAAGCTACATTAAATGGTACCATAGCCAATGTTTTTTTAAGATATAAAATTACTATTTGGTTTATTAAAAATTTAAGCTGTTGCATAATATTCATTTTTACTTTTTTGCAATCTATCTAAATAAGCTCCTTCTTTATTAATCCTAGGTCTTCCACTATCCTCGTCTCTCCTTATTGTTATATTTAGCTCCGAAAGGAGATCGTTCATTGCCTTCTTAGTATCCTTCGGAGTCTTAGCATTACCTTTTATTCCTGGTTCTCCATCAAATACCATGATCCTGTCACTTATAAAATCAAGTATTATTATATCATGCTCTGCAACAAATGCAACTACCTTTCTCATTTCTGTTAGTCTTCTTATTATTTTAGCTACAGCTAATCTTTCTTCTACATCAAGGTGGGCAGAAGGCTCGTCTAGCAAATATATATCTGCATTAGAGCTTAAAGAAGAAGCTATTGCAACTTTCTGCATTTCCCCTCCACTTAACGACCTTGCTTGCCTATCAAACATTTTATTAAGGTTTAGTTTTTGTATAAGCTCTAAATATAGCCAAGAATTTGGTATAACCGATTCAGGATTAGCCGATCTTAAAATTTCCTCTACAGTGGCATTTTCAGGAAACATTTCAGGTCCTACATATTGGGGTTTATAACTTATTTTTAGTTCTTTATAACTTATTATATTTCCTCCTTCTGGTTGCAATTCGCCAGCTAAGAACTTTATAAAGGTTGTTTTTCCTATAGCATTTGGCCCAACAATCCCTATAACCTCTCCATTCATTACATAACCTTGCTCTGAATTTAATACAAATGAACCCCTTGCAATAGATACATTTGTCCATTCTAGGTATTTGTAAGAATTTTTGTTAGCTTCACTCGACAAATTTAAACTCTCAGCCGATAGTCTTCTAAATTGTATTGGATCTTTTCTAATCCTCATATTTTCCGAAGGTAAATAGCCATCTAAAAAATTGTTTATTCCGACTCTAACTCCATAAGGTTTTGATGTAATTCCATAAACTCCGGGTTCTCCGTACATAATATGTACATAATTGCTTAAATAATCTAATACAGCTAGATCATGTTCTACGACAATGAAATATTTATTATTTTTAGCTTCATTCATAATAATTTTTGAAACTTTAATCCTTTCTTTTATATCTAAATAGCTACTTGGCTCGTCAAATATGTAGATATCCGCATCTTTACTTAATGTTGCAGCAATAACTAGCTTTTGTAATTCTCCTCCACTTAAATTTTTAACATCTCTATCAAATATTTTATCTAGATTTAATTCCTTCGCTAATTCAATTGAATTGTTTCTTTCATCTGCCTTTTTTAATAGTTCTTTTACACTACCTTTTATATGTCTCGGTACTAAATCGATATATTGTATTTTATGAGCTGCCCTAATTTTTTTGTTTGCCAGTTTTTGGAAATAAGTTTGTAGTTCGCTGCCTCTAAACATTTTTATTATATCATCATAATCTACTTCTTTTTCTAAATTTCCTAAATTTGGTTTAAGCTCTCCAGCTAGTATTTTGATTGCTGTTGTTTTCCCAGTACCATTTTTTCCTATTATTCCAACTACTTGACCTGCCTTGGGTATTGGAAGACCATATAGTTTAAAGCCATTAACGCTATATCTATGCACAGCTTCTTCCTCTAACTCTTCTGGCAGGTTGACTATAGATATTGCATCAAATGGACATACTTTAATGCATAAACCACAACCAATGCATATATCTTCGTATATTACTGGTTTAGACCTAGATGGTATATCTGCTTCTATGGCTATTCCTTTCTTGCTTTTGTTTATTGGACAAATGCTTATACATTCATAATTACATTTCTTTGGCTTGCAGCTGTCTTGGTCTATAACTGCTATTCTTGTCACTTTGATCACCTTTTTTTATGGGTCAAACAGACTGTAAAAATGAAAGGTTTTTAAAATATTTTTTAAATTTAGTATAATTTAAAAACTAAATTCAAATTTTTCTCCTGGCCTTAATATAACAACATTTGTATTTATTCCTCTTGAAATAACTATTCTCCTAAATTCCTCTGGATCTCCATACAATACTGGAAATGTACCGTAATGCATTGGTATTGCAACTTTTGGTTTTATCAATTCTACAGCTTTTGCAGCTTCATTTTGATCCATGGTAAAGTGACCTCCTATGGGTAACAAAGCTATATCAGGCTTATATATTTCTCCAATTAATTGCATCTCAGACATAATTCCAGTATCACCGGCATGATATATTGTTCCTTCTTTAGAAATTATTATAACGCCTGTTGGTGCTCCAAGATTTCCACTGCTATGATTAGCTGGTGTTAAAGCTATTTTTAATCCATCTACTATCATTGGTCCTCCCATATTTCCTCCTATAACTCTTTCTTCATTTCCTATTTTTTGACCAATATAGTTTGCTAGTTCAAAGATTGCGGCTACCTTTGATTTTTCATTCCTCTTCATAATTTCTATAGTATCACCTACATGATCTTCATGGCCATGAGTTAATATAATCAGATCAACATTATTTATTTTATCAATAGATGCAACAGACTTAGGATTAGATATCCATGGATCTATCAGTATTTTTTTACCTTCAACCACTAGTTCAAATGCAGATTGACCATAATAAATTAGATAACCCACTTCTCTCACCAAGTATTTTTTAGTAATTCGAGAATATTAGGTTTAACTAAATATCGATACAAGGGGGGGATTATGTTTAGCCAAGATGAGATCGAAAAGCTATTAAAATCTGGAAAAATAGGTGCAGAGGCAAGGGACTTAGGAGTCTCTTTAGTAAAACCTGGTGCAAGTTCTAGAGAAATTTGTGAAGAGGTAGAAAACTTAATCATAAAAAGAGGAGCCATTCCAGCATTTCCATGCAATTTTTCGATTAATGAAATAGCAGCCCATTACACCCCAGGAATAGATGATGATATGAAAGTACCAGAAAGGGGTATAGTTAAAGTTGATATAGGCGCCAACATAGATGGATATTTATCAGATACCGCAGCCTCTGTCGCGCTTGGTAGCGAATTTAAAGAACTTACATTATCTGTAGAAAAGTCATTAAAGTCTGTAATAGAAATTATGAAACCTAATATTACTATTTATGAGATTGGAAAGACGATTGAAACAAATATAAGAAGTAACGGTTATAGGCCTGTAAAGAATTTAACTGGTCATACCATATCAAGATATAGTCTGCATGCTGGTGAAAGCGTACCTAATTATGCAGATAGAAAAGACTTTTATAAAAGATTAAAACCTGGGACTCAAGTAGCGATAGAACCATTTGGTACAACTGGTAAAGGCTTTGTAGTAGATGGATCTAAGTCATTTATTTATTCTTTTACAGGTAAAATTCCTAAAGGTGTTTCTGAAGATGCCTTAAATCTTCTAAATTATATTAAAAACAAGTACAATAGATTACCTTTCGCAGTAAGGTGGTTATCCAAAGAGTTTGAGCCCCAAAAAATAGGAAACTTACTTAGCGAGCTTGTAAGGCAAAAAGCATTAGTTGATTATCCAATGCTAATAGAAGTTAGCAAATCAGTTGTTGCACAGTTTGAGCATACCTTTTTGATCTTAAATGATAAGATACTGGTTACAACTGAAAGCTCAACCAATTAGCTTCAGTAAAGAAATCCGTATTTTAACCTTCTTCTAAAAAGTAAAGTTTATTGTTATTTTTATCAAATTTATTTAAAAATCTATAATATTTTATTAAAAATTTCTCTAGCCTTAATGGATTAAACTTTAGGTTTTTATATAATTAGCCTTTAATAAAAACTCCGGGTAATGTTAATACAACTCTTTAACCTCTGGTACTTAACAGTTTTTTGGAGGCAGAAAGCTAAAACGGTGAAACTGCTTGGTAAATTTAACAGCAATAGAAAATTGGTCTTATTTGCTAATTAATTTAGTTTGGGTACTAATATTTATCATGTATTTGTTTGGATTTGGAAATTGGATCCAAGTGTATTGGTGGAAAGCAGATATAAAATCTAAACTAGTTGTATTAAATAATATGGCTACTTCCGCTAAGAATAAGACTCTTGAGTTTATGAATAAAAATAAGGCTAAAGATCCATCCAAGACATTAGATAGACTAATTGATTTTTTTGCGATAGACCCTGTAAATATAGAACCTACTGATATAATAAATAGACTAAGACATATAATTAATATTAGAGATACCAGATTTAAGCAAAGTTTTGAAACATCTATGCCAGATGCTAATGAAACTGCAAGAAGTATTGCTTCCACAGCTGCTGAAATATCATCAGCATTATATTTTATTTATAGATATGTTCAACACATATTACTTAGTGGAGAGAAGACTAAAAATTGGTATTTGATAATGTATCTTTCTCTTATGATGCCACAAATAATGCAGATAGCAAACATTTACAGAAAAGCATTAGATGATTTTCTAGAAGGAGTCCCAGTTGGAGATGGAGCGGGGGCTCTTGTAGCATTAAAAATAAGTGATTTCAAATCTGATTGGAGAGAAGTTGATGAGGATACCGTTGCAACAGAAAGTGAGTATAAAGGAAGAAAAATATTGCTTGTAAAAGCTAAGGGTCCTGGATCAACAGTTGGTAGACCAGGAGAAGCTACTGAAAAAATAATTAGAGAATCTCTTGCTAAAGGAGAAAGAGTTTCATTATTAATAACTGTGGATGCTGCATTAAAATATGAAGGAGAAGAAACAGGTACAGTTGCAGAAGGTGTAGGAGCTGCTATAGGAGATCCCGGTCCGGAAAAAATTAGATTTGAAAGGATAGCAGCTGAATATAATATACCATTGAGAGCTGTTATAGTAAAAATGGGTATGGATGAAGCAATAATGGCAATGAACAAAAAGATTTTAGATGGTACAGATAAAGCTGTCGATAGAATAAAATTAATCATAGAAGAAGAGTCAAAACCTGGAGATACTGTTGTTATAGCCGGTATAGGCAACACGGCTGGTGTTGGTCAATGAGCGATTTTGGAATAAACTTTGCTTATCAAGCTATTTTATTGTTTATAGTATTAGTAGTGGTTATTTTATTAACCTTAATGCAAGCAAACGAATTAAAGAAAATGTCTGAGGCACAAAAAAGACCAAAATTTATAACAGTAGAAGATTGTAATGGAATGGTTACAACTAGAGATTTTAAACCAGGCGATTTTGTAGGCTTTATTGAAGGAACTTGCGATAATAAAGGAAGTCAGAGAAAGGTCATCGGAATTTATGCCATCAGAGAGGAACCTAAGAAAAAGAGGTTCTAATTTTTGTTCTATAATACCTACGAATTTCATTAATACATGAATCATCAAAAAATCTTTACGATGATATCAGAAATTTATTTTATAAAAAAGTTTTAGATTTAAATATCTAAATCTCATACTAAAAGGAGAAGTTTTCTTATTATTTTTAAAATACTTTTGAAGGTGGAAAACTTTTTTATGTAACAAAATCAAAAAATTACATAAGGTGTAAGAATTGACAATAGAAAATATTGTCCAAGCCGTAAGAAATACTGAGTTGGCAACAAACAGCGCATTTTCATCTTCTCCATATTTAAAATATGCAGTTGCTGCTGATTGGACCGCAATATCAGCATATGCAATTGTTTTAATTATAACATTAACTTTATATAGCTCAAAAAAAGATAAAGAAAAAGCTTCAAACGCAGTATTAGTTATAGTAAGTATAGCAAGTAAAAAGGTTAAAGATATATTATATAAAAACATTAGTTACCACAAAAAATTTGGCCTACCGATTTATTTAGTAATAGATGACGGGGCAGATCTTCAAGAAGAACTTTCTAAAAGAAAAGATATAAAACTTGTAGTCGTTCCCAAGTCCTTCAGGCATGATTTATTTGGTAAGGGTAGAGCCTTAAGATATTTTGTTGAAAATAAAGTTAGAAATGATCTGTGGTATGTTTTTCTTGATGATGATAACCTTATTTTAAACGACTCTTTTCTCTATGAAATTCCTTATTATGAAAAAAAAGGTTATGTAGCATTTAATCCTGTATTGTTTCCTAGGAGAGGAAAATCTTATATTGCATATATAATGGACTTTGCGAGATATTTAGATGACATATCATTCTTTAGGTTGTTTACTGGTATTGTAAAAAAACCATATGTAGGTCTTCATGGCGAGCTTTTAGGTGTTAAAGGATCTTTCCTAACAAGAGTGAATGCATTTAATAAGCCAAGCAAGGTAGAGGATTTTCACTTTTCTATAGAGGTAGTTAAAAACAATGGAAAAACTTGGCAAAGCAACACTAAGGTAAGTATATTGAGCCCTAACTCAATAAAGGATTTAATTAAGCAAAGGGCAAGATGGTATTCAGGTATGACAGAAGATTCTAAACATGCACCAATAAAAATGAGAATCATTATAGCTTTTAAAACATTTTCAAGGACCTTAGGATTAATAGGATTATGGATATTATTACCCTTTGTAAATTATTGGATCATAGCATTAATAATAATTCCTAGTAGCTTAATCTATTGGGTTGTTTATATATATGGAGTTAAAAAAGCTGGTAAGATAAGATATATAATTACATTACCAATTTTTGGTATATTAGAAGGATTTGGACTTTTATATGGATTAACAAAAGTGGGTAAAAAAGAGTTTATAGTAATAGATAAAACCTTATAGTTTGAATTTAATTCGTCAAGTTTTATATAATAAACTAAAGCTCTACATTTGCATGCCTGGCCCTCATCTGATCTTCGCTTATATTTAATTTTACCATAAGATTGTAAACTATTCCATCTAGGAAAACCATTGTAGTATCTTCAAACAAAGTTCCTAAAGGAGCTAATGGTTCATGCAATCCTAGAATTTGTCTCGCAAAGTAATCATCCATTTTACTGATTTTTGATCTTCCAGGTATTTTTATTACCATATCAGCAATAGATCCTAATGGCGAATCTGGAAATGTAGTAAGTGCAATAACTTTTGAACCAACTTTTTTTGCAGCATCTGCTGCATCTACTATTAATTGAGTTCTACCAGAGCCAGATATAGCTATTGCTAAATCGCCCTTAGATATACTTGGTACAATTGTTTCTCCTAAAACATATGAATTAAATCCCATGTGAAGCAACCTCATTGCAAAAGCCTTACCTACTAATCCGCTTCTGCCGGCTCCCATCACTAAGACCTTTGTGTTCTTCTTATATGCATCTATTAAGTCATTTGTAAACATATCTATTTCCTTTGGCTCAATAACTTCAGCTGCTTTAATAATAAAATTTGATATCTCTTTCATGGCTTGCAACGCCGTATGGCTTACATTATTATCCAAAGAACTCACCGATATATGGTAAAAATTTACAGTTTAAAAAATTTTTATTTTAAACCATTTTTATCTTTTTTATATTTTATAAACTTAATAAATTTTTAAAAAAGATAAAACAGATTATTTTCTCATATAAATTTTAAAAAACTAGCAAAATCTATTATCATATAAAAAATTTAAAAACAACTATACTTTTCTTTTCACATAACCTGGATATTCTCTAGTTCCTATAAATAATGAGCCGCCATTATAAAGACCAGAGACTATAAGATTACCTCCTGTATATAATAGATAAGCTGTGTTGTATTCAAAAGAAACTATGTATCTACCATTTTCATCTTTAACACATGGAGGATAAACTAAAGCACTTGGTTGGCCTTCATCTACTTTTATTGTTATTGTATTGATATAAGTTGGTATTCTTATTTTTCTGTAATCCCTTAATAATGGACAATTTCCAGAAATCTCTGATGGAATGCCTGTCCAGCTTAGCTCCTTATTAAAAATCCTCCCTCTTCTCCATGATAGGCATGGTCCTTCTACCAAAACTCCACCAAAGTTATTTTTACATTCTATTATTTGAGTTTTGCTCAAAAAGCTCTTTAATATATTTTCAGCATTTTTTTCTTTATATATAACTATATCTATATCCGAAAAATTATTTTGCATGCCCAAAGAATAAGAACCGGTTAAGCCAACATATTTTATATCTATATCATCTAAAATTTCTTCTAATATTCTATAAACTATTGGATCAATATTTTTATATTCATGAAAAATATACTTTTCAAATAATTTCTTGGGGTTATTGTATTCAATGATATCATCTAAACTAATATAGACCATATGAGCCCTATAAATAGGATCGTAAGTCAATTTCATTCCAGATTCTCTCATGGCATTTAAAATTCCATTTGGCCCATATTCGCTTAGTATTCTACAAAATGAAATTGTCCCTTTTTTCCATGCACTATTTTTACAAGAAACATATTTTGGTATAACTGGTATATAACCTTCTGGTGACGGAATACCAATTTCAACTCCAACTACTAAACTTTTGGTTATTATGGTAGAATTATGGCCATATCTCAATTGGTTCAATTTTTCCACCTAGGTCGGGAGATATAATTATTTTATGTTTTATTTCATCTCTTTGCAATGTACCATCAAAATAATATTTTCCAAGAGGTAGCTCTGAGTACCTAGTATGCCAAGTGACTAATTCTATGTTTCCATAATCAATACTCTTAACTTTATAAAAACTTGGAACCAAATAGCTTTCATCGTTATCATATATTTCTATTAAGCCCTTATAACTTGAAATATTACTGTACATGCTATAACATTTCTTTGATTCAATTTGTCTAAGAATCCTTATTGTATATGGGATATTTAAATAGCAAGAATCCAAAACCCTTCTGTTGGATAACATAAGATATGCTTTTTGGCTCATGGTATTAGAAACTTTATTATATCTATTGCTACAGTTTTTAATTAATCCATTATTCCTAAGCTCTTTTAATTTCTCATAGATTTTCCTATTATCCCCAAAAACAGTTAAATCCACATCACTATTAATATTTTCAAGACCAAACGCATAACTACCGATAAGGCCTACATAGCTTGGATTAATTACATCTATAAGCTCTAATATTTTTTGTGGCAAATTCATATATTTATTTATAAAAATTTCATGGGGATCATAGCTCTCTATTATGCTTTCCTTTAATATAACTGGAACATCCCTTCCTACGCAATCCAAATATTTAATAAAATTTCTTGGTGTATATTTAATAAAATCATTTGACGATATTTTTTTCTTACCAATCAAATAAGGTATAGCTATATAGCCGTTTTCAGGATGTTCGTAACCCTTAATAATCCATAATATATCTTCAAAATTTTTTACCTTAGCATACCAACCTTCAAACAAAACATTTCACCGATTGATTGGCATTTAATTTCTTATTCAAAACTAAATATCTTTCAAATAACAAAAATAAATCATTTTAAAATATTTATTGTTTTAATAGAGCTATTGCATCTTGCAATGCCTTTACTTTATCTTGATCTTTGCTGCTTACACAAGCCTGAACTATGCTTGCCAATATCTTATAAATTTTTGCTATTTCATTTCCCTGAAATTTTACATTTGACTCTATAGATTTTAAATTAGCATTTAAAGAATCAACCAATAACTCAAGCACAGATACAACATCATCAATGTCTTCATGCTCGTGTTCGTGTACATGCTCATGACCATGCTCTTCCTCTACTTCTTCAACTATCTTATCTAAATCTTCCTTTTTCTTCGGCAAATCCATCCTTTTTCTTCCACTGCTCAACTTAAATACCCCATTTAGTTCTCATTATTTTTATTGTAATCGAGGCTTTTAATATCTTTTCAGATTATAGTGCCTTAATAAAACTTTATTTTTATTTTATGCAAAAGTTTTAATAAAATATTACAAAAACCAACAATTATAATATTTCCTAACTATTAGTAAATAGTGGTGAAAAATAGGGAGGAGAGTTTTAATGGAAGGTCAGAGGGCTCCACAGAAAAAAGAAAGCGAACACATAGCAGCATTAGAAATGGAAGCTATAGTTCTGGATTTTATGGATAATGGCTATTATATGGATCCACACCCGTGGCACAGAGAAAAACCAATTGCTCAGGCAATTGGAATTAGAAAATTTAACTTATTAGATGGCATGCCTTTATATAAAAAAGTAGAACTGATGGAAAGAGTAGCTTTAGCCAGAGAAACATTAAAAACAATATCAGAACCTCTAGATCCTATGGCTAAAAGATTCAGAAATTTCGATATATTACTTGCATGCATACCTGGCGCAGACAAAAAAATTTATTGCACTACAATAGAAGAAGTTTCCCCCAGAATAGCTGATCTTATAGAAATAGGATTGTCAGAACCAAGCAGCAATATTGTATTTATTAGAAAGCCCTCTGATCTGTCTAAGATTTCTAAAGAAAAGGGATTGTCAGAAAAAATATTAGTTACTCCAAGAACTCCAATATCATATAAAGATCTAACAGAAATTGCTAAAAGAAATCTTCCCGAGGCAATAAGATCTATCATAAAAATTAATGAAAAAGCTTTTGTGGAATTTTTTAATATAGCAGAACCAATCAATATAAGGCTTCATGCAATCGAGTTACTTAAAGGTGTTGGCAAGAAAAATTTAAAGAATTTAATTAATGCAAGAAATACTAAAAAATTTGAAAGTTTTGATGAAATTAAAAAAATATTAAAAGTAGATCCTGTTGAAATACTTGCCGATAAAATAATTGAAGAAATATCTGGGGAACCAAAATATTATCTGTTTGTAGAACCCAAGAACTTTAATGCTTCCTATTTAAATTACTTGGATATAGCAAGAAAAAGTCTGTATCAAAAAAGTAAGCAACAATGAGAGGGCAACATTTGAAATTTTCATTAAATTTTATAATTAGTATTAACTTTTATTTAACTTCTTTTAACATCCCAAAAATGATAAAAATTAATATTCTATTAACTATTATTTTCTTTAAAGATCTGTTAAGCTAAAGGTGTATATAATGAGTTATATCTATGATAAAAATTTTTTTGATATATGCAAAAAATTAAATAAAAAAATTTTACTAAAACCTATTAAAAAGTTTTCTCAAAATTTTCTATTTAATTGCAATTCAATTAAATTATTTTACGATTCTCTTTTAGATTATAGGAATTATGACTTTTTAGAAATAGGAGCTGGTTACGGCTCTATAACAATTCCAATTTCTACTTTGGCTAAAAGAATCATTGCTCTAGAAATAGATAGAAGACTTTTATTTATAAAAAAGTATTTACCAAAAAATGTTGAGCTAGTTGTTTCAGATGGATTGGAATTTGTTAAATCAAACAGAATCCCAATACTAGTTTCAAATGTTCCATACAGTATGACATCAAACTTAATAATCAATATAGCAAAAAACAATAATATATTATACTCAGTTTTAGGAATTCAAAAAGAGGTTGCCGATAGATTAATATCAACTCCTGGATCCGAAAATTACAGCAGATTAAGTGTAATAATGCAACTACTATTTTCAATAAAATCTGTAGGAATTATATCATCAAGAGATTATTTTCCAAAGCCTGATGTAGATAGCACAGTAATAACTTTAACTAGAACTAAAAATTGGGATGATGAGTTAGAAATTCTAGAAAAATTCACATCTTGCATATTTTCTCAAAAAAATAAAAAGGCTAATAAAATTATTAAAGCCTGTATAGAAAACATGGGCCTAAGACCTAATTATGATAAAGTTAATTTAAGTGACAAAAGGGTGAGAGAATTAACACCAAAGGAAATAATAACAATGATAAAATGGTAGAGGATACTATATTTAGTGATATCGGAGAAATTATTTTTTTAAAAAGCAACAAAGTTTATCAACCATCTGATGATACGCTGTTGATTATAAAATCTATGAAAGCCATAAAATCTAGAGGATATTCCTTTAATAAAATAATAGAAATAGGGTCAGGAACAGGTATTTTATCTTTAGCAGCAAACAAACTATTTTCTCCAACTATTTTGGTATCTGTAGACATATCTCCATTTGCCGTTAAAAACACATACCTAAATTTAAACAACAAAGCACTAGTAATAAGATGCGATGGAAGTAATTGCGTTAAGCCATACTTTGACCTAGCTATTATCAATCCACCATATCTTCCGTCTCACGATAAATTAAATAAAAATGATTATTGGTTGATAAAATCATGGGAAGAGAAAAATAACCATAGAAAGATGTGTCTTTCCTCTATTGCAGCTAAGAGCATTATAATATTAAAATCCAGCTTATCAAAATTTAATCAGGATAAATGCTTAAAAAAGCTAGGATTTAATAAAAAAGAAACCGTTTCTACAATGCCTTTGTTTATGGAAAAAATAGAAGTTAACTATTGGATTAAATAATTTTAAAAAATTAAAATAAACAGAAAGATTTATATAGAAGCTAGCCTACATAAGAATCACGGCAGTTGATTAGGTAAGGTGAAAGAGATATGTCAACACCTATAGAAAATATGGGAGTACCTGTTATAATACTTAAAGAAGGTACTGAAAGGTCTTATGGTAAAGAAGCGGTTAGAAATAATATAATGGCAGCAAGAGCTATTTCAGAGATATTAAAAACAACCTATGGTCCAAAGGGTATGGATAAAATGCTTGTCGATAGTTTGGGAGACGTTACAATAACAAACGATGGTGCAACCATTTTAGATAAGATGGATCTACAGCATCCCGCAGGAAAAATGTTAGTCCAAGTAGCTAAGGGTCAAGATGAAGAGGCTGGAGATGGAACTAAGACTTCAGTTATATTTGCAGGTGAATTGCTTAAGGAAGCAGAAAATTTATTGGATAAAAACATACATCCCACTATAATAATTAATGGATATAAGACTGCATTACAAAAAGCTATTGAAATACTCAACAAAATAGCTGAACCAGTATCAATAGATGATAAGGAAAAATTAATATTGGTTGCTAAAACAAGTTTAAGCAGCAAAGCTGTTTCAGAGGCCAAGGATCACTTCTCTAGGATAGCAGTTGATGCTGTAAGAGCAATAGCAGAGCAAAGAGGAAATTCATGGGTTGTAGATATCAACAACATACAAATAGTTAAAAAATATGGGGGTAGCTTACAAGATACACAACTAATAAATGGTATTGTAATTGATAAAGAAGTAGTTCATCCAGATATGCCAAAGCAAGTTAAAAATGCTAAGATAGCTTTATTGGATGCATCTCTAGAAATAGAAAAGCCAGAGCTAGATATGGAAATAAGCTTATCATCTCCAGAATCAATGAAGAAACTATTAGACAAACAAGAAAAAATGCTATCAGAAAAAGTCGAAAAAATAGCAGCAACTGGTGCCAATGTAGTAATTACACAGAAGGGAATTGATGATGTTGCCCAACACTTCCTAGCAAAGAAGGGTATATTAGCAGCTAGGAGAGTAAAGAGAAGCGATATTGAAAAAATTGCTAAGGCAACTGGTGCTAGAATAGTTACCAATTTAGATGATCTTAAGCCAGAAGACTTAGGATTTGCAGGAAATGTTGAAGAAAGAAAAATAGGAGAAGATAAAATGATATTTATAGAAGAAGCTAAGAATCCGAAGAGTGTAACAATATTGATACGTGGTGGGTTCGAAAGATTAGTTGAAGAAGCTGATAGAGCTATTCATGATGCTCTAAGTGCTGTGGCAGATGCTATTACAGATAGTAAATTGGTTGCAGGCGGTGGAGCCGCTGAAGAAGAACTAGCTAAAGAATTAAGAGAATGGTCCAGGAATGTACCAGGCAAAACACAAATAGCTGTAGAATCTTTTATAAAATCAATAGAAGCTTTGCCTCAGACATTAGCATTTAATGCAGGGCATGACCCAATAGAAATGCTAATGAAGCTAAGAAGTGCTCATTCAGATAGCTCAAAGAAATGGTACGGTATAGAAATAGAAACCGGAAACATAGTTGATCTATGGTCAAAAGGAGTAATAGAACCAATGAGAGTAAAAGCCAATGCACTTAAGGCAGGAACAGATGCAGCTGGATTAATATTAAGAATAGACGATATGATAGCAGCAAAGAAGGGCGGAGGAGTAGGAGGAAAAGGACCAAGCGGTAAATCATCAGAGGAAGAATCGGGCAAAGAATCTAGCAGCGATTAAACTTAAATAAATTTTCTAATCCATTTTTTATTTCTGTTTTTATCTTATATTTTTGGGCCTTAAATATGATTAGTGGTCATTCGATAGATTTACCTCAAAGAATCATAATAGGTGAAAATATCTTATACAACATAGGAAATCAGGTATCTGAATTGTTTAGTAAAGGTAAATCAATTTTAATACTTACTGGACCTAATGTTTATCCTAAATATTATGGCAAGATTAAGGAGAGCTTAGAAGATAAAGGGTTTTCGGTATCTTACGTAATAACAGGTAGTCCAACAGTAGATTATGCTAAAAGTTTATCGGAAGAAGTTTCTAAGGATAAGTTTGATATATTGTTAGGTCTAGGTGGGGGAAGAAGCATTGATTTAACAAAATATGTCGCAATGAGTTTAGAAAAAAACTTTATTAGCATACCAACAGCAGCAAGCCATGATGGAATAACAAGTCCTTTCGTTACATTAAGAGGCTTTGATAGATTTCATTCTAAGCCAGCAAAACCACCAAAGCTAATCTTAATTGATATAAATATTATATTATCTGCTCCAAAAAGATATAATGCTGCAGGTTTTGGAGATTTGATAGGAAAGTATACATCAGTATTGGATTGGCGTTTAGCTCACAAATTAAAAGGAGAATATTATGCACAATATGCTGCCAGTCTAGCACTAATGAGTGCAAAGCATGTTAGCTTATATGCAAAAGAAATAGGATTAGGTAGTAAAGAAGGAATTAGGGTATTACTAGAAGCATTAGTAAGCAGTGGTGTAGCGATGTGTATTGCTGGTAGCTCAAGACCAGCTAGTGGGTCTGAGCATCTTTTTGCTCATGCATTAGAAATGATTAGTAAAAATCCGCCCTTGCATGGTGAAGCAGTTGGGGTTGGTACTATAATGATGTCATATTTGCATGGAAAGAACTGGAAAAAAATAAGGAATTTATTGAAAACAGTTGGGGTTCCTACAAATGCTAAAGAATTAGGTGTTTCTGAAGAAGAAGTGATTGAATCTCTTATCAAATCTGTAAGCATTAGACCAGAAAGATATACGATTCTGGGGGATACAGGGCTAAATGAAAAAGCTGCAAAGGACTTGGCAAAAAGTACTTTAGTTATTTGATTTTTAAATTTTAAAGTTTATGCGCATTTTATTATATAAATATAATTCATTACAAAAATAATATTATAAGATTTATTAGACATAAAAATTAAAACTCGTGAAAACCACCAAATTATTGGTGAAAATGGATTGATGCCTTTTGATAAAGAAACGTCATTGAAGGCCTTTCATGGAACGACAACAGTTGGCTTTATAACAAAAGATGCAACCATTTTAGCAGCTGATAAAAGAGCTACAGCAGGTACATTAATTGCCAGTAGAACTGTTAAAAAAATTGTTAAAATAACGGATTATGCAGCTATGACTATTGCTGGATTAGTAGCCGATGCCCAAATGTTAGCAGATGCTATAAGAGAAGAAGCTAGATTATATGAAACTACTAATAAAAGAAAATTAACGGTCAAAAGTATGGCAACTCTTTTAGCAAATGTTCTATTTTCAACAAAATATTATCCATACTTAGTTCAACTTATAATTGGGGGATACGATACTGAACCAAGGCTCTATAATTTAGATTATTTTGGAAGCATTACTGAAGAGAAAATGACCTCTACAGGATCTGGGTCACCAGTAGCACTAGGGGTTCTAGAGAGAGAGTATAGACAAGATATGAGCCTGGAAGAAGCTATAAATTTAGCTGCAAAGGCTGTAAAGGTAGCCATTATGAGGGATTCGGCAACAGGAGATGGTGTAGATGTAATAGCTATAACATCTAGCGGTATAAGAGAAAGTTTTATATCTCTCCAGCAACTCCTTTCTTAAAAGGATAAAAAAAGAAGCTTTTAGCAAAAATTTTATTTATCTCGGTGATTTGATTTGGAAGAATCTAATCAAGAAAGATTAATATCTGGACAAAGGCTAAGATCAATAATAGTAAGCGAAATACTAAAAAATGTAAAAGATGCAGAAATTTCTAGCATAGAATTTGAAGGACCAGAAATAGCAATCTATGTAAAAAATCCTCAATGGATATTAGAAGGAGAAGAGAAAATAAGAGAACTAGCTAAGCAACTAAGGAAAAGAATGGTGATAAGAACTGATCCAAAAGCAAGAAAGACTAGAGAAGCAACAATACAATATATAATGGAAAATGCTCCAGAGGAATCAGGTATTGCACCAAGTGATATACAGTTTGATGAGGTTCTAGGAGAAGTAAGGCTTTTTGCAGATAAGCCAGGAAAACTACTAGGAAAAGGAAAATCCTTTAGAAATCAAGTATTAGCAGCTACCGGCTGGAGGCTTGAAGTTCAAAGAAAATCTCCATTAATAAGCAAAACATTAGCCTCTGTATTAGATCTATACATTAGATCATCTGCAGAAAGAAAAAAGGCTTTAAGAGAAATTGGAGAAAGAGTATATAGAGACATGATTATTGGCCCAAGAAATATAAGAGTTATTGGTTTGGGAAGTTTTGGAGAGGTGGGAAGATCATCAATATTAGTTGATACAGGAGAAAGCAAAATATTATTAGATGCAGGATTTGCACAAAGCGGTTATGGCTCTGATGCATATCCTTTTTTTGATGCTCCAGAATTTAGACTTGAAGACTTAGATGCAATAGTTATATCTCACGCCCATATGGACCATATGGGTCTTCTACCAATACTATATAAATATGGCTATCGTGGACCTGTTTATATGACTCCGCCAACTAGAGATATAACAGTTTTAATGCTTAAGGATTTTATAGATCTATTTATAAGAGAAGGAAAAGATCCACCATTTACTATGAAAGATATAAATACAATGCTTACTAGAACGATAAGCGTTAATTATAATGTAGTAACGGATCTATCTCCAGATGCAAAGCTTACATTTTCTGATGCAGGGCATATATTAGGTTCCGCTTTAACTCATATACATATTGGCCAAGGATTGTTTAATTTACTTTACACAGGAGATATAAAATATTATAAATCTAAAGAAGAAGCAGAAACAACAAGATTGCAACCACCAGCAAATACTGAATTTCATAGAGTAGAAGCATTAATAATGGAGACAACATACGGAAATACAGATACAGTTACTAGAGAAGAAGCAGAAAACCAGCTATTTGAACTAATAAAAAGGGTTTATGATAGAAAGGGTAAATTGCTCATCCCAGTAATGGCTGTCGGAAGAGCACAAGATATGATGGTATTGATAAATAAAGCACTACAAGATAAAAAAATACCTGAAATGCCAATATATATTGATGGCCTCATATACGAAGTTACTGCAATATACACATCATACCCAGAATTATTAGCAAAGCCAATAAGAGAACATATATTGCACGATGATCAAAACCCATTTATAGGACCGAATATGATATTCGTTAACGATTCAAACAAAAGGGATGAGGCAATATTTAGTGATGGACCAGCAATAATAATATCAACAAGCGGAATGATGGTGGGAGGTCCAATTCTAGAGTATTTTAAAAATCTAGCCGATAACCAAAATAATGCCCTAGCTTTTGTTAGTTACCAAGCATCAGGTACATTGGGAAGAAGAATAGTTGACGGTGAAAAAGAAATACAAATGATTGATGGAAATCAACTAAAAACAGTTAAAGTTAATCTAGAAGTTCAAAGAATTGAAGGATTTTCTGGGCATGCAAATAGAAGTGAATTGCAGGCCTTCTTAAGAAATTTAACACCAAAGCCCAGAACCATAATATTAAATCATGGCGAACCAAGCCAAACAGTTTCTTTTGCTTCGTTAATAAAACAAAAATGGGATAAACTGGGATTTGAATCAATGCCAGAAATAATTTTCCCCGAAAATTTAGAATCAATAAGAATATATCCTAGAAATGTAAAACTTCATTCTATCATAGAGTATGGTTAAAGGGATGAAAATTTAATGGCAAGAATCCCTCCAGAGCTCTGCGCAAAATGTAAAGGTTATAAAAAGCTCTGTGGATTATCCAAATGCCCAATTTTAGAAGAGTTTAGAATCAAAGCAAATGTAACGACAAAAATAAGTAACAATTTTGCTAATGGCTCTACGCCTCCAAGCGGGTTAATTGGAGAGTATGGATATCCTAAAGTTTCTTTCCATTATATGGTTCCTCCTGGATTAAATGGGGAAGAAGCAAAATATAGAGATAATCCAATACTATGGTCAATCAAAAAGGAATCCCTAGATAATATAATAAAAATGAGAGGTGAACTGATTTCAGCACTTTTAAGGGTTGATATAAATAGGCCTTGGGAGCTCTATCAAAGCGAAATAGGACTAGCAATTATATCGGAAAAACCTGTTAATAGTGAGATTATCTTAAAAAATATTCCAACACCCAGATTAACATTCGATGGTATAACTAAGCCCACTGGACCAACAGCACCAGCAGAAAAAATAATAGTTAGGGACAATCCAAAGTTAAGTCTTGCAATTGAAAAAATTATATGGGATGATATGAAAGCAGAATTGGCTGTATGGAAAACTTATAGTTCAGGAATTGACATCTATACAATTCAAAGCATGCTTAGCTTAGGCTTTTTGGGCAAACTAAGAAATAGAAGATTAGTTCCAACAAGGTGGTCTATAACTGCAACTGATGATATAATATCAAAAAAACTCAGAAAAATAATTTCTGATTTCAATGAAATAAGCGAACCTATGGTGTTCGAAGGTGAATATCTAAGTAATAGGTTTCTATTAACATTTATGCCTGGAGAAGGAAGCTTTGAATGGATAGAAATTTGGCATCCTCTATCTATTTGGACAAGATATGCTACAAAACCAATAATAAGTAAGGTAGAGGAAGATCCTCTTGGAAGGGTTTCCACTCTTGATGGTGGATTTTCAGCAGCAAGAGTTTCGGTGTTAGAGTTCCTGTATAGAATCAAAAGAAAAGCTGATGTCGTTATATTAAGAGAAATATTACCAACATACTATGCACCCGTTGGAAATTGGCATATTAGAGAAACTGTTAAAAACACATTATTAAAAAACCCGATTATTAAAACCAATGATTCAAACGAAATAATTTCATTTATAACAAAGTGGCTTAAAACAAATCCCAACGATGTTATAAAGGAAAGCTATTTATTGAACTCTAAAAAGAAAAAGCTAACTGAATTCATGGATAATAAGTAGTTAATTAATTAACTAATTTCAAAGGAATCTTTGTATTCTAAGTGAAAGCATAAAAATAATTATAAATATAATACCCTGTGAATTTCTCCTTGCACTAAAGAGTAAGGTTTGTTGTTTTTTATAACAAAACCCTTGTACTAGTTAATAACTTTTGTTTCTTAACTTATTGTAAGGTGATAGGTGTGTCAAAAGAGTCCCCAGAAAAAATAATTTTTCCAGAAATCTATGCTCTAAGTTATAGACCGAAATCAGATTGTGAATTCTTCGATATAATAGAAAAGCAAGACAGCTATTTTGCCAAATGCAAATTCTTAGATTCATTAATAACAAAAAGTAAAGCCAGTAAATGTGAAAAAGATTATAAAAACTGCCCTTATAGAAAGCTTGGATTAAAAATACAGCAAAGCTAATATATCTTAAAATAGATAATACAATGCTTCATAAATAATAAACCTAAAAATCTAACAAAGGTCTAATTCGTATCATTTATTTAAATTGTTAATGCTTTCCTTTAAATTCAATTTATAGCCATAGTTATCATTTCCAACAAATCGCAAAGCCTATATTAATTTAAATATTAAAATTATTATAAGCGATCTACCTCAGGCGCATATGATCTCTCTAATAGGTACAAGGCTTTATTGCAATATGTACAGATTTAGTCTTTGCAATAAGCGACTGAGTTATCTGTTAAAGGAGCAGAGAAGGATAAAAATGCTGATCATCATAACTTTGGTGAAGCAAAATCTCAAGTATATCTTTCTTTAGCACAACAGAAAACATTTATTGCTTTAAAATACTCTTCAATATGAGATCTTATAAATCTATACTCATTTAAACGAAAAGCATTTTAGTTCTTTTGTTTTTAATTAAAAACGAGAGCTTTTATTTATAAATTATTGTACCTGATTTTTCTCTAAATACATTTGTTGCGTCATATAGATCACCAATTATTGCCAAGTTTCCAGTAGACTCTACAAATTTTATAGCAGCCAATACCTTAGGTCCCATAGAACCTTCAGGAAACACGCTTTTTCTATATAATTCCTTTAATTCATCAATGCTTATCTTTTCTAGCCATTGCTCGTCTTTTGTACCATAATTTAAAGCTATACCTTTTACATCAGTTAATATTATGAATCTGTCTGCCTTGACTTTTATGGCTAATAAAGAGCTTGCAAGATCTTTATCTATAACTGCCTCAACAGGGATATAGTTATTTCCTCTTTTTACAACAGGGACACCCCCACCGCCAGTAGCGATAACTATATATTTTTCATTAATTAGCCTCTCTATAATATCAATTTCTAGTATATCTATCGGCATTGGACTTGGTACAACTCTTCTAAACCCTCCTCTAGGATCTTCTTTAAAAATCCAACCAGATTCCTTATGCAATTTCTCTGCTTGTTCTTTTGTAAAATAACTTCCAACAAACTTTGTAGGTTTTAAAAAAGCTTCATCATTTTCAGAGATCACAACTCTTGTTAAGATAGGCACAGCTTTTCTTTCAGGTAAATATAATGAAAACGCGTGCTGTAACATGTATCCTATCCATCCCTGAGTCATTGCATCAGCTATATCTATAGTTAATGCCTTTCCAGAGTTTGTAGCATACATAATTTCAAGCAAATAGCCTACCTGTGGTCCATTTCCATGGGTTATAACTATATCATCTTCGTTTTGTATTGTACTTACTATTATTTTTACTGCGCTCTTTATATTTCTCCATTGATCTTCAACGGTTCCTTTATCCTCTTTTTTTAATATAGCGTTACCTCCTAATGCTATTATAGATTTCATGTTATTTTTCACCATATTTGATAGGCAAGGTATTTTATTTCTAACAAAGTATTAATTCTTTAAGGAATATTGAAATCCTGAGTTAGGATTAAATCAACTTTAAGAAAAGTTGAAGGTGAAACTTTTAGGATAACTGTTGGCGTTTGAACATCTGACCTTTTCTTGGTTACATACATGGTTTTCAAAAAGGGTTAAATGGTTTGAACTTGGTGAGCCCTTGATTAAAGAGGATAAAGTTTACTTACTTTTCCGCTATAAGTTACCGTTGAGTTCTCCGCTAAGCTTTTTGGCTATTGATAGCAACATTTATAGCCTAGATGCTTATGACAGCAAGAAGTTTGTTACAATATCTCTGAAGTTGTATAGTTTAAAGTATGGTATAAATTGAAGAGGAGAAAAAAATACAATCCTTTGCTTCTAAACATGGTAGAAAAGGTAAGGAGCTATTGAAGAAGTACTCCCAT
>JBMFKU010000018.1:0-28390 GCA_049971805.1 Caldisphaera sp.
ATAGCCGATCTGCTCATAGGCTTAGGAAAATTACTTGCAGAGCTTAATGGCGTAGATGATAAATCCCATATATGAAGAGATATTGTAGAAATAATTAAATATAAAGAGATATTAAGGGAATCAGCTATTGCAGCGTCACAATTGGCAGAAATCGATGAAGATACAAAAATTTCTATTCCAAACAGGATATTCACAAATATAGGTAAGCTAGTAGCTAACGAAGGGTATTTAGACACAATAAAGCATTTGGTAGATGTTGCAGGTGGATTAGCAGCTACATTACCTTCATCTCAAGATTTTAGCAATGAAGAAGAATCAAAATATTTGAAAAAATATTTAGTTGGCAAGAAAGGAACCGATCCAATAATAAGATCTAGATTGTTATCGTTAACAAGAGAAATACTTTCATCATTAGGGGCTCTGTTTACAACTGCAATGATTCATGCAGAGGGATCTATTGAGGCAAGCGTTATTGAGCTTTATAGGTCTTATAATTATGATGATAGTAAAAAACTAGCATATTATGCATCTGGAATAAATGATAAACTTTAGGTGGTTAAATAAATAATAATGATATTTTTTCTTTTGATCTCAGAGATATAAGCTAGGTTTTTATGGCTGAGTCTGAACTCCTTATATCTTCTTTCTTTTTCTTAATTTAGCAATGGCGTAGAGGCTTACCTCATATTGGTGAAGCATAATCCATTTATTGACTAGCATTAATCTATTTTATCTTAAACAAATGCTAAAAACTTTATCCTGTATCAAAAGACAGGGTTTGTTCTTACTTTATCATATCCTTTTATATTCAAAGATATTAATACCAAAAACTAACTAATAAATTATTTATAAATAAGCTTATAAAAATTATACTTGATAATTTTTCTATGCCTTCGAAATTATTTCTTAAAAGAGTGTAACTTTCAAGACTCCCGGGAACAATCGTCATTTATGGCAATAAGGAGTTAGATAAATTAGCAGAAAAAGACCTCATTTAAATACTTAGCTATAATTATTAACCTAGGATTATTATTTTATTTCATAGGCTTTAATATACCTTGTTTAATTATTATGAAAAAATATTATGCAAAGCTTTAAACTATCTTTATTTTAAGGACTGTCTTTTCTATCATAAATTATTATGGCCAAGAGTATTGGTAATATTATTTATGAAATCTCTATTATTATGATCAATATAATCTGTTGCTTGGCTAAAGCCTAAATCGAAACTGCCATAGCAACTTCATATAAGCCATAAGGCTAGCATACATCAATCTTGGGATATCGGTAAAAATAGCATTATGTTAACTGCATTAAATAAATATAAGATTAAATATAAAACAATACCTATAGCTATGAAGTCCTTCCTTGTTAATGATAAAATAAACGGCAAACCTCTTCTTTTAAATTGGTAATGCTTTTAATGTTTGTTTTAAGTAAAACATGGGGATTATATGCTTCTCTCAGATCAACTTGCTGTAGATAAGGAGCAGGAGCTGATTATTATTACTCCTGCAATGCCTGAAGGAATTTATGAAGTTAATTATGAAAAAATAAGGATAAATGTTGTTCTTCTCCTTAAAAAAGGATGTTGAGGACCTTATCAAACATTTCATCAAATTTAACGAGAATGAAAGAAGGTAACAGTTCTTTAAGGAAGGTAAAGTAGGTTTTAAAAATACTTACAAGAAATACTATGAAAAATACAAGGATTTACTTAAAGTTAATGCTCAAACAATAATTCAGAAAAACAATGAGGCTTGGAATTCTTTCTTTTCATTTTTAAAGATGAAGAAGTGAAATTACCAAAATATATGATATTTGAAATATTATAAATTACGCCTTCAAAAGGTTAAATTATTCTTAGATACATCTATCCCGTAAATGTAGTCTCCAACGAATTTCACCCTTATTATTCGAGCTCTTAGCTCAACTTCCTGCACGAAATTGGAGATGGCCAAGCCCCCACGAGCATTTGGCTCAATGAGGTCAAAGTCTACACTCCAGGCAGATCTATTATTTATAGATCTGACCAATATAATATCTTATATAAGATGTCGGTCACAACCTGTCTAGTTTAAATGGAGAAATGTAGTTTCCAAACCTATCTCTATATAAGATGAGCCTATCTTTCTCCTCCTTAAGTATCTTGAAAAGCTGTTGCGGTGTATCTGATATTTTCTCATAGGTTGACCATATCCTTTCTATTTTGTCTAAATGTTCAGGTATCCTTATTGTAAATTGTTTTTCATATACCTCGGTTTTGTATTCCTTCCCAATCTCTTTATTAAAAAGTTTCTCAAGATCTTGGTAGAGAGGTATTCTACCCGTTGGAGACTTTAGGAATCCAATTTCATCATAGACTCTTAACTCCATCCATTTTAGCCAAACCTTCTTGTCTGTTTTTTCACTTAAAAAATTTCCATCACTTCCTTTTAAGAAATAATTCACCCCAAATATTTTTGGCTTTCTCTTTAATTTTTTACCAAAATCAAAGTGAAGCTGAGTAAACTTTCCCACAGAGATTGAGAGGAACTCTAGTATCGCATATGGATTAAACTCCCTTACACCCGACTTTCCCAAAACTGCGGCAGTCATTTCAGACTCTAAGGCAGCACCTTTGGTAACAACTCCATGATCCCAGTCAAAAGATTCCTCTACAGGAACCTGTGTATCTGAATCTCTACCCCCAAATATCATTCCTCCAATTGGTACCCCTTCGGGATCGTTAACCCTAGGGTCTAGATGATCGAGGTAGCTTAGCCTTGTTGTGAATCTTGCATTTGGGTGTGATGGTTTAATTTCATTTCCTTCCTCGTCCTTTTTTCCTGGAAACCATCTCCCAGCATAGTTAATACCATTTTTAGGCTCTTTAGGTTTTCCGTACCACCAAACTGTTCCATCATCTTCAAGAAGAACATTAGAAAATATTATATCATATATGGGAGATACCAATATTTTATAAATTTTTGGGTCATCAATTGGATTAATGCCATCTATTATGCCGAACATACCTATCTCTGGATTAATAGCTCTTGGAACACCTTTCACTTCTCTAATAAGTGCTAAATCATCTCCAATTATAGTATCTGCCATTAATGCTGTTGATGTCTTCCCACAGCCTGCAGGAAATGCACCGGTGAAGTAAGTTATCCTCTCTCCTGTTCCTTTAACGCCAACTATGAACATGTGTTCAGAGAGCCAGCCCTCAATAAGCCCTCTGTTAATTGTGAGTCTAAACGCCAATTTTTTAAGTCCTATTGTATTCCCACCATATTGAGAATTTGTTGTATATGCAGTCTCATCTTTTAGGTCTATGTAGATCCTCTTTTTCTCTATGTTCTTTGCCCATCCAAGCTCGTTTCTCTCGCCTGTAGAGTGTAAAAACCTAAAATAATTTGTGTCTGGAGGCATATTAATGAATTCTTCATAGCATGACCGGTAAAGTATTAGTTCGTTATGCATAACGTAGGAAGAATCTGTGACTTGAACTGCTAATGGAGCATAGGGAGAGCCCTTAGGACCGAGGCAGAAGAAACCAACATACATCTCCTTTCCTTTCATTATTCCTTTCATTATATTTCTTATCTCCATTAGACCTTTGTTCCTTTCCATAGTATTTATTAATGGTATCTTATTATCTTGTTCTATTAATATCTTTGTATTATGTCTGTCTCTAGCTAAATCCTTTGGTCCGTCGAAATGGACTGTATGTTTTTCATACTTTGTTTTTAACTCTTCACCATTATTTAGAGCAACTTCCTTTATATAGCTAAAGTCTTCTTCATCGCCTTTGACTATATATACAGAATTAGGTTCAGCCCAAATTACTATGTCAGATAACCATCTATGCAATTCCTGATCGTTTATCTTTAATAATCTTTCCATGTGCCTTTTATCTAGCTTTTTCCTGAGAACTTCCATGTAGTCATAATCGCTTTTTAATAAATGTTCGCGCTCCATATTCTCACTAGAGCAACAGATATTGCTCAAACTTAAAATACTTTGCACTATGGTTACAATAATGTATGATAAAGAGATAGAAACCATAGTTAAGGCAAATAAAGTTGATAAAGGTCGATTAACCTATAGACTTGGAGGTTAATATGTGTAGCTTTGAGCATTTTTGGGTATTACCTTAGTTGGGCCAATACATGTGAGTGGTGAGCTAGAGGGAGTATCTCAAATACTGATCTCTCTCCCGCATTGATGAGCGAGGGTTCTCGAGATCTTTAGGTTTACTCTCCTTTATGTTGCTCTAATTCCTCCCTATGTGGAAGTAAAGTTACAACTTCTCGCTCTTATTTAACCTAAGAGAGAAATCTCACCCTCCTTTTTCTTTAATTTGGTAACGAGTAAGGCTTACCTTATATAGTGAAGAATACTGTTGATGGCATTGCTTATCTAATTATTTTTAAAACAAACATTAAACTTTACCCCGCATTAAAAGAATAGGTTTGCCATTTAATTTACCATATCAAACTTAATAAATGTCAAAAGAACTGAAGTCACATTATCTATATTTTTTCTATCCATTCTCTATTTGCTATTCTGTCTCGAGGTATTATAGGGTCTATATTGTTTGATTTCAGCATTAAAATCATATTCTCATTCAATTTAAGTTGATAACATAACTTTATTCATATTTACCACAATAAAATTAAATAATTTATATTTAATTAAATTTTTCTATAGATTTTCTTTAAATAAACCCCTTTCAGAGACTATTTCCATAATTTTGTTTATATCCAATAATTTTGGACCGTTAGAATTAACATATACTTCTACATTATCATTTTCATCAACAGATATTGACCTTTCACCATCAATTTCTATAAAGTATGATTTTTCCATTTTCACTTTATTTCCAACATCAATTATCTTATAATTATCTATATAAACATCTTTTATAACTCCTGGAGATTCTATTGATTTTAATTTATAGTTTTTACCATTAAAATTAATATAAACAAATTTCTTAGTATCACAATCCAATTGCTTTATTAGTCCTCCAATCGATGCAACCCCTATAGATGTTGGTTTTCCAAATATAATGACAGAATCAATTATCATAGATAAATCTATTATTCCTGTTCCCTTAAATTTATACTTAGTTGTAGAAACTTCAACTAACCCTATATTTGTAAATTCATTATTTATATAAACATCAATTTTATTCAAATTACATAACCCTTCATTTAACCTATAATTTACAAAATAGCCCGAAGCCAGTCCAGCAACTGTTCCTTCAACCAAATATGGAATTGTGTTATTAGTTCCTGTGGATATGGGCAAAAAAGGTATATCTATAGATTGTTCAGCAGCTGCTCGTAAGGTTCCATCTCCTCCAAGCAATATTATCAATGATACATTATCTTTTTTAAAATGTTCAACTGCCTTCTTTGTATCATTTAAATTTCCTTCAGGATCTATATCTATCATTAAAATATCTGCTCCATTTCCTTTAATGTCATTTACTAAATTACTGGCTATACCTAGATAGTCTGGCATAATTTCTATTTGTGTTATACCTGATCCTATTAAGCCCATAACGATGCTTTTTAATATCCTTAGCTTTTGTATATTATCCATAAATTGGGCATTAGATGTTAACCTTCTGGCATCTGTACCCGAATTTGGATTTACTATTATGCCAACAGCTTTTGACATTATAATATTCACTCAATTTCTGCTAATGGATCTCCTGGTTTAACTTTTGCTCCTTTATTTGCAATTATCTTCGTTAGCTTTCCGCTAAAGTTTGACTTTACTTCAACCCTTACTTTAGAAACCATGATTAAACATAGTATATCTCCTTCTTTTACGTTTTCTCCTTGCTTTTTATACCAATCTGCAACAATACCATAACCAAACTTATTAAAATCCCATGAGTTTGGAACCTGAATAATCATTTTTCATCCACCTCTACACTTAAAAATAACAATTTTTGAGTTCTTAAAGATTATAGCATAAGAATAATATATAAAAAAAGAATTTTATTTTAATTAATTATTGGCGTTTTCTCTTCTTTTCTTATAAGAAATATTGTTTATAGAATATATTAGCAATAATTATTAATAAAGATAAGATTATTTCATTAATTTAGAAAATAAAAATCCCAATAGAATGATTTTAAAATCTCAATTATTTGTTTAACATTTTGTGTACTGTTTCAATAATTTTCTTTGTTGATGGTTGTACAAATTGCTCTAAAGGTCTGCTATAAGGTATTGGCACATCAGGGACAGCAACCCTCTTATAAGATTTTACATACATTAAAGATTCTTCTGCTACTGATACTAATACTTCGCCTGTTAGACCAAAGCTCATGTAATCCTCGTCTACTATCAACAAGTTATTTGTATCTTTTACACTATCTATTATTGTTTTCTTATCAAGAGGCTTTATTGTTCTAAGATCTATTACTTCAGCTTCTATCCCCTCTTTAGATAACGTATTTGCTGCTTCTAATGCTCTGTGCACAGTCAAAGCAGCAGTTACAATTGTTACATCCTTGCCTTTTCTTATTATCTTGGCCTTTCCTATTGGAACTTGATATTCTTCCTTTGGGACCTCAACTATAGAGGTTTCAGGATACGGCATCCAAGGAAGTCCCATAAGGCCTTTGTGGAACATATATACTACTGGATTGTCATCTCTTATTGAACTTATCATAAGTCCTTTTGCATCAAAGGAGTTCGAAGGAACTACTACCTTAAATCCAGGAACATGAGCAAATAATGAATATAATACTTGAGAATGTTGAGCTGCATCATTATATCCTCCGCCAATCGCTGTTTGAAGCACTAAAGGCACATTTACATTGCCTCCACTCATATAATGATTTTTTGCTATGTGATTAAACATTTGATCAAAAGCAACACCTAAGAAATCGACAAACATAAGCTCTACTATTGGCCTTAATCCATTCATGGCTGCTCCTAGAGCTCCTCCAATGAAAGCTGATTCAGATATAGGTGTATCAATAATTCTTTCGGGCCCAAACTTATCGTATAATCCATAGGTTGCACCAAAAATTCCTCCATATACTCCAACGTCTTCTCCCATTACTATTACTCTTTTATCTCTTTCCATCTCTTGAGATATTGCTTCTGATATAGCTAAATACATTGGCAATCTCCTATTTCCTTTCAATTCTGGCTCTTTTATGTCTGGCATAGGAGCATAAACATCTTCCAAAGCTTCTTCTGGTTTAGGATAGGGGCTGTCTATAGCAAACTTTATAGCTTCATCGACTTCTTTTTGAGCTTCATTTTTAATAGTGCCATCAAGGTCCTCATCAAGCCACTTTCTTTTCATTAATTCATCTCTCATTCTAATTATTGGATCTTTTTGTTTTAATTTTTCTACTTCATCTTTAGGCCTATAAACTTCAGGATCACCTTCAAAATGTCCATAAAGCCTATAGGTTTCTATCTCAATTAACGTTGGCCCTTTACCGGATCTGGCTCTATCTACTGCTTCTTTCGATGCTTCAAACATTGCAAAAACGTCATTATCTGGTATAAAAACTCCTGGAATCCCATAGGAAGATGCTCTATCAGCATTTCTTGTTATAGCCGTAGATTTGCTTTTTGGAACACTTATAGCATACTTATTATCTTCTATAACAAAAATCACAGGTAGTTTCCATAAAGCAGCTAAGTTTAAAGATTCATGAAAAGTACCTTGATTTGCTGCACCATCTCCACCATATGCAACCGCTACATTATCTTTATTTAGATATTTAAATGCTAAACCTGCTCCAACTGCTGGGGGAAATGATGCCCCAACAATGCCGCTGCATCCAAAGTTAACTTCTTTATCAAATAAATGCATGTGACCTCCTTTCCCTTTACCTAAGCCAGTTTCTTTTCCAAAAATTTCTGATGCCTTTTTTTAAGATCTACCCCTTTAGCGATAGCAATATGATGAGGTCTATGAGTTGCGGCAACAAAATCATCCTTTTTTAAATGTACTGATAAACCTACTGCCGCAGGTTCTTGACCTGCAGCTAAATGCATTTCCCCTGGAATAGGACCTGCAGCGATATTAAATAGTGGCTGTTTTTCTTCATAATAATATTTTCTTATAGTGTCTTCAAAATACCTTATTTTAATCATATCCTTATACATTTTTAATGCAATATCTCTATTAAGCTCTACCATATTCTCACTCTATTGAATGTATACAAATCAATATTAATAAATGTTTCCTAAAGATTATTAATTACTTCTTTTTTATAGCATTTAAAGGAAAATTCAAAAAAATTAATGATATTATTATATGGTAATTTTTTATAATTTTAAAATAGGTGGAAACATGAGTGAACGAAATCCATTACCTCCTATAAAAATAAATAACAACAGTAAAGAAGTTATTATAGTATACGTAATGAATAATAAATTTAGCATGAAAATAGGAGAAGAAATGAGAGTGATATTAGGTTTCCAACACCTCTTGAGACTTTTATATCAAGTCTGGCATCATGTGAAACAATAACATTTAAGGCTATATCAAAAATATGCTTAATATAATACTTGAAATTTCATGTGAAATTAAAGGAAGCTTCGAATGGAGGACGAGACTTAAATATATTAACATAATGATGAAGATCAAAGGTTTAAAGGCAAAGATGCAAACATTATTTTTGAAATGATAAAAAACATGCCCGGTTTATGTAGCAGCAAAGAAGTCATGTGCAGAAATAAAAGAGAGCTTAGGGGTTGAGTGATAATTATGGAAACAAAAAGCTGTTTGCCAATAAAGGAAGTTATAGAGTTAGATCCTGTGAGACAAACAATTGCAATAAGAATGACAAACAGTTTACAAAACTCTGCTCAATTTAAGCTTAATGAGAGAAGCAAAAGCGATAAGAGTAGAATTTCTTGTTTAATTTTAATCAAATTGCTCTCCCCTTTTTAAAATACTGCTCTTAAACCTTTATACCTAGCGCTTTATTCTTTTCTTATCATAAAAGCAATCTAAACATTATCAACAAAATAAATGCATGTTAAAGGTACTTAATAATGAACTACAAAAAAGAATAATTTCTCAAATTTCTCGTTAAGCTTAATTTATTTAAACTTAAACAAATTGAATATTCATTTTATTACCATATGGCAAAAAATTATTATGGGCTCTTTAATAATTCTTTTTTAAAATCAAGGGTAATACCCAGAATATCTTGCAGCATAGTCCCCCAATGCAGGTACTTTCATATCTACCCCATTATAGGCCTTATAAGCTATGTACATCCCATAAAGCCATATTAAAAAGAGAAGAATTGGCCCCAAGAATGGTACAAAAAATAATATTAAATCTAAAATCGTACCTATTATGCCAAGAAAGATTGCTTGCAAGGAATGGAATTTAACCCTTTTGTCCTTCTGCCCTTCTGTTACGTAAATTATTATACCAGTTAACCATGTTAACAAATACGTTATAATATAGACTATATTACCTTTATCTTTTTGCGTCATAGTAACACCTATTTGTTTCTATTTATAGATAGATTTTAGGTTTTTAAACTTTTCTATTATATAAATTTAACATTTTTCATTTTATAAATCTATAGTAAAAATGAAGGCTCTAATTTATTCCCAAACCCTTAACTAAAAAAGATAAGAGGTATAAAGGGTCTTAAAAATAAATTATTTTCTAAAAATAATTCAGTATCTTTTTGTTTTATCGAACTTAAATTCCTTATTAACTAGGGAGGTCCTTTTAAGCATTTCTTCCAGCTCTTGGGTGCTCAGTAGATAACGAGATACCTAGCTAAAAAAGGTAATTCGACCTTCACTTTTTTTCCGTACAATTTCAATCAGCTCCCCTGTTTGATCATGCCAAAACCCATTGGATATATACATCATATAAGTTTATTAGACCGACATCTGAGTAATAAACTACATTAATGAATTTTGTACTCGCGGAAGATTTTCCGCTTACCTCCTTGTTTGGAGAGATTGAACGGAGTTCTGACTGCAATTCCTTTAAAGACTTGCCTAACTTGGCGTCCTTGGTAGAAAAGATTTTCCCTTAATAAGTACCGTTCTTTAAACCAGCATTACATTTGCAAAGAACTTTATCTTTCTTAAATCAAACCTGAAAGAAACAATATAATCTCCTGTAAGCAGTGAGTCGGTAACATATATCTATAATTTTTGTATCCCCAAAATATGAGTCTGTCGTTTGTAATTATCAGCTTCCCTCACTTAGAAGGGGCAAGGCTTGTCATTCTTTTTGTCATAATAGCAAACCTAACACTGCCTTTCTCCTCCTTTATTTGCATGACCATACCTAGGACAAGAACTCAAAAAATTTATCTCAAATATTTCGTGTCAAATAGAATTTAAAAATTTATTATATTGCTTATTTAATAAATTTAAGAAGCCAGTGAAAAAAGTGCTATTAAATTCATGAGTTTTTCATGTTTTTGAGACCAATAAGGCTATATGAGCTACCCTACTGGTTACAGAAAATGTGAATTGAAAATTTTGAATTACTAGATTATTAGATAATTTTTCTATAACGCCAGGGAAAATTAACCGAACAGAAGAAACGAAATATGCAATTAAGAGAATTAAAGATAAGGAAACAATGCTAGAAGTCGAAGATGCCAGCATTATTATAAGGAATCCTAATTAAAGTCGATAGCATATATAACGATAATATTACAAGGTCTAAACATATAAGAAATCTAAATACGTTAATGTTTAATCGAAAATCCTTCCAAATTTTATTAATATAAGAATTTTCAATATAAAACATAAAAGTTTCTGATTTGTATACTTAACACAGTACTTTAAAAAATACCGTGTGGTTATATGAGTAAAGGGCAAAGAAAGAGGAAATTGACGAGAAAATATCATATTGCCTTTGCAATTTCCGTCATATTAATAATACTCATAGTATCTATGTCCTACTTTACTCCACTATCAGTTTTATTCGCAGCGTCTAATCCAAAAAGCGGAATATACGGCTATTCTTTAAACGCTGTTGTAAAAAACAAAACCCTAAACATTAAAGGATTATACGACCCAGTAACTATAATTATAGATAAAAATGGTGTTTACCATATTTATGCGCAGAACCAGCATGATTTGTTTTTAGCTTTTGGCTTCATACAGGCGGAAAACAGGCTATTCCAGCTCGATATGGTAAGGAGAGCATCAGAAGGCAATCTATCTCCCATTTTGGGACCATCCTATGAAAACTCTGACATATTCCAATTAAAAATAGGCAATCTTTTAACTGCCGAAAGGGATTGGAACGAAACACTTAGCTTGGCAAAGACAAACCAATTAGCAAATCAAACAGTTATGATGCTTGAGGCTTATTCTCAAGGAGTTAATGATTACATTAATTATGCTGAGACCCATAACGAACTATTTTTCGAATTTGTCCTTCTCCACTATAAACCACAACCATGGACGCCTGTTGATAGCTTTCTTATACAGCAATACATGGCGGAAAGCCTCGAGTTTGGGAACGACCAACTAATCCTTTCCTTGATGTACTATAAAATGGGGAATTTAACAAACAGCCTAATTCCTGCCTTTTCTCCGATACCTCAGGTCTATTATGCTGGATACAATAATACTCCTAACCAAACTATAGAGAAGGAAATTGAAAACATATGGCCCATAAATTCAACAATTGCCTCTCTAGCTTATAAACTATATCAAGAATGGGATCCTCCTTTTTTAAATAATCATCCGCAAGGACATAGCAACGAATTTGTGGTTTCTGGTAATAAAACAGTAACTGGGAATCCAATACTTGTTGGAGGTCCTGTTTTAGGCTTTTCATTACCTTTTATTTGGTTCGAGGCTCAAATAGTTGCTCCAGGAATAAATACCTTTGGTGTGTTTTTACCAGGAAGTCCTGCACCAGTTATAGGCTTTAATCAAAATATAGCATGGACTTTAACTGATGTGCAGTCAATTTCTTGGGGTACATATATATTTGCTCAGACAGTAAACAAAACGGATTATTTTTATAACGGAAATTGGTACCCGATCAAACATTACGAGGTTAACGGAGTTACTGTAAACTGGACAAACTGGGGGCCAATAATGGTAAGAAATAAAAACACTGCTTTAGTAATGTATTGGCTTGCCAACAACTACAGCGATGATTTAGGAGTCTTGTATGAAATTTCTACTGCAAAGAACTGGACACAGTTTAACAACGCATTACAGAACTGGAAAGCACCATATCAAAACTTTGCGTATGCCGATAAAAACAACATAGGAGATATCTCAGCAGGCATTTACCCAATATTTTCTTCTTTAAACAGCACACCTTACAGCCCAGATGCGATAATGCCAGGTAATGGAGAGGAATTCGTTTCAGGCTGGATCCCCTACCAAAATATACCTCATGTATATGATCCTCCAATAGGGTTTGTGGTAAGCTCAAACCAAAGGCAGGTAGGGCCTTCTTATCCTTACTGGTATGGAAATACCATGAGCTTCTCCCCCGGAACAAGGGCATGGGTTGTTTACAATTATTTATTAAATCATAATAACATAAGTGTTGAAGATATGATGGAATTGCAATGGAACGAAACAGATTTGGCCGCTGCTTGGTCCATGCCTACAATAATAAAGGCTTTGGAAAACTCTACCAATAACTATGCTCAAACAGCTTTAAGTTATTTGAAGAACTGGAACTATGTTATGAGTCCAGATTCAAAAGCAGCTACCATTTGGTTTTATATTTATTCAGAAATCTACTTCAACGTTTTCTATAAGCTATTTAATGAAACTGGCTTCTGGCCTGAGTTTAATTTAATAAAGCCAGGTCCTGCAGGAGGCTCATGGCCAAACACATTTGGTTTAGCATCTCTAGATGAGGATTTAATACACATTCTCATGACTGATAATGGCTATCCTTTGTATAATGGTAGTGTAAATTCATTAATAGTAAATTCAACGATAGAAGCTATGAAGTTACTAGAAAAATGGTATCCCAATGATAACTACACATGGGGTAACTTTTATGGATTTTACTGGCCTAGTATAACTGGAACAAAGCAATTAAGTGTTGGTCCATTAAGCGGTTTAGGAGGGGATTACTTCACACTAAACGATCAATGCGGAGGTGGCGGAGGGCCATTACCAACTTCTCCTGGTCCAGGAGGGCAGAGCTTTACATTTATTGCCGATCTAAACAACATAAGCAATTCTTATGGAGTATATCCTGGAGGGCAGAGCGAAAATCCTGTTAGCCAGTTCTACGATAACTACATACAGGTATGGATCAAAGGATGATATTTACCACTAATTTACATACCTTCACCTCAAGGATTTCCAAGAAATAAAGTCTTGATTCAAATTAATTTAAATCCATGAGGTGATAATATGAGGGATATCGTTAGAAGTTTGATAATATTTATCATAACAGCAGTATTGGGCTATTTGTTGCTATATACTGGTATATGGCCAATTATAATAATAGCCGGTATAGTTTCTTCATTAATTGGAGAAAGATTTACTTCAACCCTAATTTCGAGTTTTATAGGAGGTATAATTGCTTCCCTTCTGTTTTTATTAAATTACTTAGCATTAGGAGGACAAGTGGGAAAAATGGCTTATTACGCTGGTGCAGTTGCTGGGTTTCCAGGTACAACATTTTTACTTTTTACTTTCTTAATATCAGGTATTTATTGCCTTTTAGGATCAATAATAGGTATCTACATTAAAAAAATTTTTATGTAAAGTATTATTAAAAATTATTATTTTTTATTTTTATATTATGATTAAATTATTTTGCATAATAAAAGTTTATAACCAATATATAATCAAATGTAATAAAACAATTCGCAAAATATAAAATTATCAATAAAAATAAATGATTATTCTATTATAGCATAAAAAGACTTAAATATGAAAAGATTTATTAAAAATGAGGGCTTTAAAGTGGATTTTACAAAAAAGAGAATAGATAAAATAAAACTTATTCCCACATTACTTCTAATCTTATCTTTTTTTACTCATGATTCACAACTTTTAATATACAAAATAAGTACTTCAATAATCATTGTCGCACTATTTGGCGTCTTTTACCTAATAATTGCAATCTATAATCTTTTAGGTAATAGATTTGCTCCTTTAGCAGGTTCAATAATACCTGCTATTGGAGCTGGTCTAGGCATATATAGGTTTTTCGTTATTAGCCCTAATCCTTTTTCAGTTTTTAATGTTTGCCTAGATGCTATAATTGTACCTTTTTCTATTATCGCCTTCAAAAGGAGGTAATTGTTTCTGCTCAAAACTGTCTAAATGAAATATTAAAATCAATTTTTATTTTGAATCATATAGCTAATTATTGTGCATCTAATTTTCCCATCAAACAGCTCTTTTCCAATTATTTGAAGATCTGAGAATAAGATATAAAGATTCAAAAAATATAAACAATTAAATCATAGCATGAAATTCATGTATACAAAACACTAACTAATAGATAAAAATTTATTAATTTTTTCAGCATCAATAAAAAAATTGGTTATTAATAAAACATTCATTGAAATAAAATCAAGACTAAACTTTCTTATGAATTCATAAAAATTTAAATAACAAATAGACGTAATTCCTATAATGAATTTTTAAGTATTATGAGTATTACTTTACGTTAATTTCAAATGACCAGATAGGCCTATATATGCTCATTTTTTAAAGAACTTTGTAAATTTTATATCTATCATTGCATCATTAAACGTAAACCATGTTCTAAACAATGATAGCTTCCCCATAATTTATAGGCCAATTTATTATTTCTTTTGAGCTCAATAGCGTTACCTTATGGAATTGGTCTTGAAAAATAATAATATAATCCTCCTATTGCAATAATTCCTATTATTATAATAACTATAAAGACGTATAAATTCATACTTAAATTACATCTACATTTACTTCTTAGTTTTTCACTCATAATCCCAGTTCATAATTAAAATGTTTTAATCCTATATATTTTTTATATAAATTTTTAAATAATACCAATGGAATTTTAATGCTTTTTGTAAAAAATAATAAAAAATATTTTAAGTTAAAATCTCATATAAAATTTGGGGAATCATTTTGAATAGCGCATTTATTGTAAAAATATTTGATACACATGAACATTTTGAACCTGAGGATTCGAGAATTAATAGACCTCAAGATCCAATGAATATTTTTCTAAATAGATATCTTTCAACAGATTTTATGTCTGCAGGTTTAACAGGAGATGATATAAAATTTTTAAGGAATTCTAAAAAACCTTGGAATGAAAGATGGGAAATTTTTGAAAAATATTGGGATTATGCAAAAACAACAGGCTATGGCCAGGCAATAAAGATAGCTATTAGAGATCTATACGGTATTAATGACATTACAAAAGAAACTTATCCAAGACTTGTGGAATTGATGAATTCTGCAGCTAAAGAGGGATTTTATAACTGGATTATGAATAAGGCAAACATTGGTAAGGTTTTGCTGGACCACGGCTTAAACCTTCAACATGATATCGAGCATTTTGACAAATCCATATTTAGAGGAGTTTTAAGATTCGACCAATTACTTTTCATAAAGAACTTTAAAGACTTAGCCGAGGCATCTCAAATTATGAATTATTCAATAAATGATTTAAACGATTATGAGAATTCTTTAAGAAAATATATAAGAGAAAGTATGAGAAAGTATGTTGCGGCAAAAATTTTGGCTTTAGTTTATGAATATGATTTAAAAATAGAATATTCAACAAAAAGAGATGCTGAATATGCTTTTAAAGCAATAATAGAGGGCGATGGAATAAAGACTTCTAGTTATTATCAGCCAAGCTATAATGAGATAAGACCATTTCACAATTACATGATACATGTTCTTTTAAGCGAATTGGAAAACTTAAACAAACCAATACAAATTCATACAGGACTTCAGGATGATAGTCTATCATGGCCGCCAGTAGGACCATTATACAATGGAAACCCGGTTTATCTGGCAAACCTATTTAAGGAATTTCCAAAGGTAAAATTCGTACTATTCCATGCTGGTTATCCATATTATCATGAAGTTGGAGTTGTTGGAAAACAATGGCCAAATGTTTTCCTAGATTTATGTACAGTTCATCACATAAACCCTGAGTCTTATAAAAATGTATTAAGCGAATGGCTTGAAATGGTTCCCAACAATAAAATTATGGGATTTGGGGGAGACCAATTTTTTGTGGAAAGCACCTATGGGGGATCAAAAATAGCAAGATTTGCTATAAACGAAGTTGTCGAAGAAAAGATGGAGAAAGGCCATTGGGACAGAGAAGATGGAGAAAAAGTAATAAGAAGAGTATTATGGGAAAATGCGGAAAGAATTCTAATGGTTCAAGGTTAAAATTCCAATTTAACCATATTAAGTGTAACCATTCCTAGTATTGCTAATAACCAATCCGATGCAACTAAAGAAAAGAAATTAAGACCAACCCAAAGAAATGGAATAAATAAATGAATCCCAAATAGCAAAGGACCCGATCTGCTTGGATTATAATAATATCTTCCAATAATGTGTAAAGGTATTCATCGTTCTTTGCGCATTAAGAGGTTGAGTAAGATCAATATAAAGTTTTTAGTCCATTTAATAAAAAGGAAGAAGGTTGAGAAGATGGGATTATGAGAGAAAATATATTAAAAATAGGATTAACCCAACTCTTATCAAGTAAAAATAAGGAAGAAAACCTATTAAAAATAGAAAAATTTGTAAAAAATGCAAAAAATCTTGGGGCAGAAATGGTAATTTTTCCCGAGATTTTCATGGTCTATTTTACATCAGATGACAGTTTAGAAAAGAGGGCAAGCGAAGCTGAAAGCTTAGACAGTAACTTTGTAAAAAGTATATTAAAATTATCGAAACAATATAACATCAGTATAACCGTTGGTATGTATGAGTCAATAAAAAATAGCTTAAAGGTATTCAACACAACTATAACAACTGATGATAATGGAGAATTGTTAAATGTATATAGAAAGACACACCTCTATGATGCCTTTAATTTTAAGGAATCCGATTTTTATGAGGCTTCAAATAACCCATATAAGGTTTTCGACTTTAATGGCTTCAAGATCGGTATAATGGTTTGTTATGAGGTCAGATTTCCGGAAATTGCCAGAACTTTAGCTTTAAAAGGTGCTGATGTAATTTTAGTTCCGAGCGCATGGGTCAGAGGTTATAATAAAGAAGAACATTGGATAACTATGATTAAAGCCAGGGCCTTAGAAAATACTGTATATATTGCTACATCAAACCAAATAGGAAATATCTACACAGGAATAACAAGCTTTGTTGATCCCCTTGGAATTTTATTGCACAGAATGAATGAAAACGAAGGAATTATTGTTGGAGAGGTAAATAAAGGAAGGATTGAAGAGGCAAGAAAAGTCCTACCGTTGCTCTCTCAAAGAAGACCAAGCCTATATGAATTATAGAACATAAATCTGCTTTTTATCTGACAAACGAAGGGCAAGCCTTGCCCCTTCTAGGGACGGGGTAAAGTTTTTAAATCCTGAATGTTTTAAAGTATTGCAGAATAAAAACGTGTCCCCATATAGTATGCTAGATAAGGGCTCTACATATTCCTGAGTCCCAGGGAGACGGGAGTGGAGGGCAACTCCTGTTGAGGAAGGGTAATGGGCTGAAGAGCCGCCGATGGTCTACCGTTAAACGAATGGAGCGGGGTGGCTTTTGGCCACTAGCTATGAAGTAATGAAAATGAAGGCGGTAAACCATAAACCTATGATCTCTCTAAGGAAACCCTTGCCCTTCAGGACGGGGAGGAGGTCAGCTCCACTTATCTTTTTCCTTCTTTATTCAGCACCAGAATAAAGGTTTATCTCAAATCTCGGTTAAGCTTGCTCCAAAGGTGAGGTTTGTTGATACTTCTACTATCTTAACTCTTGTTAAAAATAATTAAAATTTTGGCCTATTAATGATATTTGAAAAATTTGTTCATAGCAATGGCTGTGCCACTCTATCTGAGGGTGAAATCGTTGAGAATATAGCAGCTACTATTGCAGCTATTATAGCTATCAGGAAGTTTGCCATAACTGGGCTGTGGATAGCTAAACCTAAGGCTGTAACAATGTATGGGGCAAATGAGGATATGGCAACTCCAAGATTTACTACAAATGCTATGTAGGAGTACCTGACCCTTGTGCTTATGTTCTCAGCAAGAAATGCTGGTAATATTGCATATTGCCAACCAAAGAGGAGTCCTTCAATTATACCTCCTATAGCTACTAAGAAAAATTTCCCACTATAAAGCATTATGACTATTGGATAAGTAACTGCTGCAGTAATAGCATATACAATTGCAAGATACAACTTCCTTGATTTCAGTATATCACTCGTATATCCAAAGATTGGTGATGTAATAAGCCAGAATAGATTTGTTAGCAGAACAGCCATCTCTATTTGGAAGTTTGACAAATGAGTATATAAAGCAAGGAAGTCTGGCATAAAAGATACAACGCCATAGTACATAAAGGCTTCTCCAACTATCACCATAGTTGAGATTATTACCAACTTCCAATGTCTTCTGAACACAGTAACTATAGGTATCTTCTCAGGATTATCCTTCACCTTAGTTGCCCACTCTATGCTTTCTGATACACTCCACCTAACAACAAGAGCTATTACTAATGGTATAGCACCAAACCAAAACATCACTCTCCAGCCTAAAGTGCTGAAAGACGCGGGAGTAGGTGCAATTAAATGAGCAAGCGCAGATGCCGCTACTGCAAACATAAGTCCGAGGGGTGCCCCACCCTGTTGTATTCCTCCAAATAAACCTCTTCTGTGCTCTGGTGAGTTCTCAACAACAAAGGTCATCCCTCCTCCCCATTCACCTGCAAGGAATATGCCTTGGACTATTCTTAGTAGCACTATGAGGACTGATGCTAAAATCCCTATCTGACTATAGGTAGGTAAAAAACCAATCAGTATAGTTGCTATACCCATACCAAGGAGTGATAAGAACCAAATATGCTTTCTTCCTATCTTGTCTCCGTAATGACCAAATATTATCGCACCTATAGGTCTTGCGAAATACCCTAGAACTAGTGTTAAATAAAATGTCAAAAGACTTGCAAAATAGCTTGTTGATGGAAAAAAAGCTCCGCCATAATTGTACCTGCATAAAGATAAACAACAAGATCAAAAAGCTCAAAGCCCCAACCTAAGTTTGCTGATATCGCAAGCTTAAGCGCTTCACGATAAGACTTAAATTGACCAGCATTTGATCCCACCATATTACACCTCGCAATAAATCTGCCTAAAGCAATATCTTGGCTTATTTATAAAATTATCTGTACACAAATACATACAAATTTGCTTTATACTTATTTATACGGTATTCCCTTACAGGAATGTAATTATAAAAACTTAAAATTTAAGAGATAAATTTTATTTTTAGGTAGATTGTTTTGAGAAGATCTCAACTTTATGTACCTGGAAATAATGAAAAGATGATAAGGAAGAGTACAGAGCTTGAGGCAGATAGCGTTGTTCTTGACTTGGAGGACTCAGTGCCCATGAATCAAAAAGGAACAAGCAGGGAACTTATTAGAAGATTAGTTAATGAGCTTGATTGGGGCAAAAAAGAGCTTGCTATAAGAATAAATTCTTACAAAACATTAGAAGGCCTTAGAGATTTGGCCATTTTGAAGGATATTGATAAGGTAAGGCTTGTGCTTGTGCCCAAGGCTGAGGAAGATATGAGCTTCATATATAATGCCTTAGAGATTGCTATAGAGCCTATTGTAGAGACAGCCAAGGGATTATTGAAGATTGAGGAGCTTGCTTCTTCTAAGGGTGTTGAAGCTATAACATGGGGGCCAGCCGATTTGGCCCTTAGTGTTGGAGGAAATGCAAATGTATATAAAGACAATCAATTTATAAGGACCTTAGTTGTTGTTACAGCAAAGGCTTATGGTCTTGATGCAATAGATTCGGTGTTTTTTGACCTAAATAACCTGAAAGAGTTTGAGCAAGAGTGTAGGAAGGCAAAGGAATTAGGCTTTGTTGGTAAGCAAGTCATACATCCATCACAGATAGTGGTTGCCAACTCCATCTTTTCCCCTACTCGTAATGATATAGAAAGAGCCAAGAAAATAGTTCAAGCCTACGAAGAGGCTAAAAGGCTTGGTAAAGGAGCAATAAGGTTTGAAGGCCAGATGATTGACTATGTTCATTATGCTACCGCCAAGAAACTTCTGGAGCAAATAGGTGAAAAACCTTGAATGGTCCTCTCAGCAACGTAAAGGTTCTTGATTTTGGGTTAGCAGTAGCTGGACCATATGCCTCTATGCTTCTGGCAGAAATGGGTGCTGAAGTAATAAAAATTGAACCTCCTGAAGGTGATGAAGCAAGGGGAGCTGCTCCTGTCATTAATGGAATTAGTGCCATATTTGCCTCTTCGAACAAAAACAAGAAAAGCCTTGGGATTGATCTCAAAAATCCATCGTCGAGAAATGTTGTTGAAAAGCTTTTTAAATGGACTAACGTTGTCTTGGAGAACTTTAGACCTGGAGTTAGGGAAAGACTTGGGATTAGTCCAGAGGATGCCTTTAAGGTAAACAGGGATCTTGTTTATGTTAGCATAAAGGGTTTCAGACCTGATAGCAAGTATGGAGACTTACCTGCATATGATATGATAGTACAAAGTATGAGCGGTATAATGCTTTCCATGGGTACACAACAAGATCCTCCAATAAGGGTTCCATTTGCTCTCTTTGACATATTCACGGGAAACCTTGCTGCGCTTGAGATACTAACAGGTCTTATCTCAAGTAAGAGGCCATACTATGCAGAGGCATATCTTTTTGATACGGGGATCTATTCAATGAACTATTTGATTCAATCTTTTCTTCTCACAGGATCAGAGCCCAAAAGGCTTGGCGGAATACATTTTTCATATGCACCTCATCAGCCATACATGGATTCTGATGGTAAGTGGTTCACTGTAGCCATTGTAAGCGATAGACAATGGTTGAAGCTTTGCGATGCTCTTGGTCTTGAAGATCTTAAAAATGACAAAGAGCTCTTAACAAATATTGGAAGAGTAGCCAACAGAGATAGGATAAACGCAAGGCTTGTTAAATTGTTTTCATCAAAGTCCAGGGATTATTGGATTGACATACTTAAGAAGGCTGGTATTCCGGTTGCTCCTGTGTACAGCATTAAGGAACTATTCTCTGATGACTATTCTAATAACTTAATTTATAATTGCGAAAACCTGAAGCTTTTATCCTTCCCAGGTAAAATCAACGGAGAGAGACCTAGACCAATAAGACCCCCACCAATAAGGCAGGGTTCCGATTCTGATGAAGTTCTTAAAGAGCTTGGCTTTAATGATTCAGAAATCTCAAGACTTAAGAAGGAAGGAGTCATCAAATAACAAATTGATTAGCTTAACGTTTCCTTAATATTTTATGAATTAATTTAATCGGTACGGCACACTACATTACTTCCTACATGACCTTCGAGGTAGTAATCTGGATATTCCTGCTTTAATAAATTCCTTATCGTGTCACCACTGCAATGTATGGGTGATATTTTCTTTACACCTAGAGATATGAGCTTTTCTATAACATCCTTGCATTTATTTCTCGAGGCCCACGCCATGTGGAAGCCCCCTATAACCATGTATGGTCTTTCTTCCAGATCTCTTGTTGCTTTCTCTACTATGCTAACAATTCCTGGGTGGCTACACCCACCAAAAACAAATAGACCTAGACCTTTAACATTTATTGCCAAGGATTGTTCAGACGGAGGACCGTTAAGCCAGCCTATTATAGCGACCCCTTCAGATAACTTTATGGTTTTATCAACCTCTACTACTTTAATTCCATAGCTTCTAGCTATCCATGAGGTCCCGATAGGAACATACACTGTAATATCGGGCCTATTCTTTGCCAGATAACCAAGACCACCTGTGTGATCACCATGATCGTGTGATATCACAACAAAATCTATATCATTAATATTAATCTTAAGTTTTCTCATGTTTCTTTCTAAGACTCCTTTATCAGGGCCTGTGTCAAACAAAAAATTTGAGCTAGGAGTTTCAATAAAAATACTAAGACCCCATGCTGTTTCCAATTCTGAATCCATATTATTATCAACAACTACAACTAACTTGCATTGTTCTACAGACCCCAATTTAACAACTCTTCTTGAAGAAAGCATTGATGAATTCATTTGCTTCACCAGATAAGAAACGATAAAGGCAAAGATATTAAACTTAATTTTAGCCTGAGAATATTTTAATAAAATATATTAAATAAATTACAAAAAATAGCGATAAAGTTTTGTTTTATTTGGTCTTTTATATATAAAATTCCTTAATTTCATCTAATAGTTTAAGAAAATTTTATTTTAGACACAATAATACACCAAAAACTATAAACATGCTTTTTGGCTTCAAACCCAATAGCTTTAAAATATTTTATATAGCTTAAGGAAAAAAGCTCTATTTACCATATTTTCCTCCTTATTAAAAGAGTTATAAAAATATGAGAATAAAGCATTAATAGAAAGCCATTAATTTATTTTAATTTAATCAGATAATTATAAATAGGGGTAATCAAGTGTCTAAATACACATTCGGCCCTGTAATATCAAGAAGGCTTGGAAAGAGCCTAGGGGTAAATAACATACCTTATAAGACTTGTACATACTCATGCACCTACTGCCAACTTGGAAGGACTGAGGATTTCACCATAGAACGAAGGTCCTTTTATGACTGGAGGGAAATTGTTAGTGATGTAGTAAAAACGGTTAATGATATAAATAAAGAGGTAGATTATATAACTTTTGTACCAGACGGAGAACCCCTCCTTGATATAAATATTGGGCTTGAAATAGATGGAATAAAGAAGGAAGAAAGTATTCCAGTTGCAGTTATTACTAACTCTTCTTTATTATACCTAAAAGAATGTAGGGAAGATCTTTTCGAAGCAAATCTTGTGTCTGTGAAAGTTGATTCTGTTGAAGAAAAATCGTGGAGAAAAATAAACAGACCATATCCCAAACTAAGTTTTGATAAAGTTCTTGAAGGAATAGAGGAATTTTCGAAGCAGTTCAAGGGAAAACTTATCACAGAAACAATGCTTATTGAAGGCTCGAATACAGATAGGGAAGATATTGATAGTGTGGCTTTATTTATTAAAAAGCTGAATCCTTATAAAGCATATATATCCATTCCCATAAGACCTCCAGCAGAGGCTTTTGTTAAACCTCCAGAACCAGTAAAAATTGTAGAAGCCCATGAGATCTTTAATGAAAGGCTAGGAGAAGGAAAAGTTGAGCTATTAAATCTGCCAGAACCTCCACCACTATCTGTTCATGGGGATCCCGCAACATGGCTCCTTTCAGTAACATCTGTGCACCCTCAAAGAATAGAATATGCTATCAATTCTCTAAAAAGTGTTGTAGAAAAACCTGAAGAGCTTATAGCAAAGTTAGAGTCTGAAGGCCTTATAAGGATTGTTGAGTATTCTGGCTCAAAGTTTGTAGTGAGATGGTTTGAAAAGGAGAAGAAAGCAAAAAGAGGAACTAAATGAAGTTCTAATTTATAAATCCAATGTTTCAAATATTGAAGATGTTAAATCTTTCTATAATTTTGTTAAAGATAAATTTAAAGAAATATATGTTTTAATCTACAATGCTGGTATTCAAAAGGAAATATACCCTAAGAAAGATTGAGAATGTAAAATATGCTAAGGAAGAAATAAATATAAATTTTAAAGGAGGATTTATATAACTCTTTACATGATTCCTTTGCTGTTAGAAAAAGAAAGTTCAGCTATTGTAAATGTAACATCTGGCCTTGGATTTATACCATCTAAGAGATTCCCAGTTTATTCAGCAACAAAAGCCGCTATGCATGTTTTTACATTAACTCCTAGAGAGCAATTAAAGGATAAGATAAAGGTATTTGAAGTCATACCATCCGCTGTTTATGATACTTATCTAAAAGCTATTTTATAGAAAAAGCGATTTCAATATTTCAACAAAAAAATTATGGAAGCATTTAGAAATATGAACAGATTTTAATTCTAAAATATATATTTAAACTCTAAAGAATATAATTAAAAAAGGTGAAACCATGTCTAAGAAATCCTATATATTAATAGCAGTATTTCTTTTCATATTAATATTCGTTTCATATTTAGGTCAAAGCTTTTCAATATTTAGCCCATCAAAAAATAGTATATGGCCTTATTCTTATACCTCTAAATTAAAAAACCAAACTATATATTTGCAAGGCCTAAAGAGCCCTGTTAAGATTATAATTGATAATTCAGGCGTTGCCCATATAATTGCTAATAATACCTATGATGCATTTTATGCCGAAGGTTATTATACTGCCTACATGAGGCTATTCCAACTAGAGTTATTCGGCTTAACAGGTGCAGGCAATTTAAGTTCATGGTTTGGCAACTCAACTTTAAGCACAGACCTATATTCTTATTATGTTGGATTTCCTCAAAACGCTAACTTTTCTTTAAATTATGTTAAGCAAAATTATCCAGTAATATATTCCTATTTGCAGGCCTATTCAGATGGAGTTAATGCTTACATAGCTAGAGCTGAGAGCTTGCATGAATTACCCCCAATATTCTATCTATTAAACATAAGACCCTACAACTTTACCCCATTTTATTCCATTGCATGGGGAGAAGTTATGGCATGGGGATTAGCAAGCGGTTTTTGTGAAGAATCAGAGCTTTCCATAATTTATACACATTTGGGATATAATCTAACCCAAGAACTCTTCCCATATTACCCATATTACAGTAACGGCTCTTTAACTGCCATGCCTGGTAATGGAACTGTTAATGGTTTAAACCTTCAGAGCTTTAATATAAGTCCCTCTTATTTTTGGTCGCTAAACTTTTATGATAGCTTTGCAAATGGTTTATACAATGAAACATTGTATAAAGCGATGCCATTAATTGTTTCATCTCTTAATAAAATTTGCTCCGATCCACTAGGCTTTGTAGATTTAGGAAGCAACGAATGGGAAGTAACTGGTAATCATAGCTCTACGGGTTTTCCAATGATGGCAAACGATCCACACTTAACCTTATATGATCCTTCGTTATGGTTACCATTACAAATTGTTTCACCAGGTTTAAATGTTACTGGTTATGAGCTTGTGGGAGAGCCAGGAGTTTTAATAGGTCATACAGAAAACACTGCATGGGGCTTAACTACACCTTTAGGGGCATCTACCAACGCTTACCTTGAAATCGTTAACATGGATAACAAATCCTATTTATATAATGGAGAATGGTTACCATTAAGGCAATATAATTTTACTTTATTAAACAAGAAATATACAATTTATTATACAAACAATGGACCATTGATATCTTATAATAAAACTCTAAACATGGGAATGAGCCTCTATTGGGTTAACCAGTATTATCCATTCTTAACCCTTGTATCGGAGTTCCTATTAGATAACTCGACAAATTTTGCCCAGCTATTAAATGCTGCAAGATATTGGAATGAGCCGGCTCAAAACTTGGCTATGGTTTCTAAAAATGAAACTGGTTTTATTACTGCAGGACTTTATCCCTTAATAAGAATTAATTTACCAAACAATGAAAGCATTGAAGTTGTTGGTGCTAGAACAATTTTAAATGGATCAATACCAAACTACGAGCCTATAGGCTATATTCCATTTAATTACTTACCACAATCAATAAATCCTGCAAGAGGTTTTGCATTTGCTCCAAATCAACCAACAGCTTATATAGACTATCCTTATCCTTTTGTTGGAGGCTATTGGGTTTCCGATGGAAGAGCTTTAACGATTTATAGATACTTAAATTCACATAAAGATATAACAATACAAGAAATGGAGTCTTTACAAGGAAATGTGACAGATTCTTGGGCTTCTATATTAACTCCGGTAATGGTTTCCTGTTTAGAGAACCAAAGCTACTCAAATAATTTTGAAAAAGGGGTTTCCGCATTATCAATCTGGAACTATACATTTTATCAAAACGAAGTTGCCCCAACCATTTATACATATACATTATTAAACATGATAAACAATGTGATAAACCCAATAATTAATCAGCATGGTTTAAACCAATACAAGAATTTGTTAACAGGAACTGTTGGATTTTATGGAACTGATACTTTAATTACAAGCGACATTGCTTATCTCGCGACCCATAATCCTTCTTCTCCTCTATTTAATGGTAGCTTTTGCAAAGTAGTAAATATATCTTATAATGAAGCTATAAACTATTTATCAGAAAAGCTTGGTAATATGTCTAATTGGGAATGGGGTAAAGTCCATGAATTGCTTTTAGTAAATCCTGCCGGTATAACGTCACTTAATTATGGTCCTATACCTATTTGGGGTGATGGTTTTACTCCATCCGCAGCTTATTTTAACTTTAATGGCACCATTTACATGCCATTAATTGTTAGCGAAGGACCTAGCTTAAGGGTAGTAAACTCTCCTGGAACAAATCAATTTTATTCCGTATTCCCCGGAGGACCTAGTGAAAATCCTGCAAGTCCTTGGTTTGAGACGCAATTGAATTCCTGGATGAACTTCAATTATTATCCATTTTCACCTATTGTAAGCATTAATGCAACATGGTATCTAATACCAAGAGGTGGGTGAAATGAGCAAAGTTAGTAATATAATAATAGTAGTAGTCTCTGTAGCCTTAACTTTAATCCTATCATATTTTATCCCTTATGTATGGATTGGTATAATACCAGGTGTCATTATAGGATTTATGAGAAGAAGATCGATAAGGCTTATTTCAGGGTTTCTGATAGGATTTTTAGGCTCATTAATAATGTACTTTGTATATCCAATCAATTATTTTGTCCCATTAGCTAAAAGTGTTGGAGAATTAGCTGGAATATCTTGGTTAATATTGATATTAGCATTTCCCTTATTATTTGGTCTAGTAGAACTATCAGCTGCAGGAATTGTAGGAGAAATTATTGCTATAACAAGAAAAAATAAATAATTTTTTATCTTTTAGTAATTCAATATTAAAAAGGATTTTGTATATATTACTAGTATTTTTTAATTTTTCCCATAATAATTTTTATCATAAACGCTGAAGAGCGATGTTTATTTTAATTCTCTGACCTCCTCCCCGTCCTGAAGGGCGAGGGTTTTCCCAGGGCGGTTCACAGGTTTATGGTTTACCGCCTTCATTTTCATTACTTCATAGCTAGTGGCCAAAAGCCACCCCGCTCCATTCGTTTAACGGTAGACCATCGGCGGCTCTTCAGCCCATTACCCTTCCTCAACAGGAGTTGCCCTCCACTCCCGTCTCCTAGGGAGTCGGAGGGATTCGTATCTGTGTGGGGATACTCAACACATTTAATACGCCCGTTATGGGCTTCCCCACACCTTATTGTTTTCACAATACCTTAACACATTTTAGAATTTAAAATTTTACCCTGCCCTTAGAAGGGGCAAGGCTTGTTGTTCGTATTGTCAGACCTCACACGGCTCATCATAAATTTCAGACCGAAATCGGTCATCATCCACAGCTAATTTATTTCTTAATTCCCCATAATTTTTTAGATATTATTTTTGTTCCAGCACTAACAGCATTTAATACCTTTGGATCTAGATCTATTCTATTGTTTTCAGGTGGGCTACTTAATTTACTTATATCCATACTTAAACCCAATAAATAAGATAAAACCTCTCTAGATCCTTTATATTTTTCACCTTTTATAAAGTCTTTGAAATATGGTATCCAAGAAGTTGGTTCCCTGCTTCTTCTTATTAAAATTAAATATCCTCCAACCGATGCTCCTATACTTTCTTTTAATTTATAAGCATTATAATTATTAGATTTGCTTTCTTCCTCTATAAGGTTTTCTTCTTTCAAAGCAGATACCAAAGAATTAAAAATTTCTTCAGTTTTTTTACCTCCTATCCTTATTAATGTATATTCTCTTTGTTTAGGTGCACTACTTTTAAATAAAATTACAGGCCCTTTATTGGTTTTCCTTAGGGCTAATTTATATGTTCTTAGCTCCAAGCTCATTTCTCTCACCTCATTTCTATTGTAATAGTCTAATACAAGAATTTAAATATAATTATTTTTGCTGTTTTAGAATTTAAATAAAATTTTATAAAGTAAAGGCAAGCCTAGCCTCCTTCGAGAAAAGAAGGGTTCACACTCCAGCTTGATAAAATAAACGACAAATCTTGTCATTTTAAGGTGAGGTAAAGTTTAAAGTTTGTTCTAAAAATAATTAGATATGAATAGCTATCAAGGGTATTCTTCACTATATGAGGTAGGCCTCTACTCGTTGCCAAATTAAAGAAAAAGGAGGGCGAGATTTCTCTCTTA
>JBMFKU010000019.1:0-23936 GCA_049971805.1 Caldisphaera sp.
CTGGTTCGTAAAGCCTTACTGCTGATCTTACATTATACCAGTTGCTCATGCCATTTATTGTTACTAAGAACTGCTTAACATACGATGGAGTTTCATTAACAGGAGATAGAACAACTATTGAGTTACTCTGATTTAATACGTATCTTTCATTATTACTTACATATATTACTTTAGGTAAGTTAACAACTGCATTACTATTGAACCAGTTCGTTAAGGTGCCGTTTGGTAAAGCTATTTTTACATAGAACTGCTTAATATATGAAGGCTTTAATATGACAGAGATTATAAAGATAAAATATTAAGAACTGTAATGCTTATATTTGACATTAACTAGATTTAGCATTAGAGTACAAAGTCAAAGTAATATGATTATAGCTTCATTAATTCTCAACCTTGTTTTTTAATAATTCAAGATATCTTGTATAGTATTTATCTGCCTCAGATAAGAGGTCTTCATATCTGGCCTCGCTTATTTTTAGCTCTCCAAACCTTGACTGTATAAATCTAGCTACTTCCCTAGGCATTGCCTCTATAAGAAGCCTCCACGATACTTTCCTCATGTACTTAGGTAAAATCAAGTTGTTTCTCTTTGCATACCTTGTTACTTGGTCTTTGTTTATGTGTCTAGGAGAGATATTTTCTATTAATTTTAAGGTATTGTTGCTTAAATAGACCCAATCGCATGGTTTGTTCCCTTCCCTTAATCCCAAGTAATACCTAGAAAATGATGAAAGCTTTAAAAGCCTCTTTGTTACAAATTCATCAATTTCTACTTCCTCTTCTGGATTCCACGTTTCAATCAATTTTAATGCGTGGTCCCTCCTTATTCCAGACTCTAACATTAGCCTGTAAATTACATAATAAACTTCATGTTTTTCCCTTAAAAAATCAAGTGTTGATTTAACGTCTTCTATCTTTATTTGATACGGCCTAACGCTTAAATTATAGCTCCTTGATGGTACGGCCTCCATTATCCAGCCAAATGTTTCAGGGCTTACCTTTCTCTTTAAATAAAGGTATTGAATATAGTGCCTAAACACATTTCTCAACCACTTGCTTTCATGGTTTGTCACATAATCAACAAGTTTTTCGTTAAGCTCCTTTCCCCTTAAGTATTTATTAAAAAGGCTTTTGTAATAATTAAGTGTCTCCTCCGTCTTTACCTTTTTTCTTCTCTTCCTTTCTGAAAGGAAGGTTTCAAAGTCTTTATCCCATTCCATCTTTACGTTTGACAAACTTATCCCTAACATCTTCCTTAATTCTTCCTTGTATTCCTTAACAACATAAGTAAGCAAGGCATTTCTCAAATATTCATCCCTAGAGGCCAAGGCCAAAATTTTTAATGCTAAAGAATAGTTAATTATGTCCCCTTTTACAATGTTTAATGCCTTTAGTTTATCCCATTCCCCAACTATATTATCAAACTCTTCCTTATTAAGCAATTTAAGGGCTTTTTCAACAACTTCATCAGGCACCTTTCTCTGCTTAGATAGATACCTGTGCATGCTTGACTTAGCAATATTTAATGCTTTGCATGTCTCATTAAAGCCTATCTTGTCTTTTATGGAATTTAAAATGTTAAACCTAACATCATCGTCTAGCGCATTTAAACTAACCTTGTTGTACCACTCTTCATTTTCGATTTCTTCTCTTATTTCATTCATGAGTTCCCAGTCCTCTCATAAATCGGGAACCATAACCAGTTGATATAAACCTGAATAACAGAGTTTAAAAGTTTATATGAAATTTATGACTTGAAGCGCCGCGGGCGGGATTTGAACCCGCGCGGGGAGTAACCCCATCGGCTTAGCAGGCCGACGCCCTACCGGGCTGGGCGACCGCGGCTCCTCGTTTTTCTTTATCTTTTTGCCCTTTTAACCTTTGCATGATTCAATTTTTATTAATTTTTAGAAAAATTAATAAAAGGAATAATTTATCTGTTTTTAAATTGTGGCAATTATTTATAGTATTGGGTGTGCTTGTGTGTATGAAATAAGAACAGTTACGGTTCATTATGGAAAAACGAATTTTCCAGATATTTACTATTTTAAAAAGGAGATTGAGGGGTTTTTATCTAAAATTGAAGAAGCAATAGATGATTATAAAAATAGCTATAATATTAAACCTACATATCTAAGAATTTCATTCCCAAATCCGATTTTTTATGATGAGATAGAAGAGGAAACTAAGCAATTAGAGGAGTTTACAGATAGGTTTGCAATCAATTTAGGTCAGATATCATCAGATTATGACAAACTGGAAGACATAATTAAGGAAATTGCTAGCGATGGTATGTATGCTTCAATACTCTTGGAAAGAAGTGATTGGGAAACAGCAATAAAGATTTCAAAGGCTTTGCATAGTTTGGTTTTATCATATCCTGTATATGGAACTAATATAGGAATAAATACTTTAAATAAAAAATATTTCGTTACACCATATTATCCCTTGGCCTCAGCAATTCCAGGTAAAATAAGTGTTTCGACAGCCTTAACCTATCCAAATTATTTGAGAGATTCCTTTATTAAAAATGGGTTTAATGGATTAAAAGATGCTATATATCAAGCTGGTAAGGTCGCAGAAGATTTGGGAAATTATGTTGCAAATCATTTAAATATTGGCTATGAAGGAGTAGATTTAAGCGTGTCACCATGGATGGAAGAATCAAGCCTTGGTTTAGTCGAAATGGTTTCATCAACTAGAATGCCAAAGCCTGGATTTGCCAATGGTTTAAGAAAAGTTAATGAATCAATCATCGAGGTTTCAGAAAAGATTAAGACAACGGGTTTTAATGAAGTCATGTTACCTGTTGCCGAGGATTCTAAGCTTAAAGCAAGGGTATCTGAAGGAGAAGTTAAAGCAAGGGATTTAGTTATGTATAGTGGCGTTTGCTTAGCAGGTCTTGATTTAGCTGTTGTGCCTTCAGACATCAATGGTGTTGCAGGTCTGATTTTAGATACATCTGCATATGCTAGGACAAAAAACAGAGTTTTGGGAGTTAGAATAATACCAGTTGATAGTGTTGATCCAGGAGATAAGATAGACTTAGGCAAGTTCGGGGAAACTCCTGTAATCGGTATCTAGTATTGAAACCCCTGGTGCTGGCTCAGAAATTTTAGCATCTGCCTTAATACCGAATTTTTCATAAGTTTTTAATCCAATTTCTATCAGTTCACCTGCTTTATTTTGATCAATTAAAGATATTATTGATGGACCTGCTCCACTAATTGCAACACCATAAGCACCATTTTCTATTAAATTCTTTTTTAAATCATTAAAGCAAGGTATAGCCTTTGCTCTAGAGTTTGTTACTATAATATCATTCATTGCTTTTCCTGCAGTTTTTAGATCATTATTTAATAAGGATGATATTAATAATGCCATATTGGATAGATCTTTTACGTGATCTTCAAAGCTAACATTTAAAGGTAGTAGAGATCTCATTTTTTTGGTCTTGTTTTCGATAAATGGTACTTCGGGCTTAAATATTAAAAATTTAGCATTAACATTAAATTTATATACATGTATTTTATTTTCTATATTGCCAACAACAACAAATCCACCAAGCATTGATGCTGATACATTATCATAGTGAGGCACGCCCGCTGAAGCAGTTTCACCATAACCAGCAAATCTTATCATTTCTCCAATGCTTAATTCTAGATCTAAAAGCTTTGTTAGGCCATAAACAGCAGCTGAGGCACTTGCCCCACTACCTCCTAGTCCTGATGATACAGGTATCCCTTTCCAAATCTTTAAACTAATATCATAGTTATTTATCTTCAATTCATTAATTAAATTTTCAATTGCAATTAATGCGCTATTTTTATCATTAACATATTTGGAATAGGGTCCAACTACCTTTTTTGTTTCAATATTCCCACTTCCCTTCTTAATACTTATCGATACTATATCATAATAAGAGGTATGCGCAACTGATAAAATATCGAAGCCTGGTCCTAAATTTGCTGAGCTGGAATATGCCTTTGCCCACAGTTCTTCCAATCTATGCACCCTATGTTTTTAAAATAAGTATAAATTAAAGCATTAATGAAATTATTAAGAAAACCTAATTATTTTTGCATCAGATAAATAACTAAATACTTCCCTTAAATCTTCCTTATCAACATGCTTTCTTCCATACTCAGCAGTTAAAATAGTTAAAATATCCTTTACTGGTAGGTTAGACAAATATAGAGCCTCTCTTAAATAAACCGTTGTGCTTAGTTCGTCTTTGTTTAGAATTTTGGCAATTTTTATAGCGGAATCAAAATTATTTTTAGCTATTGCTCTTAGCTCGATCATAGGTGGTTTTTCCTTTACTATTTGATCTCCATCAGTTTTCCAATCGCTGGGTAACGGATCGCTCTTTAAATTAAATTTACTTGCAAGTGCAGACTTTGCCAATTTAGCTGATAATATATCTTCATTTGATAAATGATTAAAAACAAGCTCATTTAAAAAATAGTTATAGAAATTCTCGTTGCTTATTTCTGTTGATGACAGTGAAAAAATGGCTAACGAAGCCGATGAAGAAGAAACTTTTATCATATTCCTAGAAACCCTATTAATATCGTCTAGATCAGTATGATATGCATAGTCAGGCCATTGATTAAGCATTACAGATGGTATGTTATATGCTATAGATACATCGTGATCGCTTCCACCATCGTATGGAATTACTTTATATCTGTTGAAGCCCATTTTTCTGGCAATTAAAGAAAATGCGTAAAATAATGATGAGCTAGAATTTGAAATAAAAGAGGCGCTATTATTAACTATCCTTAGAGGTCCATTATTTTCATCAGGATATACTCCAACCATGTCTAAATTTATGGTTTCTGTTATTAAATTAGACAATTTGCTTCCAAAAATAACGGAGCTACCAGTATATTCTGGGAATAAAATAAACCTAATCGTTTTTTCTGGGGATTTTATTTCTCCTTTTGATATAAGCTCCGATAAAGTTAATGCAGATTCAATTACTGAAATAGATCCGCTTCCATTATCGTTTGCTCCTGGACTTGGATGGCACATGTGAGCGATTAATGCTGGACCTTTTGAATTTTTATCTCCAATCCAAGATAAAATAAATGGAAATCCTGGATCCTTTTTAACATCCGCATCTAAATAAATAGATATTTCTTTTCCTTCTATGTTGTTTATCAAATAATTAGGTATAGAAACAGCTGGTATGGTATATTTGCTTGCCTCTTCTCTGCTTAAAAACAACGATTTATAGGGTACAGCATTTGGAGGAGCATTTTTTGAATATAATCCAACTCCTATTGCATTATTTTCTGCTGCCATCCTATATATCATATAAGAATTTCCATCAGCTATTACAATTTTACCGCTTGCTTTTTTGTATTCTTCATAGTTTGTCCAATCCTTTATTAATATTGCTTCACCAGTTATCTTTCCATTGCTTGAAGGACTATGAGCAACAGCTAGAGTTGGGTGCTGCCTACTGTTAAATTCCACATTACCTATTTTAACCCATGTTATTCTATGTATCCAACCTGTTGGAGCGCCAATCCATTCAGGAACAGAAGTGCCGCCAAACTTTATTAGCTCAGCTTCCAAATATTCTGAAGAATTTTCTATAATTTGATCGACCAGAAATTTTGCAGCATCTAAAATTTCAAAGCTTCCTTGTATTCTACTAAATTTAGTAAAGTTGGATAGCAATCTCATTGCTCTATAATCGTTTGTGTAGTTTAATATTTTGCTTGAGGTGCCGCTCATGAACTCTAAATCCTTTTCCAAATTAATCCCCAATTTAAGTATATAAGTTAGAATTATTAATTATTTTATTAAAAATGGTAGTTTAATAAGTTTAAAAAACAAATAATAAATGAGGGACAAACATGGTACTTGATGGAATTAGAAATGCAGTTACAAAGTTTCTAAAAGGGGGGAGTACATATAAGGATTCTGTAGAAGAATTCATAAAAGATTTGCAGAGAGAACTAATAAGATCTGATGTTAACATAAAAGTTGTAAAGGAATTGAGTGAAAATATAAGAAAACAGGCATTAGAAGAAGAACCTCCTTCGGGTATCAGTAGAAAAGAATGGTTTATTAAAGTGGTATATGATCAGTTAAGCAATTTGTTTGGAGGAGATAAAAGCCCTGAAACAAATCCTACAAAATTTCCATGGATTATACTTTTAGTTGGAGTCCAGGGCTCTGGAAAAACTACAACTGCAGGAAAGCTTGCACATTATTATAGCAAGAGAGGATATAAAGTGGGTTTAGTTGCAGCAGACACATATAGACCTGGAGCTTATGAGCAGTTAAAGACATTGTCTATAATGGGTAGCGCAATGTTTTATGGAGACCAGAAAAATGATAAGGCTGAAGATATAGCAAAAAAAGGTATTAATGAATTAAAAGAAAAAGGGGCAGAAATTATAATTGTTGATACAGCAGGTAGGCATGGTTATGGTAATGAAAGAAAATTGCTGGAAGAAATGAAAAATATTTCAGATAAAATTAAACCTGATGAAGTTATATTGGTATTAGATGCCTCGATTGGCCAAAAGGCTTATGATTTAGCTAGACAATTTCATGAAGTTACACCAATAGGATCTATAATAGTTACAAAACTAGATGGAACAGCTAAAGGTGGTGGAGTTCTATCTGCAATAGCTGTAACAGGAGCAAGAGTGAAATTCATTGGAACAGGCGAAAAAATAGATGAATTAGAGCCTTTTAACCCGACAAAATTTGTATCGAGGTTGTTAGGATTAGGGGATTTAGAGTCATTGTTAGAAAAGATAAAGTCTGCACAAGAGGTAATTAATGTAGAAAAGATTGAAGAAGATATATCTAAAGGAAAAATTAATATGAGAACTCTATATGCACAGCTAAAGAGTTTGAGAAAAATGGGGCCTTTTAGTAAAATAATGCAAATGCTTCCGACGTCTTCTCTACCAGTTCAGGTAAAAGATGAGCAATTAAAAGTTGGCGAAGAAAAGGTAGATAAATGGTTACATATAATAGAAAGCATGACTTACGAAGAATTAGACTATCCTGAAATAATTGACAGGAAGAGAATGAAAAGGATTGCATTGGGTAGTGGAACAAGTATAGAAGATGTTAAAGAATTATTAGCCTATTACAAAAACATTAAAACCTTAATGAAAAGAATTAGAAGGGACAGAAGTATTTTAAAGAGGCTTGGATTGCAAAATGACCTTGAGCAAGATTAAAATTGAGGAGCATTTTTACCCTTAGTTATAACTATTTCTATGGATGTAACATTTCTTTTATTTCCTTTTTCATCTAATAGTTCCTCATCAAATATGTTTAAGCTCTTTAGACCTATATCTTTAGAATATGTATTTCTTAAGTATTCTACCATATCAACGGCTTTGCAAATATTTCTTCCTCTTGCCTTTATTTTTATTTCCTCTGCATTCTCATGATTAAATAACCTTATTGCCACCAATACATAGTTCATTAATGGTCTCTTACCAATAAATACAGTATTCGGCTGAGCATTTTCTGACATATATATCACCATGTAATAATGTAGGAAGAGAATATTAAAGTATTTCTTATTTTATTAATTTAATTGACCTTATTCACGATTAAAGAGCATGGTTTCTTATTAATTTAATATTTATTTCTTATTAATATTTCCCAAATTATTGAAATCAATATCAATGCAACACCAATTATTATCCCATTTTCTAAGGATATTCTTCCATAACCTATAACTTTAAAGCTTTCACTAATTAAAGCCGTTGAAGAATTTGGAAATGCCAAAACAACAAGACTTTCCTCAGGATTTAATTTCATTGTTATTATATAGCTGTTACCTACCCTTTGAGCATTTTTAACCAAACCTTGAAAGGCCTCCTCTGCTGTAATAGGATTTCCTTGCATTCCCGTTACAACAAAATATACACCGGTTTGAGAGTCTGTATGGGAGATTGTATTTACTGTTTTTAATCCAAGTCCACCAGCTTCGCTAAGTAGAGTTAATGGATTCCCAGTTAGATTTAAGTACATTGCTTGAGATACTCCAGTAATGTTTATATTTGCATATCCAGAGCCAGTGGGTAAAATTGCAGCTAGAATTGCTGGAGTATTACTCGTATCATAGCCTATGCTCCAAGAGGATTGTGTTTTTATACCATATTCTGCAGCAAAGGCAGTTGCAACTATTAAAGATATTGCTATCGCAAATAAAATTCTTGGCCAGATTTTTTTAAACCACCTCATTATGGTTCATACCTCCTTATAAAATATAACAAATAGGACACAAATAGTATGATGAAAATTGTAGGAACTATTAATATTTCCCAAACAGGAGTTGAAATTTTATTTAATATGTCATAGACTACATTATAAATTCCCATAGCGTTAGCTATTTTAGTTAAAACTGCTATGTTATCTAGATTTCCTATTAATGATAAAATTAAGCTTGATGCTGTATAACCAAAGTAACCTGTTATACTAATTACAGCAGCAGTTCCTGTGCTTTTAGTTTTATTAGCGGTCAAGACAAATATGGACCCATAAAGCTGTGCTTGCAATAAATAAGCCAACCACATAACAAAGAATTCAAATATATTTTTATCTATAACTGGGTATAGCATTACACCAGATACTATTGCAGGTATACCTAATAACATTATTGAGGGTAAAAAGACCCTAGTCAAATATAATACAATTGCTGTATTTCTCCTAGATATAGGATAAGTTAAATAGAGAGGCATAACACCTGTTTGTACCAAATTAACAACATCTGATGATGCTCTAAGAGCTAGGTATAATGAAGTTACAAATAAGGTTGCTCCTAATACTGCATTTGCAACTGCTGGAGGGGTTGTCACAGGCTCTAATACAGATAAAATACCGCTCATAGCTCCTACTAATATAAGCATGATATCAAATCCAGGAGGTCTGAGGGAATCCCACAGATCAACTAGTATAAGCTCCCATGATTTTTTAAAAGACATTTTCACACCTCCAATATTTCTTCAATTCCTGGCTCTATTAATTCAATACCATAAATCTCAACACCCTTTTTAATGAATTCCGACAAAACATTTAGTAAATAGGCTGTTTTTTCTTTATTTTCTGTTTTAACATATATGTTATTTCCCAGAACCTCTGAATTAAATCCAATTTTTTCTAATCCATCTCTTATTTCAAAAGGATCTTTACATCTTATTCTAGTTGTTGATATGTTTTTTATTATCTCTTCAGGAGAGCCTGATTTAATCACCTTTCCTGATTTCATTACTGTAATAGATGATGAAACTCTTAAGACTTCTGGTAGAACATGACTAGATATAATTATTGTTAACCCATTTTCTTTGTTTAGTCTTGAAAATAGATCTAATATCTTGTTTCTCTCAATGGGATCTAAGTTACTAGTTGGTTCATCTGCAATTAGCATTTTAGGCTCTGAAATTAGTGCGTGAGCAATAGCTGCTCTTTGTCTTTGACCTGCGCTTAATTGTGAAAAAGCCTTGTTTTCATTTCCTTCCAATCCAACTAATGAAATAGTGCTTTTTACCAAGTCTTTGCTTTTTCCATATATGTTTGCGGCATGGTATAGAAACTCATTAATAGGCATGCTTAAAGGCAAAGAGGGTCTTTCAAATATAACGCCGGTCTTTTCTCTTGCAGATGGATCGATAAAAGGATCCTTGCCAAATAAATATACTTTTCCAGAATCTCTTTTTAATAGACCCAATGATGTTTTGATTAAAGTTGATTTTCCAGCTCCATTAGGGCCTACAATTGCTCTTATTTCTCCTTCCTTTACATCTATATTAATGCTATTTAATGCTATAAAATCTCCATATTTTTTTGTTACATTTTCTAAGCTTAGCAGAGATTCCATAATCTCCCCGATAATTTATTAAAAAAGAAGTTTAAATATGTGAATAGATATATCTATAGAATAGATATTAAAATTAAAAGCATGATTTAGGTAAATCAAACAATATGCTTTCATATCCATTAATTTTCGTTCCTTTTTTTACTTTTATAAATGCATAATTGTTCTCATAATATACTTCTCCCGAGACATCTATTTTATTAAAATTCCCGCAATTTGGCAAAATCCACGTTACAGAATAATCGTATTCAGCAGTAGTCTCCTCATATATATTTTCATAGACATTTTTTCCAATGTTAGGAATCCATGATATTTCTATATAAAAAGTTGCAAAGGATATTCTTGGTGTTCCTCTAATACCTATTTTAGCATATTTTACTACTGGAAAGCTATATTTTTCATTTAATATTGTTTTTTCACTATTTATTTGTTTTTGCATTTCATTTTTTAGTCTTTCCTCTTCTTTATAATTTAAAGAACTGTAAATTAGTTTATAATATTCTTTTTTCTCATCATAGTAATCGAAGTTTATTATATAATTTATTAAACCCTTTTGATTTACATTTATGATACCTTCTCCATATATTGGCGTTGTCATTTTAAAACACCGTAATATTTTTTAAATTTTTTAGACCCTATCAGGTAGGTGGTTTTAATGAATAATAAGTGTAATGCTTTAGTAACATCTTCTAGCAGAGGAATAGGATTTCAAGCTGCTCTGTCTTTAATTGAAAAAGGTTGCAATGTAGTTATAAATTCAAGAAGTTTAGAAAACATAGAAAATGCAATTAAGAAATTAAAAGAAATGAAAAGAGATGCTATTATTTATGGTATAAAGGCCGATATATCGAGTATTGATGAAGTAAAAAAGCTTTATGATGAAACACAAAAAATCTTAGGCAGTCTAGATATAATAGTAATGAATTATGGAAATCCTCTATGTGAGCCTTGCGAGCTTATAAGAACAAATTATGATGATTGGCTTTATTCATTTAATCTTTATGTTGCATCAACAGTGGAAATGATAAAACAAGTTTATTTAAAAAATGATAGGAAAGTAAGCTTTGTTTTGATTTCAAGCTTTTCCACATATTCACCTATGGAATCAACATCGCTGTCTGATATAATTAGATCTGTTTTTCCATCATTAGTAAAAGTATACTCGAGGTTATATCCAAATAAAATAAGGGCAAATCTCTTACTATTAGGTACCTTTAAAACAGAAGGCGCGATGGAGTTAATAAGAAAACTGTCAAGCAAAGAAAATATCGATGAAAACGAATATTGGAAAAGATTTGTAGAAGATATTTCTCCATTAAAAAGAAGCGGTAGGTTTGATGAACTAAGAGAAGTAATATCTTGGCTTTCATTTTCACCCGAATATCTCTCCGGATCAATAATATTGTTTGATGGAGCAACGTTAAATTGCTTAATCTAATGAAATGTATTATTTTATGAAGAAAAATACATTAAGAATTTTTTAACTTTTTTCGAAAAAAGTTTTATCATATTGGAGATTATAACAATATTTAATATTTTCTCAATTTATAAATAAGATAGGGAATTATATGGGTAAGTTTAACAGTTTAGAAAATGCTGTTAAAGGTAAGAAGGTCTTTGTTTTTGGTGCTGGTGGTGGAGGAGATATAGCAGGATCTTATTATATATCGAATAAAATAAAAAACATGGGAGGGAATCCAATAGTTGGAAGCATTGTATGGGAAAGGTTCTCTATTGATCCAATACCAGGACCCATTCCTTTAGAAACAATGATTAATGTAGAACCGATAGGCTATTCATCTGCACTTGTAAATTCAGATTCCTATGCATTAAGATATGGAAGAGAAATTGAACCACAAATTACGAAATTGGTTAAGATGACTGGAGAAAAAGCAGTTTTCATAGATATATCAAAGGGTGAAATAGGGGTTAGAAAAGCAATAGAGGATGTTAGAGATAATTTAGACGTTGATCTAGTCATAGGAGTAGATGTCGGTGGAGATATTTTGGCGTTAGGGTGTGAAGATAGCTTATGGAGCCCGCTTGCAGATTCTATATCTTTAAGTGCTCTTTATTCATCAGATATCGAAAAAATCTTAGTTGTTTTTGGACCTGGAGCAGATGGAGAACTTGATACTAATTTAATATTAAAGTATATTTCAGAAATTGCTAAAAACGATGGTCTAATAGGTATATATGGAATTAATAAAGATGAAGAAGGTTTATTGGAGAATTTAGTTTCGGTTATAAATACTGAGGCTTCGTTAATGCCATTGCTTGCTTTTAAAGGAGAATTTGGTGAAAAGTATATAAGAGATAAAACAAGGGTTGTAAGGCTTTCTCCGATACTATCTACTTTTTATGCAATTGATGTTGATGTTGCATTTAATAGAAGTGAATTGCCGAAGCTTGTATTGAGTTCAGGTGGTATAGGAAATGCAAATCAAAGTTTAAATGATCGTTGTATATATACAGAATTAGATTTAGAAAATGACTTAATGAGGCTTAAAGGGATTTCTTTTGATAAATCCATAGATATAAACGAAATTAGAGAGAAAGGAATTAATAGATTAATAAAGAGCAACTGCAATCCTGTTAAATGTTAGAATCTTGTTCATCATTTGTTTGTGCTGTTTGCAAAATTTTCTTTTTAGTTTTGTACTCTGTTATCATATCTTCTAATGAATCAATTCTTTGTATTAAATAGTCCATAGTCTCTTCTATTTGCCTGTATTTTCCTTCCAGTAATGTCATTTTAACTCTTATGTCTTTTTCTACCTTGTCCAATCTATTTGACATGTTCGCTATTATTATGTTGTCTTCATTTTTATTTGAGAAGCCTCCTTGAAGGCCCGTTTTTATATAAAGCTTTATCAGATCTGTAATTTGTATTCCTATTTCGTCTGACTTACTTTTCAATTCACCATACATTTGATCACTTATAGATAGATGCACAGTTGGCACTATATGTCTCCTCCTATTAAGAGTAGTATGCAGAGAGGCCTAATATATTATTTTGTTCTAAGTATTTTTCATGTAAGTTTCCTCTTGTAAAATGTATTGCGTATTCAATAAAAGTCTTGGAGTAGAGTTAAGAGATATGGGTGTTACTGAATAGGTGAATAATGTAATGAAAGTTGTATCATTTAAGCTTGAGGATGATTTGCTCGAAATATTAGAGGAATACTCAAAGAAAAGAAACGTAACTAAGAGCGAGATTATTAGAAGGGCTTTGCAGAACTATATATCTAATGAAAAAGATAAGCCTTTTATAACAAAGAGAATAAAGATATACACATAGCCTAAAATCTTTCTTTAAAAAAATCACTTCTTTGTATTATAGTTTTTTGGTTGTTGTATTAATATAAATTTAAAGACGAGATAAATAAAAATAATAAATTAAATTTAAAAGATTATTCTTTGGGTAGTTTGATTACTACTGGCTCTTTTTCCATTGCCTTTAGATCTACTCCTGGCAAGGTTGTTGCTTCCGGAGGTAATGAAATTCTTTCTCCTTTTTCAGGCGGTGGAGGTAATGGTTTTGATGCCTTTTTCTTAAAGAATCCAAATCTATATTTATATAGTTTGCTGCGTAGTGCTTGGATAGCCCCAGCTGGGTCAACTGCTTTAGGACATACTGCACTACATGTTGCTGCAAAATGACATTTATGACAACCATGCTCTGTATCAATAATAGCAAACCTTTCTTGATGGCCCTCATCTCTAGCATCATTGATAAATCTAAAGGCATACATTAATGCTTGTGGACCTAGATATTCTGGGTCAGCTGCTACTACTGGACAAGATGCGTAGCAAAGACCACAATATATGCAATTGCTAAACTGAAATATATCAACAAATTCCTCTGGGGTCATTTTTAGTTGTCCTTTTGGCTTTTCTTGTTCATCAATATCTTTTCTAATTAGATATGGTTTTACACTTCTATGCTTTTCAAAGAAGTCTTTAAAGTCGGTCATCAGATCTTTAACTACTGGGAAGTTAGATAAAGGCTCAACTGTTATAACTGGATTAGCATTGGTTGCAACCTGTGAAATTTGAGTTTGACATGCAAGCATAGGGGTTCCATTTATATTAACTCCACAACTACCACATAGACCCATTCTGCAACTGTATCTAACAGTTAATGTATGATCAATATTTTCCTTTATTGCAAGCAAGGCATCTAGCATTGTCATTCCTTTACGTGTCTCAACTTTGTATTCCTGCCACCAAATCTTTTTGCTTTCTGGGTTGTATCTTCTAACTCTTATAGTTACAACTTTTGGTGGAATTTTTGTTGCAGCCTCTATATCTAATGCCATATCATATCACCTCAATAAGCTGGTAATTTTACAACCGTAATTGTTGCGATGGCAGCTAATGCAATGAAGACTATCCAAAACAATATATTTATTATTGTCGTATATGTTTTTCCTTGATACAATTCAAATAGCATACCTTTGACTCCATTAAGTCCATGGAATAATGCAACATAAGCTAACAACAATAGAGCCCAACCTGCTGTTTGATATTGATTATATACTATCGAGGCTGTTAAAGTTTGATCATATGTTGAAACATTAAATAGCCATGGTAATCTTTGTATTAAATGGTAACCCAAAAGGAATATAAGCAAAATAGCCGTTATATATTGCCACATTTGTATATTTGAAGCTTTTCCCGCCATTTCTATCACCAAAATATCAAGTAGGCCGAAAAGGCCCACAACACTATAGCTAATACAAAAACAATATATAGCCAAGTTCTTTGAGGTGCACTAAGTGTAGGTGCTTCATAAGGAGGTTTTGGCTCTACAGGTTTTCCAATTCCAACTCCAAAGAATTCTGTTAGTAATAGTCTAAATCCATTTAATGCATGGAAGAAAACTGCTCCTGCTACTATGAATTCTCCTATTTTAAGGTACCATGCACTTTCTACACCCATTATGTACGCCCATGCGGTCCATCCTGAATAACCATTGATGGGATAATATTGAGACCAAACGGGAGAGTCTGTTTCTACTATGTGTAATACTAGGAATGCTATAATAATAAATCCTGTCACTCTGTGTAAAACATATGCAACTCTTTCAGGATTATTTTTAGCTTTAATCAACCAAGGATTTAGACTTTCTCTCCAAAAACCAGGTCTATTTTCTAATTCAACACTATCTTTTTTATCACTAGACATGAAATCACCTCATATTTTTTCTTTATTATATGCTGAAGCCCTTAAGCCAGCAGGGCCAAGGCCTAAAACAACATCATATGTAATTGCTTCTACTGTCAATTACATGCGCCTCTTAATACCTAATAAGTAATGTATATGTTGGAATAAATAAGCTCTAATATTATATCCGTATAATATTTTATATTTAATATTATTAAATAAGAGTTTGTTTATAAATTATAAAAAAGTAAAAAAGCTATAGTAAGTATTTGGGTTAGCTTCTTTTAGAAATATTATTAACATATGCTTTATGGTCTAGCAAGCTATTAAGATCTTTTTTCTCTGTTTCTACTATTGCAATCCATCCATTATCGTAAGGCTCTTTGTTTATCAGTTCAGGTTCATCCAATAATTTTTCATTAACATCTATTACTTTACCTGAAATTGGAGAATAGACTTCTGCAGTTGCCTTTACAGACTCTAAAACTGCAAGTGTAGCTCCCTTTTTTATTTCGTTACCCTTTTTGGGAAGGTCTACACCAACTATATCTCTAAGCTTTTTTTGGGCATAATCAGTTATACCAATTCTTATATTTTTTTCATTTTCAATTTTTATCCATTCATCGCTCTCAGTATAGAGAAGGGTATCATCAATTGTAACTGATAGATTGCCAGCCTTTACCTGGTATCTCACCATGATTATCACCAACTTATATTATGTGTAATTAGAATATAAGCTTAAGTTTCCTTTTTGCATTAACCTTTAAGAATTAGTTTTAAAATAGAAATTACGGGGATGAATTTGTTCAGGGAGGAATTTGAAGTTTTTAAAAAATTTACGTATTTAAATTGGGCTTCTATTGGAGACCCTCCAACAAGATCTATCGAAGAAGTAAATAATTACTTGGAAAACTTAAAGATTAATCCTGACGAATTTTCATCTTCTATATTTTCTGATGGTGTTTTAAATAGTGTTAAAGAAAACCTTTCAAAAATTATTTTATGCGATAGAAATAATGTTACTATTTTAGGAACTAGCACGACACCAGGATTGCAAACAGCTGTAGAATCCCTTGATTTAAAAAAATCTGATGAAGTGATAGTGTTTGATTTAGATTTCCCTACAGTTTATGCAGAAGCATTAAAATTAAAGGAAAGTGGCGTTGTTGTAAAAACTGTAAAAAATAAAAAAGGAGATTATGATTATGATGATATAATATCTAATATAAGCAAGAAAACAAGGGCAATTTTAGTTAGCTCTGTTATGTGGATAAATGGTCTAAGATTAGATATTAAGGAATTGAGTAAGATAATTCATGAAAATGAAGGGTATTTAATTGCTGATGCAATTCAGCATATTGGATCTCTTGATTTCGATTCATATGGTTTAGGAATTGATTTTGCAGCTTTTGGTACGCAAAAATGGCTATTATCTCCATACTCATTGGGTATTTTATATATTAGTAATAGAGTTATGGAATCTTTAAAACCTCCTCATTATGGCTATTTAAATTTAGATGTTAAGATGAGTTGGGATGAATTTTGGGAAAGCTATGAAAAAAGTCCAGAAATGAATTTTGACTATAAGAAAGGTATTGCAGATTCGTTTAATTTTGGAGGTTTTATACCAGTACCTTCTTTAATAGGACTTAATGAATCGCTAAAATTAATTAATTATCTGGGAATCGAAAAGATTAGAGAACATATTTTAAATCTAAGAAAAATATTGATTGAGGAATTAAATGAGTTAAATGCAGAAATTCTATCACCTTTAGATAAAGGAAAGGAATCTGGCATAATAACTTTTAAGGTATACAGTAAAATTAAAAATAATTATGAGATTGTAAACAAATTAAGGAAATTTAGTGTTAAGGTATCTGCAAGGGGAGCAGCAGGTATTGGAGGTATCAGAGTATCGGTTCATTTCCCTAATGAAGAAGAAGATATTAAAAAATTAATTTATAGTATTAAGGATTTAAAAGGATAATTAATTATTTGTTTTTCGATGCAAACCGAGGATTGCTTTTTATCTTTTTATTTATAAACAGCAAGCCTCATTTTTATAGTAAATGAAGAGGAGCTAATCACTTATATAAGACATATTGATCATGTCGATTATTGCAGCCTTCTTCTTTGAAGATGTGGGTTATCTTTATCATATTTATTTCTATATGGAGTAAAAAGTTTTCAGAATTCTTTGGCCTTGAAATATTATGGTTGATGGTTAGATTTATTTTTTATTATAAATGTTCTACATTAAAATTACATAGAGGATCTTTATTATAAATGTTCTCCCCATTAAATGCTCTCGCAACACAACCTCCTTGGCATAGGCTTGATATTTCGCATGTAGAGCAATAATTGATTTTTTTCCATCTATCTTCTCTAAATTGTTTAAATCCATTAATCCAAATATCTTCAATTCTATTCTTTCTAACGTTGCCTTCTAAGAATTTTCTGTTAATTAACAGCTCGCAGCCATAGATGTCACCATTTGAATCTATTATAAACCTAGATCTCCCAGCTGGGCAAGAATAATAATTTGACAAACCCTTTTTAATTAATGAGTTATAAACTTCATCCAAGTTATCCAAGTAAAATCTAAAACCGTTTATTGTTATTTTGATTTTTTTATTTTCTTCACTTAACTTTTTTAATAATTTATAGGATTCTATTGCATATTTTCTTGATATTCTAATTTTATTAATTTTCGCCCTACCAAAATATTGAACTGGGCTAAAATTTATTGAATTAACATTTAATTTTATAGCCAAATCGACCATATCCTTTATATAATCTTTGTTCGAATCTGTTATAACATAACTTAATGTTGTCTTAATATTTTCATCAACTAAGTTTTTTACTCCATTTATAGCTAAATTAAAATTACCTTTCCCTCTTAATACGCTGTTTATTTCTTCATTTGGGCCGTCGATGCTAACCTGAACTTCATTTATTTCTGTATCCTTTAACTTTTTTGCTGTTGTTTTATTTATTAATGTTCCATTGGTGCTCATAGCGGTATATATGCCTAATGACGATGAATATTTAATTATATCAAATATATCATTTCTAAGTAATGGTTCTCCTCCTAATATGTAAATTATTTTTATTTTCATATATTTAAGTTGATCTATCACATTTTTCCATTCGTAATAATTCAATTCGTTATTTAGAGGCCTTCCTGCAGAAATATAGCAATGTGTACAGTTTAAATTGCATGCTCTTGTAATGTAAATAGTTACTTGAATTAATTTATTTTCCATTTTTTCATTACTTGATATATGAGAAAGTGGTGTTGCAGGGCAATCCATTACAAACGCCAGTTCATCGAATTTAAATTCCATTTTAATAGCCTCATGTTTATTTTAATTTGAATAAAGTTTTAGCCTTTATTATGTCTAAGTATTTATTCAATTTTATTCAATTAAAATTATTTTTCTTCCTTTATAAAGTTTTTTGCAATAAAAATGTCACCTTTTTAATTATATCTGCAAATTGAAATTTTTATCATAAGATCTAATTATCCTCTACCTTTATTGCTTTGTTAATAGTATCTTATATATACCATCCAATGCACTACTAATTGCTTCTTTATCAATACCTTCAAATTCTATCTTCTTTAGCCTTCCCTTGACTCCATAGAAATATACTTCATTGATTGGTGTTCCTTGTAAGCTAATTAGAGCATTAATTGGTTCCATAGGTGGAGAGGCATAGAAGTTTCCAGTTATTTGTATTTCTTTTATATAGTTTTCATAGACCGATGCTGATATCTCTACATTAAACCCCTTTTTATTTACATCATATTTATATTGCAAGCTTTTAGCACCGTATCTTATCCAAGAATCAGCCTTGTAAGAATCAATTATTTGTTTATTAGGATTTATATTGCTAACTTCTTTTATTTCTATATTTTCTGTTGAATTTAAGCATCTCTTTATATCGTTTTCTCCATTTTTCATTATAATTTCTATAACTTCCAGAGTATCTAGTTTTGTAATACCATAAATGGCTTTCTTATCCCTTGATAAAGAAGCTCCTCCAAACGGTTCTATACCTGATACGCATTTCATTAGGTCTATTATCCTTTTGTTTAATTTGCTTAATGTTTCTATTTTATTTTGAATTAAGCTAAAGTATATGTAATTTTCGTAATAGTTTAATGCAGGTCCTCCAGTTATTCTTCTGGTTACGTTTTCAGAGTTATCAAATTTACAATATAAGCCGATAGACTTTCCATTATTTTTTAATTGAGTAATAACACCATAAAGAGATTCATGATGTCTTAAAGATGAACTCATTAATTCTTCAGTAAAAGCTTGTGCTTCTTCCATGTTATTGCTATTTTTTAAAATGAAAACACTTCCTACCAATTTATCGCCTTTAATAAATTTTTAAATTAAACCTTAAATGCATATTTTTATTAATATCAAATCTTATGAACAAAATAACCAAACAATAAAATTTTATTCCATTTGTTAAAAGCTTAAGCTATGCTTAACCCTTTTACCATCATTTTACCAGAAAAGACCTTATTGTATTGTATTAGATCGTTATCAAAGCCTATAATATTATTAAGCAATTCTTTTATGTTTCCTGAAATCAGTATTTCCCTAAATCCTCCATCATTATCCCAAGCAACATTTGCAGAAACGCTAAAATCACCTGTATCAAAATTGCTTGTATGAACTCCTTGCAATTGATCTACATATACTGCATTATTATCGCTAAAATTCTTCCCGCTAAAAACAAGGGTTGTAGTAGAAATACTAGGCAATGATGTATATGTTCTAAATGCAGAGTGAGTATTTTCGTAATTTGCTTTTTTAGCCCAATAAGAATTTGATAGATAAGATTTTATAACGCCATCTCTTATTATCTCTACTCTTTTAGATGGTAATCCTTCTCCGTCAAATTCTCTACTCCAGCTAAAATATGGTATTAATGGATCATCAGTTATAGATATTTTTGATTCTAAAAAATCATTTAATTTAAATGGGGTTCTATTTCGATAAGAGTTTTCTAGAGAAAAACCGTAATTTAATAAGGGAACTACTAGTTCATCTATTGCTTTCTGAGTGAAAATAATATAATCAAACTTTTTGTTAATTTTTCTTCTATTTTTCATAATTTCTGTCTTTTCCAATATACTTTTTATTATTTTATCTATATTAATTTTTTTTACTGATTTAGATCCCATTCCTTCATATATTTCAGGTGTTACCTCATTTCCTAAATAATTAGCAATAATCCCAACCCAAATAAATGAATTTTTCTCACTAACATCTATTCCTTGGGTATTCTTTATCTCAACCTCTGCAACTCCTCCAACAGCCTTTGAATTTATTATATTAACCTTATCTTTAATGGAGTTTATGTCATTTAAATAAGATTTTAGATTTTCAATAGGATTTAATAGGGACTCATCATATATTCCCTCTAATTTATATAGTTTTTGGGGACCTGGCAAATAATTTGCATCATCTCTTTCATTAGCATTGGATGAGCTTATAGCTAAGTCAATGAGTTCATCATTCAATGTATTTCCATAAGCAAATCCTAGCCTTTTATCATTAATTATTCTTAATCCGTACCCACTTTCTTCGTTTATTAGTCCATGTTGTTCTCCTTTTTCTATTGATAGCTCATAAAACCTTACTTTAACATGAAAAATTTCTGCTTCAATGTTTTTGCTTGATAAATTTTTTAAAATTTTATCAACATTGTTTTCTCTATTATCCATTTATACCACCAACTTTAATTTTTTCTACTAATAAATAAGGTCCGCCTGTACCAACAAAAACGCTTTGTCCCATCTTTCCACATACTCCTGGCCAGAATGAAAAATCTTTTGTTATGCTAGAAATGGCTGATAATGTTTCCAAAGTATATCCAGCGATTCCGACGTTTCTTAAAGGATATGTAATTTCTCCTTTTTCTATCTTATATCCTTCTTCGATTCCAAATTGGAATGTGCCATCAGGACTTGTCTGCCCTCCTAAAACCGATTTCATCATATATCCATCTTTTACCTCTCTTATAATTTCATCTAATTTCATATCCCCAGGTTTAAAATATGTGTTCCTCATTCTAACCAATACGTTGCTTCTAAAGTCTTCAGCTCTCCCATTACCAGTTGGTGATTGGTTTAATGAGGCAGCATAAGCTCTATTATTCATAAATTCTTTAACAAATCCATTTTCTATAATTTTGACTTCTCTTCCTTCTATACCTTCATCATCATATGGAGTTATGCCTATAGCCATTGGATCTTCGTTATATGGAGAATCAGATACATTAACAAAATCCTTAGCAATTCTTTTACCAACCATTTTACCTAAAATACCTTGGATTGCTAAATCAGCTTCTGCAAGGTGTCCTAAGGCTTCATGGGCAAAAACACCACTTACTTCGGGAGATAAAATTACTTTAAATTCACCAGCCTTTGGCGGTTTTCCTTTTAATTGATTATTTAATTTTGTTAATAGCTTTTCTATTGATTTGTTTATATCAAAAACTTCCAACGGATATCCTAAATAAGTTGATAAAGAAACATGAGCACTTGCAGTTATATCGTTTTCTCTTGCTACGGCAGATATATAAATGTTTGAAATTGTATAGTTTAATTCAATATCTCTTCCATCACTGCTTACGTATTTCTTTTCAAAGTTTGATCTATTATATCTTACATTTACAGATTTTATTCTCTTATCGCTTTTCATAATTTTATCTTTAATCTCTGAAATTTCCTTCATATTTTTTTCCATTCCTAAATTGTTTTCATATTTTTCTTTGATGGTTATTTTATCTCTTTTAGGACTAGCGTAAAATATCCTAGACCTTCCATCACCAATAGAAACATTTAGTGCTTCTTTAATCTCATAGTTATTTAAATTGGTTGTAGCTTTGTATCCAAAGTTACCTTTATATAAAACTCTAATAGAATAGCCCTCTGATATGCCATTATTTGTAACAAAGTTTCTTGTTTCATTGCTTATAATAGATAATGTTTTATTTTTTATATAACGTATATCTGCAAATTCTGCTCCAAGATTTTCAAGTAACTTTATTTTTTCTTCCAAGTATACCACTCAAGTAATAAGTCAAGGGATAAAAATTAATATTTTACTCAAACAATAAAGAAAATATTAATAATTTTAATTATTTAATATCTTTTTCTGTAAGATGGTTTTCTTCCATAAGAACTATAACTTCTTCTATTATCATCTTCAACTACTCTATCAGACATATTGTTACCAGTATTGACATTTTCGATTTCCTTTTCTAGAACTGTTATATTCCCTCCATTTTTATTTAAAGATAGCCTCATGCTTCCTTTAAATGTAGATACATAGGCATTTTGGACCTTTATTGACTCCCCTTCTTTTACCTTATTAATGTTGTTATCCCATAATGTCATTATTATTGTCCCGCTTTCATCTCCTACCAATACATCAGAAACCTTGTGTGACATTCCATCTTTACCATATACATTTCTTGGCTCGGATATCTTTACAACCTTTACGCTAATTTCCTCAACAGCGCTTTTAGGCGCTAACTCATTTACCTTCAATTTCTTCGCCAAGTTATAGTTAAAATTATAATTAATAAGCTTATATGGAAATAATTATCTTGGCAATCCTTGAATCAATTTGAATATTAATGAATCCACTAATAGAATGATTCCAGCTATAATGTAGGTTAATTCAAACCCTATTGATTTAACTAAATAACCAGATACAAAAGAACCTAAGGTTAAAGCAATACCTGTTAATGTACTGTAAACTCCTAGAGTTGAGCCTTCTCTACCACTTTTAGCAATTTCAAATATCATTATGTTTGATGAGGTATAAAACATTGAAAAAGCAATTCCTGCAGCTATTGGATAAAATACAAATCCAGTTACAATTAAACTTATCTTATTTGCAATCAAAAAAGTAAAGATTCCAATCAATGCATAAGAAGACCCTCTCATAATTAAAGATATATATGAAGTTTTTGCCTTTCCATGCTTATTTATTATTTTAGGAGAAATATAATAGGAAATTATTTGAAATAGCATACCAATGGAAAATATAGCTAGTATTGTTGTATTATTTAATTTACCTGTTTTTAAACCGGCAGGATACTCTGTGTTAAATATTCCTGAAGAAAGGTAAAATAATAACATACCAATATATAAATATGAAACATACGAGCTTGGGCTGTATTTTAATCTTGATATTGAAAATATCTTGAATGAGTGCCTAGATGGTAAATGAAGAAAGATTACAGGTATTTGTTTAATTCTTAATAGGAATGATTCTAAATTATGAAGAAATACTGTTCTTTCAAAGTGCACCTCTGGCCTAGGTAAAATAAATATGCCCAATAAAAATGAGATAAGGGTTAGTATGCCCATTATTAAAATTATTGATAATATGTTTAAATAAAATGATATAATAGCAGATAAAACGAGACCTATTAAATAACCTATAGAAGATAAATAATTCATTTTAGCATATGCTGATGTCCAAAGATCTTTTCTTACGGTGCCCATAATTAATAAAGATAAAGGTGTTGCACTTGCTGAATTAAAAAATGACAATATTGTATAAAACAATTCTACCTCATAAACATTTTTAGAAAAAGCTAACAATGATAAAAATAGCCCTGTAAGTGAAAAACTTAACAAAATTTGTTTTTTCCTATCATATATATCCGAAACAAAGCCCCAAATTAAAGAACCTATTATACTTGATAAGTTTCCAAAAGATATTGTTAAAGCAACGTCTATTACAGTCCCTCCTATTTTGAGAATTTCTAATGTAACAAGAGTAGAGAGAGGTCCCATTGCTATATTGTAAGGTATCAGCGAGTACATCCACGTCTCTTTTTTGAATTTTATCCCCACCCAACC
>JBMFKU010000020.1:0-22369 GCA_049971805.1 Caldisphaera sp.
GTAATGTTGCTAAGAAAGGTATGGGTCAATAAATGTCTTCAAATGATATGAGCTTCATGAGTTATCGGAAACTGCCTTTAATGGTTGCATCAGGCACTGAGGTGTTAGATTTGTTAATTGATTTATGATTAGATATAATGTTGTGTGCTCATGTTTATAAGCTTTTTTTGATAACATATAAATAGGGGAATATGGCAGTTAAAGAAGAATTTTTGAGATTGCTTAGAGAAAACGAAGAATTTCGTTATGCAGTAGCTGGTATTTTAGGTTTGGATAGCATATTGAGGGAATTAAAAGGACTTAGAGAAGATTTTAATAAACTTATTGAACTAGAAAATAAACGTTGGGAAGAAAACAACAAACGTTGGGAAGAAAACAACAAACGTTGGGAAGAAAACAACAAACGTTGGGAAGAAAACAACAAGAGATTCGAGGCTATAGAGAACGAATTAAAGCAATTAAGGAATGATTTTAATAATACTTTTGCATCATTTAATAGACGTTTAGAAGCTCTTGGAGCCAGATGGGGAATATTTTCTGAACAAGCTTTTAGAAATGGTATGAGAGGAGTCGTTGAGAAATTATTAGGAGTTGGAAAAGTTGAAAGATGGATATTTAGGGATGAGTTCGGCGAAGTTTATGGATATCCAAGCGATATAGAAGTAGACATATTAATAAAAGATCACGAACATATATTGATAGAAATCAAATCTAGCACATCTAGAGGAGATGTAATAGAGTTTTGGAGAAAAGGTAAACTATATGAGAAAGTGACTGGTATCAAACCTAAGTTAGTTATGATATCACCATATGTAGATGATAGAGCATTAGAAGATATAGGCAAGTTCGGAATTATATTATATAAAGAAACATAATCCTTTGAACAATTTGTCCCTACACTTTCATTTCAATTATTTTATCTTCAATCATGATCGAGCAAAAGGATTCAGCCCATCTTTGTAAAATATGAGAAAACATTAGAGAATTGCATTAAAACACAATTATATTTAAAATTTTATATTTAAATTATTTCTTTCCTTCATTTTTATTTTGCTCATCATCTTTTTGTTTTCTTAGTGTCATAATTCTTTCAACAGATTCGATTATCCTTAATAAATCAACTATATCGTCCATGTTATAGATTTATCTGTATGCTTAACTATAATAGGACTATTAGTTGCCTATAAGCCAGCTAGGTCTATAATACTGGCTTAACTAATATGTTTTACATAAGAGGCTAATCTACTCCAACCCTAAAGGATAGGTTTCTCAAGATCTTAATGTTTAAGCTTTGGGTGCTACCCAAATACCTTCTAGAAATCAAAACACTGCATTTTAGAGCGAAAATAATTGATAATTCTTTAGAATTGAAAAAACAAATAACTATTTATCCCAATACTTTTTATAAGATATGTAATCCTCCTTAGCCTTTAATAATGCTTTATAAAATTCCCTATCCCCTCCTCTCATATAAGCTTCAATAACCTTCCTGGTTGCTTTAGGTCCAACACCCTGCGTCATTAAGGACTCTATTACATAATGCCCTAGTCCTTGAGAAGCATAATTTATATATAAACTTGCCCTATCTAAAATTTCTTTTACAATCTTTTTTTCAGACTCATCAAGCTTTTTTATTTTCTTGATCTTCCATTTTTTAAAAATATCAACAGCATTTTTACCCCAATCTGTATTAGGCATAGGAGCAATCATCATGCCTTTGCATTTAGGGCATCTAACTATATTGCTTAAATCCTTTACCTTGCTGCTCCAGGTCTCTCCACAAGAAGCACAAACAAACAGAGCCTCCTTATTATTAGCATTTTTTCTTAATCCTTCTATGATATAATCTATTGCCAAGTCTTTTAGATTAGTTGCTAGATCTTTCTTTAAGTAAGGATTTGTTAATACTTCATTTGTAATAGGGCTTGGCTCATTAAGCTTTATTACCTTAACTCCTTTTAAATTTTCTTTAAAGCTTAAAACGGATTGGATATCAAATTTATCATAAGTTATCTCTCTTATGGTCTCTTCATCAACTATTGTATTTCTATATATATCTATTAATTTTTTACCTAACTCAAATGGTATTTTTACTTTAGGATCAATAATACCTAATCTTTTAGAAACTTGCAAAAATCTTGATATATAGACAGAAGAATTTTTAACAGCATCTTGAGCCAAACCCAATATTTCTGGACCTTCCATTAATTTAAACTTCATAATCGCTTCTTTAACAAGCTCACCATCTACTCCTAAAGGAGACGTAAAAATTATTGCATAAGGTATGTAATCTATCCGCACTTTTATCCTGCTTTCTATTATTTTCGATAAAATTAATGCAAGCAAGAAATTACCTTTACTTCCAAGGCATGCATATAATATAGAGCTCCCATTAACATTTTCTATTATAGGTTCTCCAATACTTAACTCTGTTTTCCAAATATTTCTTGTACCTTCTAATATACTGCTGATCTTATCTATAGCATTTTCAGGAATCTTCCTTTTTCTCAACAATAATTCAAGCTCATTTTTATTTAACATACCTAAGCTAATTAATGAACAAACCTCTCTAGAAACATCATATGATACAGGTATTAATTCTCCCTCCCAAATAGGTATAGATCCCTCTTCGATACCAATTGGCTTTGCCTCAATTTTTTCAGAGTCATAATCTATTGTTATTACTTCCCATACCTTTCCTCCTAAAGTAAACCTAAAGTTTTTCTTTCCTTCTTCAAGCATCGCAGTTTCTACAAACCTTTCAGTAACTTCTCCGATTCTTGAATTGGAAGAAATATCATATACAGAAAAACTAACCTCGTCTGGTATCATTGATATCCCATACAAATACCTTCTTGTCCTTTTAGATTGAGAAATATTTTCCATATCTTCATTATACCTTATAACCTTTACACTATCAAGATGTTTTATTACCATTTTCAAATCATCATATGTAATGGAAGAAAAGGGGTAAGCCCTTTTTATTATGTCTAGAGCTGTAGATAAGTTATCTGAAGTTCCTTCTACAAGTACAGCAACTAACTGATGAGATAGTGCATCTAAAGATCTTTTTGGAATAATTAAATCTTCTAAATTATTTCTCTCGGCTCTAGATATTATAACACCAGATTCTAGTATTTCAAACAAATTATCCATAGATACTATTATTCCTTTACTTATATCATTTATTTTATGACCTGATCTGCCAACCCTTTGCAATAAAACTATCACCTGCCTTGGTGACATGAATTGCAAAACAGTGTCTATCTTGCCAATATCAATACCCAGCTCCATTGATGATGTAGCAACTAATGTCTTTATTTTTCCTTCTCTAAACATTTTTTCTGCCTTTTCTCTAACATCCCTAGAAAGGCTTCCATGGTGAATTGCAATATTACCATATACTTTCGATATTTCATTCGAAAGCTTTTCTGCAACAGCCCTAGTATTGGTAAAAATAAGCAAAGAACCTTCATTTTTTTCTATTACATCTAAAACACATTTTACCGCACTGCTCCATTGATTATCATTATTTTTAATTATAAGCATAGAGATATCATATTTTTTTATAGAATAGTCCTCTACTATTTTAACCTGTCTTCCATAAGCTAACAAGTTTGCCGCTTCCAATTTCCCTTTTTCAGATAAAGTTGCAGAAAGACCTATTCTTTGAATCCTATTTTTTGATATTTCATCTAATCTTTCCAAAATTAATGATAATTCAACGCCTCTCTTATTATCAAGAAGCTCCTGTATTTCATCGACAATAACATAAGAAACCTCTTCCCAAAGGCTCCTTTTATCTTTTACTGTTAATAAAAGATTAAGACTTTCAGGTGTTGTAATCATAAAATCTGGAGGATTTTCAAGAAATTTTTTTCTTTGTGTAACAGTAGAGTCTCCATGCCTTAATAAAAGAGATAGACCTACACCAGTTACAATCTTTTCTATTCTATAAGATATGTCTCTATTTAATGCCCTCAAAGGGGTTATATAAATAGCTTTTATCCCTTCCTTATCGCCTTCTATTTTCTTATTTAAAATTTGTGATACAACTGGCAAAAAAGCGGCTTCTGTCTTACCAGATCCAGTGGGAGATACTATTAAAGTGTGATGTCCATTTAAAATAACGGGTATGGCTTTTTCTTGTATAGGTAATAAATTTTTATATCCCAAACTGTTTATAACGTTTTTCAGCATCGGATTTAACATTTCCATAGACATTGGAACACTCTCTTTGATTCAAAAATAAAAGAAAAAAGCGAAAGAATTAAACTTTAATAAAATTTAAAATTATTTTTAAAATTTTTTACTTACATGCCCATTCCTTGAGGCATACCTTGAGGCATACCTGATGATCCTTCTCCACCTTGGCCTGGCTTTGATTCAGACTTTGGTGCAGATGCCGCAATTAAATCATCTATCTTTAATAATGAAATTGAAGCCTCTGATGCACTTTTTATTACCTGTTTTTTAACCAATATTGGTTCATATATATTGCTCTTTGTTACATCCTCCACTATTTTACTTTCAACTGCATTAATTCCTGCGAACCTAAAGCCTTTACCATGATATGATCTTAATTCCATTAATGTGTCTAATGGATCCATACCGCTGCTTTCTGATAAAACAGTTGGAATTACCTCTAATGCTTCTGCAAATGCTTCGATTGCTAGTTGTTCTTTTCCTCCAATTGTTCTTGCATAATCCCTCAGAGCCATTGCTATTTCAGTCTCAACAGCCCCTCCACCACCTATTATTTTAGGTTCTCTTAATATGTTTCTCATTGAGTGGAGAGCATCATTTAGATTTCTTTCTGCCTCATCTAATAGCATATCATTTGCTCCTCTTAACAATATAGTTACACTTCTTGGATTCTTAGCTTCTTCTATAAATATCATTTTATCATTTCCTACCTTTCTTTCCTCAACAACACCTGCGTAACCTAAACTTTCAGGCTTTAGATCCTTAATACTTGTTACGATCTTGGCACCAGTTGCCTTAGCAATTTTTTCAATATCGCTTCTCTTTACTCTCCTAGCTGCTAATATACCCTTCTTTGCTAGGAAGTGTTGGGCAACATCATCAATTCCCTTCTGTGTAATTACTACATTGGCACCAGTTGCTGCTATTTGTTCAACCATTTCCTTTAATATTTTTGTTTCCTCCTCCAAGAAGTTATCTAATTGATCTACATCAGTTACTCTTATCTTTGTTGAAATATCAGGCTTCTGTATTTCTAATGCTGCATCTAAAACCGCTATTTTAGCATTTTCTATTCTCTTAGGCATGCCAGGGTGTACGACTTCTTTATCTATTACTATACCTTTAATTAATGATGTATCTGTTAAGCTTTCTCCTTTCTTCTTCTCTACTTTAATATTGTCTAAGTCTATGTAATATGTTCCATCAGGCCTGGGCTCTGCAACTGTTTTTACAGCATTAACAACTATATTTACTATTATATCTTTCTCTGGACCTTGACCTGTATATTTGCTTGATATAGTAGTATCTACAATTTTTTTGAGATAAGATTCATCGTTTACATCTACTTTGTATCCAACCTTATCTAAAACCTCTAATGCTTTATTCATTGCCTTTGTATATCCGTCTATAATAATTGATGGATGTATGTTATCTTCTAATAATTTTTCTGCCTTCTCAAGTAAACTTCCTGCTAATACAACAACGCTTGTTGTACCATCACCGACTTCGCTATCTTGAGCTTTTGCTATCTCTACTAATAGCTTAGCAGCTGGGTGTTGGATTTCCATTTCTTTTACTATGGTTGCACCATCATTTGTTATAGTTATATCTCCAAAAGAATCTATCAACATTTTATCTAATCCACGAGGTCCTAAACTTGTCTTTAATAGCTCTGATAAAACCTTTGCCGCTAATATATTATTCCTTAAAGCCTCTCTACCATAAGATCTTTGAGTACCTTCTTTAAGTATTAGTACAGGTATATTCCCTCCAGTTCCACTTGCCATTGCTTATCACCTATTTACTAACTAATTTTAGCTCCAGTAGAGTATTCGTGAGAGCGCTTCTATATAAACTTTTCTATGTTTTTGTTAAATTAAACTATAAAATTTATTTATTAAAATTTTATTTATTATTAACCAACAACTTCATCTCATTATACTTTAAGAATTCTTATTTAGCTATCACTTAGTGAAGATATTGAGGCCTTCCTTAATGAATCCTCGAGTATCTTAATTGTTATTTCCTGTTTTAGCTTAGCAACTGCTATATTCCCATGGCCTCCAACATCTTCAGTCACTCCCATATTATACAAGTTCTTCATTATTTTCAATGCTTCTCCCCTTCCACTCCTTATTATTAAAAGCCTTACATTATCTTCTTTTTCAACCAATAGAGCTGTTGTCATCTTTAATGTTTTATATATAGCAGATGCCAAGGCAGATGCCCCACTCTTATTCCATTTATTTCTGGCATCTACAAACTTTAAATAGCCAAGATTTTTTGCTGATATGGCTAATTCCATAGCAATTTCTTTGATTTCTTTATCGCTCTCTTTTGAAACTTCTATTCCTAAATCAATTACATTTTTAAATTCTTCATCCCCACCTTGCTTTAAAAGAGATTGCTCAAAAGGCAAAGGATTTGATGCCCATTCAACATATTTTATCCAAATATTTTTATCTTTACTTTGATTTAAAGCCTTAGATATCGATGCAGCTAATTTTATTATACCCTCAGATATCTGTTGTTTAGATCTTAGCCAACCTCCTCCTTCAAGAGTGCCTATTGCATCTATTAAATTCAAAAGCCTAGGAGTTAGCTTTACATTTAATCCATCCAAAAACCTCTTAACTAATACAGCTGTTGGACTTTTTCCTAATATAGCTAAGGCATTGTATTTAGACTCTATTACACTCATATTTTCTAAAGTAACTGGGTGATGATCAAAATAATAAATTCTTGGCCTACAATTATTTGAGCTCAATTCATCAAGTGCCTTGCCGACTTCTTGAGAAAAAGGTATGTCTAGTATTATCAAGACATCCCAGCAATGCCCTTTAATCGTCTGTTCCATCTCTCTTGGTCCTGATGGTATTAATTCTATTTTGTGCCTGCCTTTTAAAGGAAAGACTCCGAGCTTCTCTTGTGAATAAACTATAGCAGCTGCTGCAATTACTCCATCAGCATCCCAATCGGCTATTATAGCTATGTTTTCACTCATTTTTTTCACAACCTTATTATATTTTTAATATTTATAATTTTCTTATTAACACCACCGGTATAATAGTTACAGCAAGCAATATATATAAAGGTAATGCTAAGTTTATTCCCATTGCAAATGAAAATAGGGGGGATACCCAGACACCTAAAACCATATTTATCAAGTTAATCAATGATAAAGAAAAAGATTCATTAGATTTGCTTGATAGGTCAACAGCAATAGCATAATAAATGCTCGTTGACGTATTGATTAACATACCATTAATCAAAGATATCAATGCCATAAAGTAAATATTTAATAAACCAAAAAGGGGATAAATCATACCAGTTAGTATTGTCATTATAAATATACCTTTTATTTTATTTCTTTTTTCAAAAATAGATGCCAATCCTCCACCAATAATGTTACCAACAAAATACAATGAGATCAATGGACTTGTCATATATGGACTTACTTTAAATATTTGCGAGACATATGAGGGCATTAATTCGCCAACAGCATAGCTACCTCCCCAAATTCCCGATGTAGCAATACCCAATAGTGTTAGTTTTTTATCAAAAACTATTTTCTGAATCTTATTTAATTTAACATCCTTTACATAAAATACATTTTCTATTGCAGCAATAACTCCTATTAGACCTCCAATAGAAGTTGCCATTCTCCAGCCTATCAACGCATCTATTAATCCCCATGATAGTCCTATTAGACCTCCAATACTAAAAGCTGCATTGTACAGACCCATTAATGTTACGGATTTCTGCCTATTAGAATTTACCAATACAGCTGCAGCAGGAGAAAAATATAGTCCTGCCCCCATACCGGCAAAAATCCTTAATAGTAATGCCTGAAAAAATGAATTAGTAAAAGAAACTACTATATCTGAAAGAGATAATATAAAAAGGCCTATTATAAATGTTTTCTTTGGTCCTATCCTTGATGAAAATATGGCTGCTGGTATTTGTGTTATGGCAGCACCTACTATAAATGCAAATGGTAAGAAACCGATTAGCTCTTTACCTACATGCTCTTGATTTGCTATAGCTAATGTTGCGGGTGCTAATATGTACCATTGAGCCGCATATATTGTTCTTGAAAAATAAATTGAGTATTCTTGTCTGTTCAACGCATGGCACCGATCTTTTTATTTTTTAAAACATGATATTTCATAATATAATAGATAAGTTCAAGAAAAGATATTATTTGTACAAAATCTATATCAATAGATTCATGCCCCCTTCCTCTCTCAATAATAACAAAAGGTAGTATTAGGGGGTGGGAAAAAATTGAAATCATGCTTCCTATATCCCCACCTATCATCAAACCCAAAAATACGTATCTGGCATTTGAATAGATAACCCATGATACCAAATACAATATTAACGCAATAGTAATTGTTAGGCCAGCAATTATTGGCATACCTGTTATACCAAATATAATGCCTATTGAAAACATTAGTATTGAAAGCATTAATATCATTATCTTCAATTCTTTTTTCATTTTATCCGCCATAACTTTATTTTTTAAAGGCAAAATAAAAGTTTTAGTTAATTAATTCTTTTTTAATATCACAAATATCTTTCCCTATACTTTCCCTACAAGTTCTGGGTTTTCCTTAATTAGGATTAAAAAACAAAAATAAAAATTGAAAAAGAGGAAAGGTGGTATAAATGAAATCGGTTAAGAAAAATTTGGTAAAAACTTTGTCGATTGGGATAGTTTTACTTTTAATTGGTTTAATGTTGTTCCCGTTTGTAAATGCTCAATCAAATGTTACTCAGCAAAGCAATCAAAATGGAGAAGAAAATAACTTAAAGAATTCTACACAAATTTTATTGAATATAACTAACACAGCAATTCAATTTGCTAAAAAATATGGAGTAAATGTTACACAGGCTGAAAATTATTACAGCATTGCATTAAACCTTTACAATGAAGGTAATTACACAGGGGCTATTAGCTACCTCCATATGGCAATGAAAAACCTTGCTAACCAAATGAGAACTAAACCATCTGTCATAAATGTATCCCAATTACAAGCAGAGGGCATAAAAATGCAATTATTAAGAATAGAAGAATTTGTCAACACAGATGCAGTAATAAATTCTACATATAAAGATATGATAATTTCTCAAATAAAAATGGCATTAAATAATATTACTCAAGGAAACGTTAGCAATGCGGCTAAAATACTTACCCAAATAAAGGAAGAATTAATGCAAATTTCTGTTAATATATCAAATGTTGCTAAAGAAAAGGTAGCTAAATTTATCAAAAATAGGTTTGAGAATGATGCAAACAAAATAAATAAATTGTTTCAAGATGAGTTCGGAAATGCGTCTTCGGTATATGGAAATGCACAATTAACCGTCACGCCCGTTATGGAGTTGGTCGAAAATCAATTATCAAAAAATGCAACCAATTTAAGCATTGATGAATATTCTCATTTATTGATAGCATTAAACAACCTAGAGGGTATAGTTATGACTCAAAGGCTATCCTTTGTTGTAAATCAAACTGGGAGGATGAATTTTATTTGGCCAATGCTGATAAAAATAAATGTAATAAATGCTTCACTGCAGCAAGCAAGCGAAATAGTTCAAAACAACACAACTTTGAGTAAAGCAGTTAACTTAATGGAGTCTTCACTTAATTTAACTAAATATTCAATAAAAGAATATACCTTAGGCTTTGATAATGTTGCATTATCCTTGATAAATGAATCAATACAAGAAGATAAAGAAGCACAAAATATTTTAAGCAATACACAATTAATGATGGTTAACAGGCTTATTATGATATCAAACAGAATACTTGTCCTTGACTATAGAATTAATTACACTATAGAGAATAGCATTATAATAGGGAAAAATGTCACAGTTATAGGATTTTTGGTGTGGAATTTAACAAATAACAGCTATTTAATGGTGGGCCATATGATAGGAATTCAGAGCAGGGGGTTTATGCCATATATGGACAATACTTGGCAATTAATAATAATTAATATAACGAAAAATACAGTAATAAATGGTAAATTAAGCTTAGACTCATTAGTAAAGGTAAATGGTATAATTACTGGCAAGTACTATACAATATATGAATTAAATGCAACGCAAGTTAATGTTTTATCATACATGTTTAATAATTTCTCAATGAGCGATTACAATTCATAAAAATTAAGGAGGATATAAAAATGAAAAATAACAAAAGAAAAATATTTTTAACTATATTAATCTTTTCTTTTCTAGCCCTATCACCGATTATAGCTAAAGCAAATAATCAGATTAATTTAGATCAATATGGAAATCTTATAGGATTTTTTGAAATTAATGTTACAAATGCTCCCACACAAATAACTATCAAGGTTCCTGGAAATGTTACTGGCTATGAGGCTATAGATTTAAATAATAATGATCCTTTACCAATAAGCTATTCAAATGGTTTATTAACAATACTGGTAACTAATAGCTCTTTGGTAAACATATCCTTTATTTCACTAAATGCAGCAATACAAAATGGTAATTTGTTTTCAATAAATTTAGAGCTACCAGTTGAATCAAACATTAGCTTTCCTAATAATGCAGTTTTAATATACACTAATTCTACAATTGTATCTTCAAAAAACAATACATTAACTGTTTTACCTGGTAATGTTACCTTTAAGTACTCTATAGCTAATCAAACCACTACAAGTATTACTAGCACGACAACTGTGATTTCAAGTATAACTACGACAAGCACGTCTATATCAGCAACTTCAAGTTTAACAACTACAAGCACGAAATCAAGCACAACTACAAGTAAGCTAAGTTACCCTAGCTATTATATCGCAATAGGAATAATTGTTGTAATACTAATAATAATTATAGCCTTTTTAATTATAAGAAAGAAGACCTAACCTTCAGCTTTAAAGTAAGAACTTTTTATTTGAAAATCTATATAAAATTTTTATTTGTATATAAATAACTTATATATGGTGAAATATATGAATTCGAAAGGCGAAGAACCTTGGCATTATGGGTTTGAACATAAACAAATAGATGAAAAGCTTATAGAAAGGCTTATAGAAAAAATCCAAATAAAAGAAGATGATTTAATAGCAGATCTAGCTTCGGGCCCGGGTAGATTTTCAATAGAGTTTGCAAAAAGAGTTAACAAAGGTCTTGTTTATGCCATAGATATATCTGAAGAAGCTTTAGAGACTTTAAAGGATTCCTTAAACAAGAAAAAAATTAATAATGTAAAAATATTATTAGCTGATATTTCAAAAAAGATACCCCTAGATAACAATAGCATTGACATAGTTTTCATGGCAAATGCTTTTCATGGTTTTGTACATGGAGGAACATGGAGCAATGTATTAAAAGAAGCTTATAGAATTTTAAAAAGTGATGGAAAACTAGCCATACTAGAATTCAAAAAAACTCATAGACCTCCTGGTCCACCAATAAACATAAGAATCTCATACGAAGAACTATCAGAATTGCTATTAAAGGAAAAATTTACTCCAATACTTGTAGATGACATTGAAGATAACCATTATTTAGTTATCAGTAGACCCAAGTGATAGTAATATCCGATAATATTATTAATTTTTGAGATTATAATTATTTAGTTAACAGTTTTTTCTGTCCGCATCTACAATTTCATTTTAATCATTTGTGATTAAGTTTAGTGTATTAGGCCTAGCCCTTTTAATGTTGGTGGATTTTAGGCTCTTTGAGCCCAATAGTGCTGGTTTTTTATCCCTTGCTTTACACACTTTTTAGACACACTAACTCTTGAAACAGTACTCTTATTGATTTTCTATGGAAATTTGGAATCATTTGTAAAACCATTATTACCATTTTCATATGATAATATAAGTGCCGTTATAGCTGGAATAATCCTATTTGTTATAGCAGAACGCAGTGCTTATTTAACTGAAGAATTGCAAACAACAATAAACGCTCTAAAAGAACCTTAATTCTTTAAGTTTCTCACTTTTTATCTATTATTTTTATTTTGGTCTCTATTTTAAAATCTTATTTTAATAGAGGGTAAAATGAACTTTATAGATAGGGTTCCTAGATATATTAGGATCTTAATAGGAATACCATCAGTCTTTATAATATTAAAAGTCTATAACATAAAAATTTTTCCAAAATTATGGATTCCTAATTATTTTTACCTGGCTTTATTTATTTTACCTATTTTTGTTACTGTTTATTTATTCTACTATTTTAAAAAACATAAAAAGATTATTTCTCAAACACAAAAAAATAACTATAATATATTTGAAATAGAGTTTAATGGAAGTAAAGAAGATTCTATAAATTTGATATCAAGCTTAATAAAGGATAGATCAAGAAATGGTAAAATAAAATATGGCATTATATCAATAACTAGTGGTAGCTATTCCAGGTCATTCATTATTGTAGGAGGAATAAATGAAAAAGATGTAGAGATTGAATCAGAAGTACTAAAGACTTTGCTATCTACATCTTTTAAGAACATAAAAATAAAAGATGTAGAGATAAGAGAAAAAGAGTTATTATATAATGCCATAGACAGCATATCCCCTATTGGTAAAGGGGAAATTCTACTTATACTTCCAGAAAAGGGAATACAAGCAAATAGCCATAATGAAATATATCTAGGCAAGGCATTTGATGGAGCATATTCAAGAGATATTTATTTAAGCAAAAACGATTTGGAAAATCATGTAGCTATATTTGGCTCTACTGGTAATGGAAAATCAACAACAGCAGTAACTTTAGCATACAGATCATCACCTTTCTGCAATGTGTTGATATTAGATTGGACAGGAGAATATGAAGAGAGTTTAAAGGATTCAAACATCATTTCAGTATTAAGTAACCCATTCGATCCTTTCAAAATAAAAGAAGTTAATGGTAGAGAAGATATATTGATAGATTCATTAAGTTCAAGCTTAGGCCTAACTCAACCACAGCAATACATGTTAATGAAGATAATAGAAGATAATAGACCTTCTTCCTTATCTGATTTAATCAAAAAGATAGAAAACTATGAAGAAGAAAGTAGATGGGACAGAGACGTAAAAAGAGGCCTACTAAGAAAAATTGAAATGCTAAACAATTCTGTTAAAGAAAACAAAAATTCTTTCAGTATTGATATGATAAAGAATGGTATAAATATAGTGAGGTTAAGTGAAATAAATAGCATAAACGCTAGAAAGGCATTTGCATTGTTTCTTTTAGCAATAATTTATCTAGAAAAAAGTAGAAATGGTAGAAATCTTTTAATAGTAATAGATGAAGCCCAAAATCTTTTAGAAAGCGAGGGAGGTAGTCTAATAGAACAAATGATGGCTGAATCAAGAAAATATGGAATCAATATTGTATTGTCAACCCAATCCCCATCTATGGTACCAAACAATATATTGTTAAATGCTAATACAAAGATAATCCATGCACTAAAAAGTGCAAGAGATAAAGAAATAATAGCTTCATCAATGAATTTAAGCCGTGATCTATTAAATCAATTAGACAAGCTTGATAAGGGGGAAGCTATAATACAATCTGTTTCTTTACCTAATCCTATCATAGTTAGGGTTGAACCTATTAACGAGATCAGAAATAAATCCGAGAAGGTTTTCAAAGGAAAGCCAATCGATATAGATCCCAAAGTCTGAATCATAAAGCTTCTTAAAAATTAAATCAAGTGATATTTCAGGCTCTAAATTTGATGTATCTATCTCTATTACATCGTATTTATAATCATAGATCTCTTCTGCTATAAAATTAAAAGACTCTGCTAAGACATTTTCAATGATTTTCGTTTCATCCCAACCTTTTTCTTTTAGCCTTTTCATCAATACAACAGGGTTTGTCCTTAATAATATCGTAAATATGGTGTCTTTATAAAATCTTTCATCGTCTAAAAAAAGATCTGGGTAATGGGTTACTAGTAAATAACACTTTGATCCCTTGCTTTCCTTTAAAATCTCATCTTTAAGCTTCTCTTCATCTATAACATATGTCTCCCTTCCAGTATCGTCTGGCATCACTACATTTTTCCTTATAGCAAAATCCGATACCTCTATTACATCGCATTTATTTTCATTTGAGATCTCATTTATGACTATACTTGTCGAGATTATACTTGCTATGCTGCTTTTTCCTGTACCTGGAGTTCCTGATACAATTATAAAATGCATTTTACCACCATTTTCATTTCATTACCCATAGCTTAGATATTTCATCTTGAGGCGGGGAATTTAGATTTGAAACAAGGCTATTGTTTTTATACAAGTTTACCTTAGGTTTATCATCTGGATTTAAAACCCTCCCTATAATCTCATATTTAACTTTAATTGAATCCAAAACCCTTTCTATTTCATTTTTGTTGCTTGGAGGAACCGTTACTATAATAGTCCCGCTGCTTATTAATTTTGTATAGTCTATTTTTAATTTTTGGCTTATAATTTTTGTTTCTTCTTCAACAAATATTTTATCTAAGTCAATCCTTATATTATGCTTTGATGCATACGCTATCTCATATAATCCACCCAGCATGCCTCCTTCAGTGGGATCATGGAGAGAATTAACTAATTTCCTTTCTGAAACTTCTAACGCTTCATTAACTATACTAATCCTTTTTATAAAATCAGATGCCCTTTCCAATATATCATTTGGTAGACCTTTTTTTAAAGCTATATCTCTAAAATCCGTTGCAATAATTGCGCTCCCTTCAAGGCCTGCAGGGTTTATTTGGTAAATTAAATCCCCCTCCTTAGCATTTCTCGTCGGATAAAAGCAATCTTTACATGAACAACCAATCGCGGTACCAACAATTATAGGCGATATAAGGCCTGGAGTTGATTCAGTATGCCCTCCAACAATTTCCACATTTAATCTCTTAGCCTCATTCACTGCAGATTCAACTATACTGTTAAGAGAAGAATAAAGAGAGCCTTCAGGCATAAGCATATCAAGTATTAACCATTTTGGTCTAACGCCTGTAACTGCTAAGTCATTAGTTGCAACGTCTACAGCCAATGAGCCTGCATGAAATCTTGCCTCTGTAATTGGATCAGAATGTACAGATAGAACACAAAATCCTAGATCTATTAAAGCTGAGTCCTCTCCTATCTCAGCTCCAACTAAAGTTGAAGGTCTCTTATATGAATTTACCTTGCTTAATACAACATCATCTAATATTTCTGAAGGAAGCTTTCCAACCCATTTTGACAAAAGCTTCGCCTCAAGTATATTGATCTCTTGCAATATTTGCTGCCTTTACCATATTAATCAATTTGGCCTTAGCTATGTCTCTAGGCAATAACTTTAATCCGCAATCTGGATCAACGTAAACCTTTTCGGGACCTATTATATCAAGCTTCATTAGCTTATCTATAGACTCCTTAATTTCGTTAACGCTTTCTACCTGCAATGTATGTACATCTACAACACCATAGCCAAGTTCTTTATTATAACCGTATTCTTTTAGATATGGCAATAACCTAAAATCGCTGTTTTTGAATTCTAAATCAAATTGATCAACAGGGTAATCCATTATATATGGTAAGAGCCTTTCCAATCTACCATAACATATATGTATTATTCTCTTTGCATCCATACCCTTAAATATATAATCAAGAGCCTCTTTTAATAGATCAGCCTCTTCTTTCCATGGTCTTGTAGACAGTGCAGGCTCATCAACCTGAACATATCTAGCCCCATTACTTATTGCCTCCATAAGCTCCTCTCTTATTATTTTTGCAAAATCCATTATTATTTCTTTCCTATCACCATAAAACAGATCAAAGCTCCATTCTAGCATTGTATATGGCCCTGTTATTATAGCCTTGACAGGCCTGCCTTGGCTTATTTTGCTGGCATATAAATAATCTGTTATTATCATTTCTTTTATTCTCTCAAGGTTATTAACAATTACTGGTTTTCTAAAATAAACATTATCAAATATCCTTACCCAATCACCTTCGCTATAACCCTTTAGCCTCTGAGCAAAATATACAACCATATCTTCTCTTGACTGCTCTCCATCACTCACTATATCAACTCCCGCCTCTATATAATCATTTATAACTTCCTTTATTGAATCCTGTATCTTTATATGAAATTCCTCTTCACTTATCTCATTTCTATCCCTTTTCTTTATTATTTCATTTGCACTACCAAGCTTTGGATAGCTACCAACAACAGTTGTAGGAAAAGTTTTAGGTACTTCATATTTCATTGCCTAACTACCTCCTTTATAGGATTAATAACCTCTAGATTTAAATCATTGGCTAGTCTTTCAACAAAGCTTCCAAGCAAAAAAGTTTTTCTTATAGCAAAGTTATATGGTATGACATCAAACCATGTTGTTGTAGTTACCCCTATTTCTTCTTTTTCTATACCTATAACTCCTTTTATAGCTTCTTTAATTTTATTGTAATCATCATCATGCAATCTCCTTGCATCTATCAAACCCAATATTGGTTTTTTATCTCCAAATCCTTTTTCTTTAATCAAATTCAATGCCCTGCTAAATGAATCCGAAACATCTAGGGAAATGTAATTAACTCCAGAATCTAAGATCTTTTCATAAACATCTTTTCTTGGAACATCAAAATAAACTGACAGAGATGTTGGTATTTTAACTTTCTTAGTTATAACAGAAATTAAATCCCTAGCTAAAACTGCATCATCTGCTTTTATATCCTGGTCTGAAAGCATTGGTTCATCTATCTGCAAAAACCTTGCCCCACCCTTTTCAGCTTGTTCAGCCTCCATAGATAGTACCGAAGCTATGCTATAGGCTAGATCTTCATTGCTTAACCCGGTTTGATTTTTACCCATCAATAAAATAGTGGTTGGTCCAGGAATAACGGCTTTCATACCTGCTGGATATGATACCTTGCTATATGTTCTTATTCTATGAGGCCAAACAAATCTAGACGGATCTGGTTCCCCAGTAAATACTGGTATTCTATAGAAGAAGTTGTTATCAAAGTATCTTAACAAACCAGTTATTGAAACATTTCTCCAAGACTCTAAGAAAGGTCTAAATATATCATGAAAGTCTATCATACCATCGCTTACATACCTCATACCAGCAGATAATTGAACTCCAATAACTGTGCTAGATGACATCGCTATAAGACTTTCATGATCTAATAATGATGATTCCCCCTTCTCTAAGTCCCTCATTGCATGCCTTACATTGGCAGATCTTGGATAGCCTCCAAGTATTTCTCCCCATATCTTTACCACTTCATTCACCTCCTGTATTTTTTATATCAGAAAAATAAAACTTCTTCATCTCTCAATATTTTTATTAATAAACTATTTTGCAAGAATTTTATAGTCCGCAGGAAACAATTTATTTGGTGATTTTATTGCCAAAAATGAAAGAAAACATTTACATAATAGACGGATTAAGAACCCCTATTGGGAAATTTGGCGGAGCATTAAAGGATGTCAAACCAACGGATCTTGCTGCATATACTTTAAAAAATTTAATCCAAAGAGTAGGAATATCACCTAAAGATATTGAGTTGGCTATCTATGGGCATGTGATAAGAGCAGGAACAGGTATGGACACAGCAAGACAAGTTGCTTTAAAAGCGGGTGTTCCAGAATATATTGATTCTATGACCGTAGACATGGTTTGCGCAAGCGGCATGAATTCTATAATAACTGGGGCGAATTATATACAGGCAGGCTCTTATGGTTTGATAGCAGCTGGTGGAATGGAATCAATGAGCTATGCACCTTTTTTGGTAAGTCAAAACATTAGATGGGGCGTTAGACATTTGATTGGCAGTGAAATGCAAATTTTAGATTCTATGGTCTACGATGGGCTATATGATACAGTTATAAATAAAATAATGGGGGAAGAAGCCGATTTAACTGCAATCGAATATCAAGCGGATAGGGAATCTTTAGATAAAATCTCTTATGAATCACATACGAGAGCAGCAAAGGCATGGGATTCGGGCTTAATGAAAGACTTTGTAATACCATACGAAGATTCTGGAAAAATAATTTTAGAGCAAGATGAAGGAATAAGAAGAGATACAACGATTGAAAAATTAAGAAAACTGAAACCAGCATTTAGCAAGGGTTTTCATACAGCGGGAAGTAGCTCTCAGATAAGCGATGGCGCAGCATCGCTATTAATTGCAAGCGAAGAAAAAGTTAGAGAAATGGGATTGAAGCCTATAGCAAGAATTATCGGTTTTTCATTCCATGGTGTGGAAACTTGGAAATTCCCTGCAGCACCTGTAGGAGCAGTAAGGAAATTGCTCGATTCCATAGGGTGGAGCGTTAACGATGTAGACTTCTGGGAAAACAATGAGGCCTTTGCTATAAACAACTTCATATTTCACAAGGAGATAGGAGTTCCCTATGAAAAATTTAACCTGCATGGAGGGGCTATAGCTATTGGGCATCCATTGGGAATGAGCGGTGCAAGAATAACTTTAGAATTAATAAATGTACTTAGAAAACACGGAGGTAGAAGAGGGATAGCATCTATATGCCATGGTTTGGGAGGGGCTTCTGCAATTGCAATAGAACTTGTTTAATTAACTAAATGAGTTCTTCAATTATAAACTAGATGGTCAGCCTTTCCTTGCTTTTTATCAATTCTCTTACCTTTTCAGCGTTTTCCTTAAAACTTGACAGCATTTCAAGCCTACTATCTCTTCTTTTCTCTGCATCTTCAATCAATTTCTTTTGCCAATCCTGGGTTATCTTAAATTCTGGTATTGGCTCACTCCTACCTGTTGGACCAATATGAACTAAAGTAAAATAGCTTGTTGTTGTGTGCCTTTCTTCTCCTGTTATTTCATCTCTCTTAATAACCTTAGCCAATACCTCCATACTGCTCTTTCCAACATAAGTTAAGGTGCTGTAAATTTCCAGCGTGTCCCCTATCATTACTGGTGAATAGAAATCAGTTGTATCTACAGATGCGGTTACAACAGCCCCTTTAGAATATCTCATACCAACTAATGCAGTAGCTTCATCAAGCAACCTCATAAGCCTACCTGCAAACAGTGTATTTAATGCCATCGCATCTTCTGGCATAACAACTCTATAATTTGTTATTGTATATGAATTATCTAGACCCCTTGGTGGGGAAACATCTAATGCCTTTTGCTTTCTATCCATAATCCTTTTGTCTCTATTTTCCCTCCTTTTTAATGCATCATCATATAATGACTTCTCTTCTTTAGTTTTTGGCTCTATGCACACATCTAAAAAAACAGGCCTTAGATCCTTTCCAACAGGAACATAAGTCATGTGAGCCAGAGTTGTTAACCTTCTTTCATTTATTATTGGATTCTCAGCTTCAACCAAAAGGCTTATATCAATGCTCGATTTCCCAATATAATCGACCCATGCTGTAATCATAGCATTTTCCCCTATTAATATTGGGGAAATAAAAAATATGCTGTCCATACCTGCTAAAAGTGTTGGTCTTCTTGATACTCTAGTTGCTTCCATGTTTGAAACCTCTACCATCCAATCCTCTATAACACCACCAAAAAGCATACCCAAGGGATTTGTATGCAATGGCATTATTTGAAATAATGCTGTCATAATCGTTTGAAATGGAGACAACTTCTTTTCACAATTTTGTTGGCTCACTTTCTATCCCCTAAAAATTGTTTATAAAAATGCTTATAACATTTTATATTTTAATTATATCAATATATAAAAATTATATAAAATAAAAATTAAAAAAGCAGAAATTTATTTTTTATTTTGATTAGCTTTATAACTTTTGATAAACATTAAAGAAATAGGAATCAAAACGACAAAAACTAATGGTATAAAAAATTTAGTTATATTAATTTTAATTGTATCCTTTGTTATATTTAGTTTACCTATTTATAAAACAAACAAGAAACTTGAAGCTATAGGTGGTGGAGGGGAGACAACATATAATTATAAATTAAACATTTCCATACCTTTATTTAGAGAAGACATACCAATAATATTAAATTACTCTAGCAATGAAATCAACGTAACTCTGGTTAACAATACTGTAATACCTGGAGGAAATGTATATACATACTTAAACATTAGTAATGAAGATCCTTCAGGGTCTTTTAATGCGAATATAACCTTGATTTTTATTTCTAAAAACGACACATATACCATAGGACCATTTTATTTAAAAAACAACATGGTGTTTATATATAATGGACAAAAAGAAAATATTAAATTCGAAAACTATAAAATAATTTTAGAGGTTAATTATAAAAGTGGCGTGGGTTCTGTAAACCTAGATATATATTTCAGCCTAAATGCGATAGAAAATATAAAAAATTACCCAAATAAGTACATTTACTTTTTATAATTTTTATGGGTTATCAACGCACTTTCCATCAATGAGTATCTTTTTAATATCAACAACTATTCCATGCTTATATAATACTTCCTTTATCTCATTAATTACATTCCCATCAACATCTATTATGTTATCACTATTTTTACAATGTATGTTAATGTGAGGAAATGTTTGGTCTATCCTCATTTTACCCTCTATATCTAATGTATCGATAACCCCCAATGATTCAAGCATTTTTATTGTATTATAAACCGTTGACATACCTGCCCTTGGTAAGACTTTTTGCGTTTCATCATATATTTCTTTTAAAGACGCATGTTTTTTTACCGTATCTAATATAATTTTTGATATCAGAATTCTTTGAGGAGTCATCCTAAGCTCTTTTTCTTTTAGCTTTTCCAGCACCTTTTTTATCTTTTCATCCGAATCGCTAGCCTCTTGCATCTTAATCACCCTTTTTTAATCCCTATTAAATTGATAGATGAAAGCTAATAACTATTTGCTAATACTAAAAATCATTAAGCAAAAAATGAATTTATTTTTATCTAATAAAAATTTGTTTATTTTTTATATTCTGGAGGCAAAGCATTTATTAGATCTCTTACAGCGTCTATGCTCTTCATAAACCCTTTGCGCTCTTCATCGTTAAGAGGCACTTCTAATACCTTTTCTATGCCATTCTTACCTAATAATACAGGCACTTCAGCAACTACATCATTTAATCCATACTCTCCTTGTAATACTGTGCTAACAATAATAGCCTTCTTTTGATCTTTCTTTATGGCCTCTACCATTATTGATAGCCCTGCAGCAGGGGCCCAATTACTGCTATAGCCTCTTAATTTAATAACTTCTGCTCCAGCACCAACTGTTTTCTTAACTACTTCATCTATTTGCTCCTTTGTTAAGAATTGTGTTAGCGGAATTCCTCCTACCGTGGAAAGTCTAGGAACTGGAAACATGTGTTCCCCGTGCATTCCTAATACCATTGGTTGTATCGAAGCTGGGCTTATGTTTAGTATCTGAGATGCATAATAAGAAAGTCTTGGTGCATCCAATAATCCACTAAAGCCTATTACCCTGTTTCTTGGGAATCCTAATTTCTTATACAATACATATAGCATTGCATCTAATGGATTTGTTGTTATAAGAACCTTTGCATCAGGTGCATATTTCTTTATATTATCAGCAACATCTGAAACTACCTTAGCGTTAACAGCTAATAGATCTTCTCTAGTTTGTCCAGCCTTTCTTGGGAAACCTGCTGTGACAATAACTATATCTGATCCTTCCATGTCTTTATAGTCTAGAGTACCTTTAACCTTTCTGCTAATACCTAGAGCAGAAAGCATATGCCCTATATCTAGAGCCTCTCCTTGTGGTTTATCTGGTATTATATCCATTAGGACTACATCATCTATGTCTTTGAGCAACAAAAGCACGCCTGTTGTAACGCCGACCCTACCGGCTCCTCCAACTACTGTTATCATCTCAGTTCACCCATACATTATTTTTAGTATAGAAGGGTGTAGATAATTTTATATTAATGCCTCGTATTGAATATTAATTAAATTAAATTTAAAGAGCCTCTAAATCTTTTTAGAGAAATTAAAAGAAATTATAGTTCTTAGATGCATTACAAGGCAAGGAAGAAACAAAAGAGATTGTAAAAGGCCTGCCGCTGACAACAGTTTCCAATAAACCATGAAGCTTATATATCTTGAATACAATATTTATCACGATGCTAAGTGACGCTAAGACCTAAGGAAGTTTGCCAACGCTTAGGTACATCTTATCGCACATTGAAAGAGTATGTAAAGAAAGGTTATA
>JBMFKU010000021.1:0-21588 GCA_049971805.1 Caldisphaera sp.
AAAATAATTGGGTAGAGGAGAAAATAACTTCTTAATTTTCTCAGAAAGTGTTAAAACCCTATTTAACATGTGTTCATCTATTAAACCTAAAAGTTTCAGCGCTATGCTAGAAGCTTTAGCATTTCCTGATAACGTGCCCAAAACCCCTGTTTCTGAGAGATCATTTCTATTTGTACATATAGCACCTAAAGGCATTTCCCCAGCTATACCCTTACCAAATACTATAACATCTGGTTCAATGCCTAATTCTCTAGAATAAACAAAATATCCAGTTCTTCCATAGCCAGTATAAGCTTCATCAGCTATCAATGTTAGATCATATCTATTTTTTAATTCCTTCATAAAGGAAATCAAATTTTTTCTTACAGGTCTTACTCCGGCATGAACCTGAATAGGTTCGAAAATTAAAGCTGCTTGATCAAGATTTAAAAGCTTTGATGCCTTTTCTATTACGGAATTTATATTTTCAATTTCATCCATACTATCCTTAATTGGAAAAGGTAGGTGAACTATTTTGTTTTCTAAATCAATACCTTTTTCAAATGAAACCTTTCTGGTTAAATATGTTAAACCATGATAAGCTCCTTCAAAGGAAATTATTGTACTCTTTTTTTCACTTGCTAATGCGATATCACATGCTTCTGTTGCCGAAGAAGTTAAAAATACATTCTTTTTTTGTGTTATTATTGATAATTTTTTTCTTAGCTCAAATGATTCATCTGTTTCAAATATATTAGAACTAACTCCTCCAATATTTTCATTGCCAAAAAAATATCCGGCTATTGCTGCAGACCCTGAAAAATCAACTACCTCTTTTCCATTTATTTTTAATCTAAATCTCGAAATAGCCTTTGCTTTAAGTCTATTCATTTATTTTCCCTTTTTAAACACCAAAAGGCATTAAAATGCCATTTAATTTGGCGATCTTACCATTTATCATAACAAAGTCAACATGATTTGGCTCCAATTCATTTACATCATTTAATGGATTACCTTTAATGGCTATTATATCAGCTATATAGTTTTCCTTTAATACGCCAGCATTTATCCCTAAACAAGTTGCTGCATTTACAGTTGCAGCTTTTAGAGCATCTAAGTTACCTATATATTTTGATAAATGAACTATCTCTAAATAATTTAATCCATGGGGTTCTTCAGAAATACCAACAAGATCTGTTCCAGCAACAATATTTAATTTCTTTTCTTTAGCAATCTCCATATCTTCATTAAAGTGCCTTTCTATAAGCTTCTTTCTCTCTTCACTACCTTTATTTTTAGACAATGCATAAGCTGTTAAAGTGGGTACATAACACATATTCTTTTCCTTAATTTCTTCCGCAAGTTTTTCTGTGAGACCGAGACCATGCTCAATAGAATCAACGCCTGCCTTTATTACGTTACTTATAGCTTCTTCTCCATAAGCATGGGCTGCAACTTTAAGTCCTGATTCATGAGATTCATCAACAATAGCTGATAATTCATCAACAGTTAATTCTCTTTTTATTTTACCTCCTCCTGCAAAACTTCCAGATGCATATACTTTTATTACATCAGCACCATCTCTTATACATAATCTTACAGCCTTTCTACATTCCCATGGAGAATCGCAGTAATAAGAATATGAAAGCCTATATGCGATGTCTATTGGTAATATTCTCGGATCATCGTCCCCACCTGTTTGAGCAATAGAATATGAAGCTGAGAAAACTCTAGGGCCTAAAAGTTCTTCATTTTTGAATGCCTTAGAAAGAGCTATTGACGTCTTATCTCCCAATGATCTAACAGTTGTGAATCCTGAGTTTAATAACCTGAAAGCATCTAATGTAGATCTAAGCATAGCAGTCTGAGGGTTTACTGTAACCCAGTCCATTAACTCATGAGAAGTGCCACCAAAAAAATGAAGGTGCGCATCTATTAAGCCTGGCATTATAGTTAAACCGCTGAAATCAAAAACCTTGTCATCTTTTTTTATCTCTATGGAACCTTTCTCACCAACTTTTTCTATCATACTCCCAGTTATTTTTATTTCTCCATTTTCTATTATATCATAACCCGTAAACAATTTTCCCTTCAGAATAATTGAGCCCACTTTTTTCACCCTCAACAACTCACTATTTAATTTTAGCCAAAAAATATTTTTCTATCAAAAAAGTTCAATCAAAAATTTCAAATTTAACAGATTGATAAAAACCATATTTTAAATAGCATACATAGCAATTAGTATTTTTAACCAAAAAATAAAAATTAACCTTTAATCCACCAATAGGAAACTGAGTCTCCTCTATTTATAGGATTTTCTTTATAACTTATTTGATTATAAAATCCACGCATAGATGGCTTAATGATCCAAGTTAAAGTTGGTTGATAAGTATACACGTAGAGATAAAGGTTTATGGCTATTTGTTCGGCCTCCTTATAGTATTCTTGAGCAGCAATAACATTTCCTATAAAAGCTTCTTTATCTGCTTTTAATATTAAATTATTCCATTTTATTATATTGTTGTGACTCATTTGCAAATATTTGTGCCAATAGTGAATTACCTTGTAAAGCAAAATATTTACTTAAATTCTCAAAATAAGAGATGTTCCATCCATTAGGTGCTGGATAAACTCCGCTTGTCTCTAAATATAAGGCTTCTGTAAAGTCGTTTGCAAGTGAATAATCAGCATACCATGCCTCAGTATAAATGGGCATTGGATTTTGCCCAGAAACACCATAAGCACCTACAATAGGTCCAGGCATGTACAATAGAGACCAGTAAAACCAGCGTTTGAAGAAGGCCATTGAACTTTAGTGTTATAATTTCCAGCATTGCAAGTTTGTTGGTATTGATAAAATGATTGAGCTAATTCTGTATAGTTTCCATCATATAATCCCATAAGTTTAATCCATCACCTACGCTTTCTAACCATTTTGCATCTATTACATAATCAAATGAAGTTATAATATTGAAGAAAAACGTTGGATTTATAGATTGGACTAAATGAAATGTTACAGTATTGGTTTGATTATTATAAGATACAGATTCTATTATTTCTTTTGCATCTAAGGAATAGTTTGAGGAAGTTATTATGAATGTAGAAAAATTATAATCAGGTATAGTAAATGGAGCTAAATATGTGCCTTCAACACCAGGAAATCCACCTGCTTAAACCAATGCCATGATCATAGTGCACCAAACATCGTAAGCTGTAATTGGATCCTCATTAGATGCCTTTAAATCTGGTCTTATTTTAAATATGTAAATTATATAATTTGGAGAGATAGTGCCATATAAATATCTTGCAGTAACATTAGACCAGTTGCCAATAGTTGGTATATATTCTGCTCTGACCCTTATATAAGATATATTGGTCAGATCATCTATAAATATTAGATCTGGCTGGAGTGTAGACTTTGACCTCAGTGAGCCAAGAGCTTCCTGCCCTGATGGGTGAGTGTTACCGAATCTTGAGGTTACCTATAGGAGCTACTCTGATTCCTCCCTACGTAGAAGTAAAGTTTACTTCAACTGCTAGCTCTTATTAAGTTAACCTAAGGGAGAAATCCCAATCCCCCTTTTTCTTTTATCTTAAAATAGCCATGTTAAAATCATTAAATTTTCATAGCTAGTATTCCCATAGATTTTTCATCATAATATATTACTTTAAACCCAGATTTTCTTAATTTGCCAACAATTTTGCTATAAAAATTTTTCCCTTTGGCTCTTCCAGGTTCTCCTGTATAGTGATATAAAAAGCCTTTATGCCTTAATAAGTTTGATAAGACATCGTAGAATTCTTGACTATATAGCTCACTTGTATTTGAGGAAAATCTTGGAGGATCGTGAATAATATTATCAAATTTTTCATTTAATTCCTTTAAAACATTAAATGCATTTCCCAACAAAATTGTAACCTTTTCAGATAATAGTTCTTTACTCCATGGATTTCTCTCTGCCAACCACAATACATTTTCGTCTTTCTCTATTGTTATTATTTCATTTGCGCCTATCTTTAATGAATTTATCGTAGTATAGCCTAAACCAGTGCCTATTTCTAAAACTTTTGAGCCTTTCTTAATTTTTGCCAAAATTACTTTTCTTTTAGCATCCTCCATAGGTGTAACATCTTTTATCCTGTGCATGTGAATTCCGTTTATTTCTAATGTAACATCCCTTTCTGATCTAAGGGGTACTAATTTATAATATCCATTTGATGCCCTTATTTCTGCCTCATAATATCTTTGATTAATATCTATTAGCAAAACAGATCTTCTATTTACATGTTGCTCTAATATTTCTTTATTTATTTTAAAGAGATTATTATTAAAAAATATTGATAACTCACTACCAAAACATTTAATTATTCCCCGATCTTTGCCTAAATTTATTGTTGTTTCTTCTTTATTTATTATTTTCTTTGATTCATACGGAGATAAAGCTATACCTTCGAAAGGTTTAAACTCAAACACTTCCATTTAAATCCCTCTAACAAGTAGAAAAATTAATTTTATTTTTATATAAAACTAACTCTAGTCTTTAATAGAAAAACTTAGAAATTATTAAAGCATCGAGATAGCAACTATGTAAAACTCCTTCTGACCTCATTATATTAGATATATTGGTCGGATCTGAGTATTACAGATCTGACTGAAGAGTGGCTGGTGGCCTCATTGAGCTAAGAGCTCGAATAATAAGGGTGAAATTCGTTGGAAATTCCATTTACGGAATATACGTATCTAAGAATAATTTAACCTTTTGAAGGCGTAATTTATAATATTTCAAATAATGAGCTATGTCTTCTTTTAAATTTTTAGGTTCATATTTTGAGTCCCCATTTTTTATAAGATCTTCAATATGTATAACTGTTTTTAATGGAGTATTTGGCAAACTTTCATCATCACTTATTATTATCCATTGTTTTATAAAAGGGTACTGATTTTGCTATTTTTTCTACTAATTGTACAAATTCATCTCTAATAATAATAGCATCATCCTTAACATAATTCATTGTATATACAATTTCTTGTGATGAAAGCCTTAAATTAATAGTATGTAGAATTCCTCCAGTATAAGGAGTTGCAAAGAGAGATTCTAGGAAATAATTTGTGTTCCATCCTATTATGCCAATTTTTGAGTCTTTTTTAAGGCCAATAGTTTCTAATTCGCTTGCTAGCTTTCTAATCCTTGAATTAAATTCTGTATAATTATTATCTTTTAATATCTTTATAAACTATCTCTTTTTCGGGCGATCTTTCCAATAATGCAACAAAAAGCTTATCTAGAGTAAGCTCGTATCTCTGAGGTCTCCCTAATATTTTCCCGTTTGTCCCTATACTTTCATTTCAATCATCTTATCTTCATTCAGGAACCACAGGATTTACTAAAGCTGTGCACTTTACCTATAGACAAATAATACTACAGTCAATAATAAGCGGCATAGTTGTTACAGCTTATCTATCTCCAGTTAGAGTATCATCAAAAAATGTCATTATGCACATCCCACCATTCTTCCATGGGCTAGGATGGATAATGCCTTACTTAGCTACACTTTTAGGAATGAAACAAGTTTTACCTGATAGAACCGATCCCTAGTTATGTTAGACTTAATAAAGAATGAGAATGTAACTTTTCTGCAGGTGTTCCCACATTTTTGAGAATATTAATAGAACATCCAAAAGCCGGAGAGTACAAAGATGCTCTATAAAATTGTAGAATCATTACTGGAGGTTCTCAATAGTTTAGTTATTGAAATAAAAGGCAAAGTATTTTTGTTTATCGTCCTTAAACCGGGTCTACAATTATCAGAAGAATTAAAAAACAAAATAAATGATAGTCTAAAGCGTAATTTAGGTGCTTATTTCATTGCAGATTATATAATCCAAGTACCAGACATAGCTCAGACATTTAATTTCAAAAAGTTAGAAGTTCCTGTAAAAAAAGCACTTTTAGGGTGGGAAATAAACAAATCGGTAAACCTAGCTAATGCTATTAATCCAGATTCTTTTTTAGGCTTATAGAGATAGCTAAGCCATATGTAGAACAAATAAAAGAAGAAAACTAAATTAATAAAAAATTTTATAGATTTTATTTATATCAATTTTTTAACATTATTAAATAAAAATTATATAGATTTTATTGAATTGGCTGCAATCTTATAATCAATTTCAGGTGTATTACCGGCTATGCCAATAGAACTTAATATACTATGATCTATAAATACACCTCCTTGAGTTGTATTAAATCTTTCATTGGATTCTTCTCCATTTGGACATTCAACTACAGAACCAACGTATTTTATGGCATCATGAGAATCTACTTTAAATGCTGATGCCGTCCAAGCCCTGCTCCTTGATATCTCAACAAACCCAAATGGTGTATTATCCATTTTATAAATTAGGATTGGCCATCCATCTTTATCATTTATAGTAATTGCAACTGGATTAAATTTATTATTATTAACATAACTAATAGCTTTTTCTGCAATATTTCTAGCAATTTCCAAGCCTTTTTCAACTTTTGTATCAAACTCTTCTTCTCTATATGCACCTGCAAAGCCTGCTTGAGCTATTTTTTCATCACCATCTACAGATTCTCCACTATGACCTATGCCTCCAACCACTTCTCCATTAATTATCAAAGGTATTGCGCCATAAATTAAAGTCATCTTACCATGATACTTTACATTTAGCCTACCATACTGTCCTCTAGCTATTACCTGATCTAAAACCTTAGCAGATAATTTCATTACAGATGCCGTCCAAGCTTTATCTATTGCTAAATCAACAGTAGCTGGTAATGCTACATCTCTTCTTTCCATGGCAACAACATGACCTCCTGAATCTGTTACTGCATAGCTTCCAGGTAACATCTCATTATCTATAGAAAATCTTATCATTGCCTTGATTACCTTTCTGGCCAAACCAAGACTTAAACCATTAGGTATGCTCATGGTACCACCTCCTTTCTAACATTTGAAAAGTTTTTCTTTTCTACTAAATTAACACCAGATTTATATAGAAGCTCAACAACTTTTTTACCAAGATATGGAGATGCCGAAACACCTGCAGGACCTAATACTATGTTAATCCAGTACGGAACCAAATCAGGCATACCTATAACAAAGTCATGCCACCCTGTATCGGGATTTGTCATAGCCATAAAACCTGTAATGGGCCTTGTAATATGGTTTTCAAATGGTATTTTGGGGAAAAGTTTCTTTGATACATCAATTGCATGTTTTACTGCATAATCCTTTACTTCTTTATTAGATCTATAGGACATTTCTAGATAAATGCCAGCCAACAATTTATTATCTACAGTTGGTGCTATAACTTGTAAATGAGGACTTCCCCTTGGTAGTACAAGAGCTTCATGTTTTATCATTTTTCCCAAATCTTCGTCTAACTCAACAATTGTACCTTTAAATGGTACATAAGAAAAATCCCTTGCTTTTACAAGTTCTGCCATCCTGTCTGCTTCTATCCCCGCTGCATTTATAACTAACTTTGATCTTATTGAAATCTTGTCTGAAATTAATTCAAACTTCCCTAATACCTTATTAATTTTTTTGATTTCTGTATTAAACAAAAAATTAACTCCGTTAGCCTTTGCATTCTCTGCATATGCTCTTGCTACTTCAGGAGGATCGACTGTTGCTAAATTAGGATCGTAAAGTGCTCCTAAGAATTCATCAGAGATCTCTGGCTCTAAATCTTTTAGCCCCTTCTTATCAATAAACTTTAAAGGTGTGAAGGATCCTTCTGGTATCAAATTAGGAGATTTAGGATCTAAAGAAGATTTAAATGCCCTTAAATACATCTTTTGGAATTTATTAAAGTCGGAATTATCCCTTATTAACCATAGCCCGCCTATTCTTCTGAATTTAAAATTCAAATCCTCGGCAAGCTTTGGCCATAAAGGTATGCTCTTTATGTTTAATTCTGCATGCAAGGTACCAGGCCTAAAAGTTAAAGAATCCCCTCCCTGGCAAACAAGGTGATGATTTGTTGCAGTTCCCTCTAATCCTATACCATTTGTTCTTTCTAAAACGGTAATGGATAAATCATATTTAGATAATTCCCTTGCAATAGATGTTCCGGCAATTCCAGCCCCTATAATAGCTACATCTATATCAACAAATTGACTCATGTTAAGTACATCACCCACTTTTATTTTACTTATTTAGGATATATAAGTTTTCAAAATCATGTATACTATATTGTGCATATCTTAGTTTAATAACTATATTAATTTTACATAATTATCAAATTTCAAAAATTTATGCTCCTTCAGCAAACGATGATACTTCATACCATTCTAGCTCACTCTCGTCTCTTTCATTAACGTTGAATTTTATTTTTCTTTCATCTTTCCTATATATTAGAGTGCTCAATTCTTTCACCTATTTAATATATATGTAGACGAAACCTTATAAGTAGCTGTACTAGAAAAAATAGACAGTAGTCTGATAACATAGAAATTACAAACTAAAAATTTTAAATTTTATAATCTAGCTTTATAATAGAGAAATTTAAGAATATTAATAATAAAAATTTTATAAGGTGAAATTTCGGTGGTTTTAGATAGTTATCCCAAATTTAAAATAGCTGCTATTTAAATAGCACAGTATTTTTAGATAGAGATTCTACAATAGAGAAGAGGAAAAAGTATATAGAAGATGCTAAAAGAAAAAGTGCAGATCTCGCTGTCTTTGGAGAATCTTTTATACCTGCCTTTTCTATATGGAATGGAGGTATACCTTTAACTGATTATAAAGAGGCAAAAATTAAAATATATGCATCAAAAGAAAACAGGCTCTATATAAGAGTATATAATATATTTTTATCAAACAATATAGACGATCAAATAAAAGATGAAAACATATTTGAAATAAAAACGGGTAGCAATATTATAGACATTTCTCAATTTAAAAACATGATAGTATCGTTTAAACTTCAAAATATCGATGAAAAAAGTTATATGATTATTATGCTTAATAATTAGATTCAACAAAAATTTAATAATCCAATGTGTAAAAATAATTTGGAAATAAAAGTTGAGTTTAATAAGTTATCCCCTAGCGGTGTTACTTGCTTTAGGATCTGGAATAGGATTTGCTATAAATGATGCAGTCACAAAACTAAAAATTAAAGGAAATAGTTCTATGTCTTTAACATTTGTTTCTCTAATTTTTGGCTTACCAATAATTCTGATTTCTTTACTAATACCATTAGGCAAATTAACTATGACTCTTAATTCCTTAATTTTTTATCTAATAGCAGGTATAGTTAATTTTACTATTGGAAGATCTTCTTTATATGCCTCAATATCAAGATTAAGCTCAAGTGGAGGAAGCATATTGTCTAGTACAAGCGCTTTGTTTGGATTCTTAATGGGATGGATTTTATTAGATGAAAAAGTAACAGTAATTATGGCAATAGGCGTAATTTTAATCATGATAAGCGTCTATATAGCCTCCGGCGGATTTAAAAATAATTTGTCATTGACGGGAATTATCTTTGGCCTAATAACAGGTCTTTCAATAGCCATTGCTGTAGTTCTAATTAAATTAGGAGATCAGAATGGCGGGCAACCAGTTTTGGGCACATTGATCGCATACTTATCTGGTATTGCATTTAGTTACATTGGATTTAAAAGAAATCCTATAAAAGTAATAGAATTAAAAAGATTGGCTTTTCCATTGGCTATAATGGGAACAGCTGCAGCAGCAGGGCAAATTATGAGATATATTGCATTATTGACTGCAGAAGCAAGTGTTGTCGCACCATTGCAAAATATAAGACCTGTTGTAGCAACATTTATTTTATTGGCTTTTGGTGTAGAAGATAAAAAGCCAAAGAAATATCACTGGATAGCTGCTATATTAGCAAGTATAGGCGCAGCATTAGTTAGTATAAAATAATTTGAAAAAAGAAATAGGAAATATATTATAAATTAATATCAAGACACTTTACTAAAAATTTTACATATATCCTTTAAATTCCTTTCCACTTTTCAGCATGTTTCTAATTTCTCTTTTCAATATCTTCCCAGATGGTGATTTTGGCAAGGAATCAACAAATATTATTTCTTTAGGTGCTTTGAAATGAGCTAAATTATTTCTAGCAAATTCCATTATTTCTTTCCTCAATTCTTCACTTTTCTCATAGTTATCCTTTAAAACTATAACAGCAACAACCCTTTCAATCCACTTCTCATTTTTGCTTATAAATTTTAAATGTTCAAATGATCCTTTCGGTATTAAATAAGGAGATTTAGGATCTAAAGAAGATTTAAATGCCCTTAAATGCATTTTTTGAAACTTATTGTAATCTTGGTTATCTCTTATTAACCACAAACCTCCTATTCTCCTAAATCTGAATTTTAATTCGTCAGCAAGTTTAGGCCATAAGGGTATACTTTTTATGTTTAATTCTGCATGCAAGGTACCAGGCCTAAAAGTTAAAAAGTTAAAGAGTCTCCTCTCTGACAAACAAGGTGATGATTTGTTGACGTGCCTTCTAATCCTATACCATTTTTTCTTTCTATAACTGTAACTGATAAATCATATCTAGACAATTCCCTAGCCAATGGATGTTCCAGCAATTCCTGCTCCTATTATAGCTATATCCGTATTAATAAATTGAGGCATATTAATACACCTACTTTAAATTTATTTTTTAAAATATATATCTTTTTAAAATTGTGTATACTATATTGCGCATACCTTAATTAATAAATAACATTACATTTTATATAATTATAATATAAAAAATTATGATCCTTCAGCAAATGATGTTACCATATACCAATCTAATTTGTTTTCATCTTCTCTTTCCATTTTGAAATTTATTTTCTTTTTGTTTTCCTCATATATTACAGTGCTCATCTCTTTCACCCATTTAATATATATCTGACGAAACTTTATAAGTAGATGCGCAAGAAAAAATAGACAAATGTCTATTAATAAAAATACTAATTTATTGATCATTATTTCCATTAATATAGCTTACTTGTGAACTAAACAATGATTTTTATATTAAACAAACAAGATAATATATTAAACAAACTTTTATAGCCATACTTAAGTTTACCATATCAAGTGACCACAATCAAATCTAACTAGATATTTGATATTGCCTACTAATGCCTTTCCCTTTCCACAAATGGGACAAGCTTCTTCATTAAATTTAAACTCTTTATATAAAGTGATTAACGTAGGATCGTTTAATTTATAAATATTATTTTCTTCTCTCAAAACAAAATCCATTTCTTCCAATTTATTTAAAATTTTTTTAGCCTCTTTTATATCGCATTTTAATTCATTTGAAAGATCGTAAGGTTTAACTTCTTTCTTTTTGAGGATAGTTTGTATAGCATTGTAGTAATATTGATCTTTCTTTATTCTCTTAATTGTGTTTATTTCCTCTCTTATTGACTTTCCTACTTCTTTATAAGACTTCGTTATGGCATCAATAATTCTTTTCTTAACGTCTGATTCCTTACTTTCAACATAATTCTTTCCTAATAACGCTAACCAGCCGGGTATTCTATAAGTTAGGTTTATTGCTGAAGAAATTACCCAGTCATCATATTTTGCTTCAGCTGAATCAAAGCCTTCTTTTAGCATTTTTATTGAGTCTTCAACAGTTATTTCCCTTAATTTGTAAGTGATTATTTCTCTACCGTGAAGTTCACTTTCATATTTATGTGAAACTAACATTTCTACTGGTCTAACTAATGAGCCTGTTATCATAACTTTGAAGGTTTCTTGATACTCGTCGTTTATAGTTTTTAGGAATTGAATGAAATCTTGTGCCCAACTATAAGCTCTCTGTGCTTCATCAATAACTAATGCTATCTTCGATTTAGATGTTATAGCTGCATCTTCCAATATTTTTAAGGTTATTTTTGGTTCAACTATCTTTTCTACACCTATATCTGAAGAGAACGACAAGCCTTCTATTCCTATTCCAAAGCTCCTTGTATTAGTAAAATTTTCTAATATAATGTTTAAAAATTTCTTAACATATAATGGATACCTTGTAGAATTTTTTAAATCTCTCCATGTTTTATAGTTAAACTTTTTCCTTCTAAACATTCCTATTTTCGGAATAGGTAAAAGATTTACAGTTAATCCTTGTAAGTCTTTTATCATATCTAGAGAAATATAAATGGGAATCCAATTCCCTTTAACATCATATATCCTCTTGTACTTCTCGAATGAAATAATCTTAAGTAAAGTGAGTAAAGTACTGCTTTTTCCTACTCTTCTAGTTCCTTTGAGGAAAAATAAGGTTGCATTTCCTCTTAAAAAAGACAATAACTCTCTTAAATCATTTTCTCTTCCATAAAGTAATTCAGGATAAAATCTACTGTAAGTTGAGAATATTTCTGTGTAAGATAACCCTTTTTTCTTCACATTAATTCTCGCCTAGTTTAGTCCACTAGTGGACTAAACTTAATAAATTTTTATGTTAAGAATTATGATCCTTCAGCAAATGATGTTACCATATACCAATCTAATTTGTTTTCATCTTCTCTTTCCATTTTGAAATTTATTTTCTTTTTGTTTTCCTCATATATTACAGTGCTCATCTCTTTCACCCATTTAATATATATCTGACGAAACTTTATAAGTAGATGCGCAAGAAAAAATAGACAAATGTCTAGTTAAAAACATTCAAACCATATTATAAAATCATTATATATTAAATGTTTGAAAGAAATATATATCATACTTATAGATTTATCTTTAATATATTTAATTAAAAAGAAAAATATTTATACTTATTGTATACACTTAATACATTTTGTAGTAACGAGGTGAAATATAATATGAGTACTGTAGAAAGTGGATCTGGTGATAAATCTGGTAAAACAATTTTTTGGATAGCAAGTTCGATTTTATTTGTAATTGCATTAATAATGTTGATCTATGGTATCTACCAACAAACAGTTCTTCATATTTATAAAGCACCCTTAATCTTAGGTATAGTTGCAGGTCTTTTGCTGGCTATTCCTCTAGAACTATGGAATTTCTCAGATCCTGACACATTATTTAGAGTGATGTCATTCCAAGATAGATTTTTAATGGTTTGTTTTGGATTTGCAATTGGGTTAGGAGCAATACTTCTTTACGGCTTAAATCTATTTGTACTCATCCAAATTTTGGCATAAAAGATTTGTTTGTATTTGGTATAGTCATAGGAGGTTTAATATTTGGAGCAGGAGTAGGTATTGCTGGGTATTTCCCAGGCACAGTATGGATAGCATTAGGCCAAGGTAGACGCGATGCAATTTACGCTGTAATAGGCGGCCTATTCGGTGCCTTTACATGGTCAGTAATTTTTGGTAATGTTAGATGGTTATTTTGGAATACTTTAAATTTTGGACCCATAACATGGGCAACATTGTTAGGATTTAACACAAGGCTTGAAATGTTTTTAGTCAGTATAGTATTTGGAATCTTATTATTGCTAATGTTCTTCTTTTTGCCAAGATATCCAAAACAATCTATGAAACAATCATGCGCATTTCACTTGGTTGGGGCAAATAAAGAAACAACAAAATTTAGTGATCTATTAAAAGAAGAAGAAAAGAAATATCCAAAGGCTAGAAAATATATTACAGAACTAATAAATGAAAGCAGTATAAGAAATGCTAGATCTATAATACTATTAGGTATAGAATTCACTATAGCAGCAGTTGCAGTAATAATATTGAGACAAATATTTGGAGAATCAACAACATATTCTTGGATAGGAGCACAACTATCTTATTTAATAAATCCTAAATGGGCTGCATCGAATGCTTATTTCCAATTATTTGGAGGATTACATATAGTTAACGGTTCACCAGTTAATAACCCATTTAGTGAAATAGGTTGGGAGCCTTTTTCAGATTTAGGCACCTTCTTAGGAGGTCTTATTTCATCATTATTTATTAGCAAAAGATTCATGGGATTTAAAAAACAAATACCAAATGTATGGCAACACACTTTCGGTACTTCAGCCAGCAAGAGAGCTTTAGGATCATTCATAGGTACATTTATGGTCTTATTCGGTGCAAGGATGGCTAACGGTTGTGCTTCAGGTCATATATTAAGTGGAAACATACAAATGGCAGTTTCTAGCTTTCTATTTATGATAATGGTGTTAATAGGATCTTGGATAGCACTTAGATATGTGCTACATTTAAAAATAAACTCTCAAGGATATGTTCAGTAACTAATTAAGCTTAATATTATGATTTTTATTTAAAAATATAATCTATATATTATTTTTATTAAAAATTTTGCATAAATGTGTATTTTTTGATTATCTAATAGTAATAGAGTTAGCGATAGGAAGAAATTTTAAATGTTTTACATGTCTATACACATAAAAGTCTCTAACATAAATATGCTATAAAGTTTAATTTATTTTATTTTTAGATTTCAATAAAATATATACACCATTTACTGATAAATAAATTGCCTAATACACCTAGAGATATACTAAAAAATTTACTGATAAATAGACTAGTAAACTATAATTTTTTATTTAATAAATAAATTATTATTTAATTGTATATGCTATATGTTAGAATTCAAAATCTTCGAATCGCTTTCTTTACAGTATTACTTCAGGCTCAAGTAATACCATTTTCTTTGACTTATATTGAAAACTTCTCCTTTTAGCTATATGTTTCATACTATTTTTATGTTAAACTTCTAATTAAGGTATTACTTTAGGCTCTAATGAAAAACCGATTAGAGATAATTGTATTATAAAAAATATTTCTTATATAAAAATTAAAAAAATAAGTTAAGTTAACTGGGGGTTAACTCAACTTTTTACATAACATAAGTAGAGTTAACCGAAATTTAACTCACTTAGGTTGAAAAAAGGTTAAATTCCTTTTGGAAGACACAGAGCTTAGGCACACTAAAGGGGGATTTAGAATTTCACAAAACCGCTTTTCAGGATTTGGAAGATCGATTATAGAAATTGCAGTCATAATTTTTATTGCCGTATCAATCTATATATTTATGCAATTCTTAGGATTATTTTTTCATAAACTAGAGATTTATATGTGGATTGTTAAGGATTTAATAGAATTAGTAGCCAGTCTATTAGCAGTAAGAAGCTTAGGTAATGGACTAACAAGGAACCTATTACCAAAATATAAGGAAAGAGCGATTTCTATAGGCAATTTGTTTAAAATATTAGGTTATTTGATAGTTATTGTTGTAATTGTTGCGTTTAGTAGAATTAGTACTGAATCAGCATTATTTGGCGGTACGGTAACTGGATTAGTTCTAGGTTTAGCTTTGCAACCTGTGTTAGGCAATTTATTTGCCGGATTAATAATACTTGGTACAAGATTTATAAAGCCAGGTGATATTATAACAGTTTTAAATTCGCAAATACCATATCAATGGGCTCCTAATCCGGGATATAAGTTTTTCTCTCCAGATTATATCGCACCTGGATTTAAAGGTAGAGTTTTAGAAATAGGATTATTTTCGTCATCATTAGTAACAGAGCAAGGACAGGAAATAAAGATACCAAATCAAATATTATTAGGAGGCGCTGCTATAGAACACTATACGCAATGGAGTGATTATATAACAAATACTCTTAGAGTAGAAATTCCTATAGCAGATATAAAATTATTTGAAAGCAAAGCTAAGGAAGTTCTATCTAAATTTGGTAATAATGCAGAGATTTATATATCTGAACAAAGTGATAAAAATTATGTAATTTACTTAATTAAAATAACTATGTCCATCAATGAAGATTGGTTAAAGATAAAAGATAGCATTTTGAGACAATTAATTACATATAAGCAATAAACGATTTATTTACTAGTTTATTCACTAGTACACCAATTTCTTAACTCCAATAAAAATTTTACATTATCTCCTTTAATTATGAAAAATTTACAAGAGGAATTAAAAATACAAAAACTTTGCCTTTAATTATGAAAAAGAAGTATAAACAGGAAAATAAAACTTTTATAACGCAATCTAATAAAGGTGAAAAAATGAGCAATGAAAAAATAAAAGTAGGCAGTAAAGCACCTCTTTTTGAAGCAATAGCAGATAACGGAGAAAAAATTTCGTTAGCAAATTATATTGGAAAATACAAATATAGTACTATATTTTTACCCTAAAGACTTCAGCCCTGTTTGTACTAAAGAAGCGTGTTCGTTTAGAGATAATTGGGATAAATTAAAAGATTACAATGCTATAGTGATAGGTATAAGTTCTGATAACCTAGAAACTCATAAAAGGTTTAAAGAAAAATACAAAATACCATTCATATTATTAAGTGATTCAAAAAAAGAAATTAGGAAAAAGTACAACGCTGAAGGCTTTATATTTGCTGATAGAGTAACTTTTGTTATAGATAAAAATGGTATAATAAGAAGCATTTACAAGTCTCAATTCAACATCGAAGCTCACATAAACAATGCGCTAGAAACATTAAAATCGCTAAGCGTAAAAAATGAGTCTAAATAAAATCGTTACAATGAATTTTATTATAATTTTAATAATAAATTCTACAATTAGTTATAATTAAGCATTAAATTTATTCTTGAACGGAGAAATTTATTTCTTGAAATTAGAATTTTCAGTATATTTATAATACATTAATATAACATCGTAATATTTATCTTTCCTTTTAATTCTATTTGGAAAAATACCATATGTTATAAAACCAACTTTTTCATATAATGAAATTGCTATCTTGTTATTAGAAAAAACTTCTAACTGTATTATTTCAAATAAGTTTTTTCCTTCCTCAAGCGCTTTAAGAATTAGCTTTTTCCCAATACCTTTGCCTCTATATTCTTTCCTAATAGCTATACCCAAATTTCCAATATGAGATGACTCTGAATTTGGCCTTAGCCTATGAATATCGCACATCCCTACTACTTTACCATTTTCTTCTGCAACAAATGCTATTGCGTCTTTCTTTAAAACTTCGGAATAAAGGCGACTGAACCAACTAACTTCGTCTATATATTTAGGAGGACTTTTATATAATACTAAACCTAAATCAGGATTTTCTTTTAATTCTTCATAGTATGACAAATAGTTATCTATTAGATCATTCATATCACTCCATTTTAAATCTCGAATAATCATAATCTCACTATAAACAGATTCGTTATTGCATTTATTAAGCTTTTCTTTTAATATATTTAATTAATTATAATTGAATATTAATATCTTATCATCTATTGAATACATTAATACATAAAAATATTAATATCTTATAAGCTACTTTTATAATGGTGTCAAATTTGGGCTTACGAGACCCTATCGAATATATAAATAGTTTAAGAGATGGAAGGATTATATATTATAGAGGTAAAAAAGTAGAAGATGTAACAAAACACGAGGTTTTAAAATCAACAGTAAATCATACATCTTTGATATATAAATGGCAACAAGATGATGAAAAAATAAGAGAATTAACTGTATATAAAGATGAAGTATACGGCTATTCTAGCAAATTTTATAAAATACCTAGATTAGGAGCTTTGTTTACTACTGCAATGATACATGCAGAAGGATCTATAGATCATATGATTATGAAGGAAGCAAGAAATTGGCTTACTATGCTTCCGAATTAATGATACACTATAGGTGATAATCATGAGTAATAAAATATTTCCTCCTGATCCTACAGCCAAAAAAGGCTTTTATGATATCAATATTTATTTAGAGGCTGTGAAAAGATATCCTAATTTAGTCAAACTAATCGAAAACAAATCAATAGAAAATGGAGAAAAGACTTGGCTTATATATGAAGATGGTAGAGAATTTACTTATAAAGAAGTTAATGATTTAAGTACGTCATTTTTTGCTGGGCTCAAATCTTTAGGAATTAATAAGGAAGAAAAAATTGCCATTTTTGCAAATAATTCTCCTGAATGGATAATAAGTTATTTTGGTATATTAAAGGCAGGTGCTATTCCTGTTACTGTTAATATAAACTTTATTAAAGATCCTCTAATATATAACCTAGAAAAATCTGACACAAGCCATTTAATAATAGATTCAAAATTATTACAAGCATTTATAGATGTAGAAGATAAATTAAAGAATAAAATAAAGAATTTAATAATAATTGGCGACGTAGAAGATAAATTAAAGAATAAAATAAAGACTCAGTGGATGTTATATAAGGATTTACTCAAATCTAGTAATGAAAAAGAAGTGTCTAGCCAAAAGCCATATGACATAGCAGCAATGATACTTACTTCTGGTACAACAGGTCCATCTAAAGTAGTTGCAGATACACATGCCCAATTTATTTATACGGCCTTAGATATGATAGATGCAGGTGGAGTAACGCCAAACAGTAATGTTTATGTTTACCTACCATTATATCACATTATGGCATTAGATTTAGCAACTATATCTTCCATGTTAGCTAACGCAAAGATGGTTTTAGTAAAAACATTATACGCTAGTCGTTTTTGGGAAGATATAAACAAGTACAATATAACTCATTTTCATGCAGTTGGGCCAATTTTAGAAATTTTATTTAAGCAACCAAAAACCGATTTAGAAATAAATCATGGACAGCTAATAGCTATAGCATATACGTCCAAGGTAGTATGGCTAGAAGCAGTAAAAAGATTTAACATCTATATAACTGGCGGATATGGATCAACAGAAGCAGGAATACCAGTAACTAGTCCCTATGATGAAGTTATAGAAAGAAAAGTACCTCCAGGATCTTCGGGTAAACCTGCACCACCTTTTGAAATAGATATAGTTGATGAAGATGGATTTTCTTTGCCACCAAATAAAGTTGGTGAAATAGTTGTTAGACCAAAACTACCATGGTCAATTTTCAGAGAATATTATAACATGCCAGATAAAACTATAGAAGCGTTTAAGGGATTGTGGTTCCATACAGGTGATTTAGGTGTATTTGATGAAAATGGCTATCTATACTTTGTAGACAGAGCAAAAGATGCCATAAGGAAAAAAGGAGAAAATATTTCATCTTATGAAATAGAACAAACTTTATTAAAATTTGACAAAATAAAGGAAGCTGCAGTTATCCCTGTTCCTTCCGAAATAGGAGAAGATGAAGTTATGGCAGTAATATCACTAAAAGAAAAGGTTAATCCCGAAGAAATTATTGACTTTTGCCTAGAAAACATGCCTAAATTCTGGGTACCAAGGTATATTAGATTTGTAGATTCCTTGCCAAGAACTCCAACAGGAAGAATAGAGAAATATAAATTACGCAATCAAGGTATAACTAATGATACTGTAGATATGAATTTATATATAAAACAAAAATTACAATCCACTAAAAGATGATAGATATGGAAAAGGTATTAACAGAAATTATTGAAAACATATTAATAGTAACTTTAAATGATCCAAACAATAGAAATGCTGTAGATTTTGATATGGCAAATGAACTTGAAAAAATATGGATAAATTTTGAGAAAAATGATAATCTTAATGTAGCTATAATAACGGGTTCAGGAAATAATTTCTCAGCAGGCGCAAATCTATATGATGTTAAAAGATTATTGAATAGGGTTGAAAATCCTAATGGTCCTTTAGGCTTTACAAGACTAATAATAAATAAACCAGTTATAGCCGCTATAAATGGCTATTGTGTTGCAGGAGGATTAGAAATAGCCCTATGGGCTGACATAAGAGTTGCAGGAAAGAATTCAAAGTTCGGATTTTTGGAAAGAAGATTTGGTGTTCCATTAATAGATGGAGGAACTCAAAGGCTTCCTAAAATAATAGGTTTAGGAAGGGCCTTGGATCTTATTTTAACTGGTAGGCTAATAGATGCCCAAGAGGCCTACCAAATAGGTTTAATAAATTATTTAGTAAAAGACAATGAAGTATTAAGCAAAAGCATTGAAATAGCTAAAATGATAAGCAGTTTTCCACAAAACACGCTAAGAAACGATAGACTTTCTGTTTATGAAGGACTAGGAAGCAGATTAAGCGATGGATTAAATATTGAGATGAAATATGGTATAAACTCTATAAAAACTAATGAATTAATAAATGGAAGCGAGCTTTTTAAAAAAGGACTAGGAAGGCATGGAGAAATCATTAAATAATTTTACATTTTTATTAAAATAAAGACTTGAGTTTTCTTAAGGATTTAAGTTAATTTGGGCTTATTAGGTTTAACAGTTTTTCTATTATGACTTTAATTAGTGTTTTTGGATGTTATTTAGCAACATTAAATGCTACATCTAGAATGCTATATGATATGAGCAAAAAGAGCAGTTAATGAATTAAAGAAAATGATGGAATTATAAAGCTAAAAAAGTTATAATTTATTATTTTAAACATTGTATATATTTTTATACTGGGCTCTAATAGTTTTTTTATCAAATTTTCCTGTACTTGTCTTCGGTATTTCATTTACAAAGAATATCTTATCTGGAATCTGCCATTTAGCAAATCTTTTTGACAAGTGTTCCTTTAATTCTTTTTCAAGCTCATTAAAATCTTTATTTTTATACTGTTCTCTTAACACAACTAGAGCAATGGGTCTTTCTTCCCATTTAGGATGTGGAACACCTACTACCGATGCTTCTAAAACTGCAGGATGAGCCATTAAGTAGTTTTCCAAATCTATACTAGAAATCCATTCGCCTCCACTTTTTATTAGATCTTTTATTCTGTCTACAATTTTTATATACCCATTCTCATCAATAGTTGCAGCATCTCCAGACTTCCACCAATTATCAACAAAGGATTCCTTACTTCTTTCATCATTATAATATTGATTTGCTATCCACGGGCCTTTTATCAAAAGTTCCCCAACACTTTTTCCATCCCATGGAAGCTCTCTTCCTGCAGGATCTACAATCTTTACTTCAACCCCAAATAGTGGCAACCCTTGCTTTCTGGCATTTTCTATTTGATCTTGTTCGCTCATTTGCTTTATCTTTTTCTTCGGTAAATTGGCTACAATTAGTGGAGCTGTTTCTGTTGCTCCATATGCATGTACTATGTTTATCCCAAATTCTTTTAACTGCATCATTAAGGCTAAAGGTGGTTCCGTTGCTCCTGAAAGGAACCTTAAATTATTTAGCTTTGGCTTAGGTTCTATCTTCCTGAAAACTTCTAATAAAGGAATTAATATCGCAGGTGCTCCCGCTGATACTATAACTCCTTCATTTATTAAGATATTGGCTAAACTTTCAGGTGTGTATCTTCCTGGTAAAACAATTTTTGATCCCATCATAGTCGCAGCAATATGGAATCCCCAACCATTTGCATGGAATAAAGGAACTACAGCTGCTCAAGTCAGCATTTATAACTTTCCCTATGTGGGGACACTTAAACAAACCACGTTTTATGCGTCCACTTTCGTGGACTTCCCCGCACAGGGAACAAGCCTTAGAAGTGTATGCCTCATCAACATCAACTACTTTCACCCCAACTCTTCCCCAATTTCATAAAAACGCCTAATGATGTAATCGTAGTTCCAGAAGTTCACCGTTAACTTATTACCGTTGTTCTTAGAAATATCTTTTGGATAGCCTATAATTACCTCACCTATACCTTTTTCCCTTAACTCCTTCATTATCTTTCTAACCATAC
>JBMFKU010000022.1:0-18328 GCA_049971805.1 Caldisphaera sp.
CCCACCTACTGTTAAGCTTGGCAGGTGGTTGAGGGCTAAGTCTCTACACTTGATCATGAGTAAAAAATGATTGAAATGAAAGTATAGGGACAAATGGTTAACGAATTTGGCCTATTCATTGGAAGTACTGCTGTTTTTACAAAGGCTAAGTTACCAATAAAGTGAAGGTTGTTGATGCTATATATTTTAAAATTAATGATATAAAAACACCCAATAAGAATAATAGATATTTGATTGAGATTAATGAAACCATGGGTCAAGATAAATTATCAAGGGCATTGAAGCAATTACGCGACACTCTAAATAAACTTGATATGAGAGGTAAAGTGGTTTCTGCTTTCTTTTACTCCAAAGCATTGGTTTACTTGGAAAGTTCTAATATATTTTCAGAGGAAATAATGTTATGAAGGAATATAATTTGAAAATTAAAATTTTAACTTTACGAGACTTTATAGATAATAATCAATTTAAGGATTTTAGTAAAAACAGCTAAATACTAGGAATAATTTAAAATTAAAGGATTACTAGTTAAAGTTATAAAAAGTATTTTACATAACATTATTTAATAATGAATAGTTATAGCACAATATAGAGGTTGGATCATTTTAATTAAAGTAATTTTTTAAAAGATTTAAACTTTTTAATAGACACACTTAATCGTGAAGTAGTATTAATAAAAGCCTTAGTTAAAATAGTAATAATATTGGCAATAATAGCAATAATAGGGATTTCATATTGTAGCTTAATAGACAAGATCCCAATAAAAAATTAATGTAACAGGAGAAGTATATTTATGCAATATCCCTCTTTGGATAACATTTTATCACAATAAAAGCATGTATATGGCTAAAGTTGAAATCCCATTTTACATATAACATTGCTAAACAATGAATATTATAACATATACTTGCAATGCAAATCTCAAACTCTTTGGCTATTTAATAATCCTATTTGCATAAAGTTAGAAAGTTAAAAAATATTTTCTAAACTTAACAGTAAAAACGATATATAAGTTTTAAAACCATATTCCCTTATATCTTGATTGATAATCGCTATTTAATAGAATACATCAACAAAGAAAAAAAGAGTTTCTTATAGAGAATCACTGAGTTTCTTAATACTTTTTGTGCATTAAGAAACAAGCCTGCAAGGTCTTTTTTATTGCATTCATAGTTGTGTGTAAGGCAAATCAACTAAAATTATTATTATCTTTATCATAAATATGATATGAGCAATCTTTTTCATTATCTTTTATTATTCTTTGCAAAACTATAAATATTAGAAATTTCATAATTGCAAAAGAGGTGTAATGTTTGGAAGAAGAATATTTTGAGATTTTAAAATCTAAGTGGAATAAAGTTTGGCCCCACCCATCATTGCCCAAAGAAGTCTTATATCCTCTAGGAAAAATTCCAATTCACGAATATTTAGAGAGTTTTGCTATGAGGCAGCCATCAAAAGCTTTTTTAATATATTATGGAAAAAGAATAACATATAAAGAAATAGATGAATTAAGCAATAAACTAGCAAATTATCTTATTGCAAATGGTTTCAGAAAAGGCGATAAAGTAGCTCTAGTTCTTCCAAATATTCCATCATTTTATATTGGATATTTTGGTACATTTAAGGCAGGCGGTATTTCTGTACTATTAAATCCAATGCTTAAAGAGATAGAATTAGAATATCTATTGCAAGAATCTAAACCAAAATTTATAATAACTTTAGATGTAAATTATCTAACAATAGAAAAAGCAGCGAAAAAAGTTTCAGAAGATATTAAAATTATAGTAACGTCTTATAAAGATTTTCTGCCAGAAATTCAAGAAATACCAATTCATCCTTCGATGAAAGTATATGTTCAAAAGCCAGAAAATGCCCAGTATATCACTGATTTACTAGAGAAAATATCCTCAAAAAAGCCTGATGTGAAAGTTACAATTGATGACAGAGCAACAATGAACTTTACAGGTGGTACAACAGGCTTACCAAAAGGAGTGTATCACAAGCATCTAGACCTTATATATAAAGGTGCCTGCACTTATACTTACTATAACTCACAACTTTTAGTAGAAAATTATCCAAACCAAGAAATCGACTTCGAAAAGTTTGTATCTAATATTGCACAAAACGAAGTCGTATTAGCAGCTATGCCAATATTCTGGGTCGCAGGTCATAATACAGGTGTTTTGGGTCCAACAGTCTCTGGTTCTACTGTAGTTTTGCTTACAAGATGGGATGTAGGTGCAGCAATAGAAGCTATTCATAAATACAGGGTTACATTGATGTATGCTACTTTTGATATTTATTGGGAAATTTTAAATTATCCCGAAGTTAGAAAATATGATCTATCATCTTTAAAGACATGTTTAGGTTCTAGTTTTATCAAGGGTCTAACTAAGGAACTTAGAGGAAAATGGAAAGAGCTTACAGGAGCTATTCTTAGAGAAGCTGCATATGGATTGACTGAAAGCCACACTTCTGACACGTTGACTGCAGGCTTCCACAAAAACGATATGGATATAGAGAGATCAGAAAAGTTTGGGGGAACCTTCTGCGGGATCCCTTGTCCAGGTACTTTAATAAAAATTGTAGACGAAGATGGCAATTTGGTTTCGCTAGGCAAACAAGGAGAAGTAGCCATAAAGTCGCCATCAGTTGTTAGCGAATATGTGGGAAATCCTGAAGAAACAAAAAAGGTGTTCAAGAATGGTTGGCTTTTTACAGGCGACATTGGGATGTATGATGAAGATGGCTTCTTCTATTATATTTCTCGGAAGAAGTATATGTTAAAGGTTTCTGGAATTAGCGTATATCCAACACAAATAGAGTTCATTATGCTTAAACATCCTGCAATAGAAGGTGTTGGTGTAATTGGTGTAAGTGACCCAGAAAAGGGGCAAGTACCTATAGCTTTTGTTAAGCTGAAAAAAGAATACGAGGAAAGTGTGACGGAAGATGATCTATTAAAGTGGTGCAAAGAGAATATGGCTCCTTATAATGTTCCAAAAAAGATAATAATAAAAAAAGAGCTTCCTCTTTCAGCTGCAGGCAAGGTAGTTAAAGAAGAACTAATCAAAGAATATGACAGGTTGGGTGTTAAGTAGCATATGTCAAATTATGTAAAGAGGTTGTGATTAAACATGGACGATCCGATAAAAGTAGAAAAAGATCAGAATATTGCCAAAATTTATTTAAATAGGCCGCAAGTTATGAATGCAATAAATGTCGAAATGAGGATAAGGCTAGAAGAAGAATTGAAAAAGCTTGCTATGGATAACAGTGTACGCGTGCTTATAATAACTGGTGCTGTAACTCAAGAAAAGAGAAAAGCTTTTTCTTCTGGCGATGACCTAAGAGATCCTGGATTTAGTTATGAAAGTCCAAACGTTTTACTCGAGTCTTATAACACGGTAAACAAAATGAGAAATTTGTACGATCTTATTGATGATTATCCAAAACCAATCATTGCGATGGTTAATGGAGTATGTCTTGGAGGCGGACTTGAATTAGCTCTTAGTAGTGATTTCATATTTGCAAGTGATAATGCAGTTTTTGGATTTCCAGAAATTAACCTTGGATTTATTCCAGCATGGGGTGGGACGCAAAGATTAATGCGAAAAATTGGAGAAACAAACGCCAAAAGGCTTATTTTCACAGGTGAGACTATTGATGCCAAAAAGGCCAAAGAAATCAATCTAGTTGATGTATTAACTTCAGATGAAGAGCTAGAAAAAATAACGCTTGATTTTGCAAAAAAAATTGCAGAAAAGAGCCCATTGACGCTCTTAATGGCTAAGCGTATCATAGAAAAAGGTACTGAGTGCAGCTTACAGTCTGGTTTGTTATATGAAGTTCTATCTCTTATGCTATCCATAAAAACGGAAGATATGAAAGAGGGGATTAACGCCTTTTTCGAAAAAAGAAAGCCTGAATTTAAGGGAAAATGATTAGAGGTTTGAGAATTACATTCAGATGATTAAAAATAACTTCATAGCTACAAATAAAACCTTCGTTTTTTAATCAGATGTATGGAAGATGATATACAATAAAATATAATGAAGGAAGAAGCTATAAATCAGACTATTTGCCTTGATTTCAGTTGAAATAGATAAATTTTCCCTGTTACTATGGTGATATCTTTAAACGCTATTGGCACAAAACAGCTCGAACCAATAATCGATTCGCTTTGCGTGGATGCGACAAATCTACCTTAATAAGGAATATCTTTTAATAGTGCAATTTATAGCCGAAATTAGAGCCATATCATAAATAGCGACAATTAGAGCTAAAGTTTTTAAAAATATTCTGAAGGCAAGTTATATCTTTGGGTTTAAATCTTTAATCATTAATAATCCATCTGTTTTGCCATAATAATTTGGTAACAAAGTTGCCGGCTTATAACCTAATCTTAAATAAAGTTTTTTAGCATCTTCATTATTTAAAGAAACTTCAAGTTTTAAAAATTTTGCTCCTTCTTTTTCCAACTCTTTTTCAAGGTATATTATAAGCATTGTTCCAATTCCTTTATTTCTAAAATCTTGCTTTACAGCTATCGATGCTACGTGACCAATTGTTGGAGATTCCATATAGCCTAAAGAATATCCAATCAAACAGTTATTAATTTCTGCAACAAATAATTTGCTTCCTTTCATTGATAATAAATATCCAATTATTAATTCGCTGTATCTTTTCCCTTCTGGAAAGCTTTCTTCTTCTATCTTTAATATAGATTTCATATCATTATCTTTATATGGCCTTATCCTGACAAAACAAATGACAAGCCTCAACCCTTCTAGGGTCGGGTAATGCTTTTAAGGTTTGTTCTAAAAATAATTAGATAAGCAATAGTCATCAAGGGTATTCTTCACTATTTTATGTTAACTATATGCAATTATTTATGTTTTGATAATTAGTTTAAAATCAACCGCAATCTAAGTGAACATAGATTATCCCATAATTTATAACAAAAAAATTAAAATTTCTATGGCTTGACTAAAAATAATTTTAATTTAAACATTGAACAATAAAATATTTGCCATTCTTGTTGAGGTCTCAGAAACCTATACCTCGTCAATTAATCAATTCAATAGCGAGAGACTGAATAAGGGTAAGCAGGTTATTGAAAGGATCGTCAAGGCTTTTAACCCCTACCTGATGACGGGCTCTGCTCACAAGGGTGGGGTATTAAGGTTGTAAAAGTAACTAATAGATATTTGGAAAGTGAACATATTACGTTGGAGAGGGATTCAATATCTCCTCTTAACCTTGTAAAAAGGGTAGATATGAGGGTAGTGGTATTTCCCTCGACTAGCCCCAATGATTTTAGTATGAGCCTTTATGATCCCTTAAGACAAGGGCTGAATTAGAAGTGGTTAAAAGTAAGGAAAAGTTACGCTATGGGTAAACATTTTTTATAATTATTCTAATTAAGGTCTGTTAAATTTAGGAAGTAAGTTCTGCTTTTTATTTTATATTATCAGTTTACTATATTTATGACTAAATCAAATTTTTAAAATTTTTATTTAATAACATATGTTTATTAAGTAAATATACAAAATATATGCATATATAAAATAACCAAACTTGTATTAAGTTACGTATTTACCAAAACATAAGAGTTGAATTAAAATGCGAAGAAAAATTAATGGATCGTATAAGCAATTTGTAATTATTGCCTCGCTATTTTCATTATTTTTTATTTTTATTCTAACATCGTCTCCACAAATAGTTAAATCTCAAGCTTCTCAAACAATATATGTACCTCAACAATATTCAAGCCTTCAGGATGCCATAAATGTTGCTACACCGGGAACAACAATTTATGTGTCTCAAGGATACCTTTATAATGGATCTATATTGATTCAAAATAAGCAGGATTTAACAATTATTGGGCAAGGAAACGTTGTTTTAAACTATGGTGGATATGGAAATACAACAATAATAGATTCTTCTTACATTACAATTGAAAATATAAATATAAGCGCAGGCTTAAATATAAACAGCTCTAATCAAGTAAATTTAAAAAATGTTAATGTATCAGGTGTAATCTCATCTCCAGGTCAAACTTTAGGTGATGATTTGTTAGCATATAACGTTAATTCTTTATATATGCAAAATGTTATCACGTATTGGTTTATGCCTGGTATGACATATCAAACCTATCAAGGTATAAATGTAACAGATTCTTCAAATTTAACTTTAAATAATGTTATGGGTTATGCTTTAAGCGGTTATGGAGTTTATATACAAAACAACAATGGTTTATCTATGAAAAACGATTATTTCATTTCTACACAAAATGGAGGAATAGGTATAGGAATTATAAATTCTACAAATGCAATTTTAAATAATGTAAACTCAAACTCAAGCGAAGAATTATATGCTTTAAACGTTAGTTCTCTTACCATTAACAAAATGGATTACTCTTCAAATTATCAAACTGGTTATGCAAACATCACAAATGTAAATCAATTAGCTATTAACAATGCCAATTTTAATGGATTAAGCATTTCACAATTTTTCAAAACAACTCTTAACAATGTATTAGATTTGGGAAGCCTTAGCATTAATGGAGTGGGAAGCCTTACATCTGCTACTCTTAATAATATTTCAGTATACCAATACGTAGATATTAGCAATTTATCAAGCGTTTCTTTAAATAACATAAAAGTATATAATACTAATTTCCAAACAAGTACTACATACGGTTTATATTTGACGAACTTCCAAAATTCGCAAATAACTGATTCAAACATATGGGGAGGAATGAATATAACAAATGGAAATTATTTAAACATAACAGGCTCACTAATACCTTCCAATAACACTTACGAATATTATAGTGATTATGTTTTATTTAATAATATCAATACTATAGCATTAAGCAATGCTAGCCTAGGAGGCGATGGCGTTTTAGTCTCAAATGGAAATTCTTTAAGCTTAAATAATTTAAAAGGATTTTATTTGAATGGTTTTTCGATAAATAATTATAATTCTGTTAAATTTAATATAGCAAATGTTTCCACATCTTCATTTTCAATAAGCAACTTTACAAGTTTTTATGCAATTAATTCGTATTTAAATAGCGAGCATGGAATGAATATAACTGGAAAAACAGGTTCGTCAATATTATTAAAGAACTTTAATTTAGAAGCAGATTATGCACTACCATACACTGACGGAATTACCATATATAACGTTTATAACTTTACAGCAGTAAACTCTGTATTCTCATCTCACGATGGAATGGGCGGAGTAGGAATCTATACCGATGGAATACCTTACATATACTTAAATAATGTTAAATCTGTTGGCTGGTTTGGCCATTATGGTGGAATAGGAATTTGGTTGGTAAATCCAATAGATGCCATAATTGAAAACACTAATGTTACAGGTATAGATACTCAGACATCATTTAGCTATGCAATGTTAGGACAAACTGGTATAATGATTACAGGTTCTTCTAAGTTAATTTTAACCAATTTAATTGTTAGCTCTTTTAATGATGCAGTTAATATAACTGGGAATTCAAATGGAGTTACTTTATCTAAGGTATCGACAAAATCATTTAACGTAGGTATATTTGTTGGTAATGCAAATACTTTGTCCCTTAATAATATAAACGTTTATGTTTCATCAGAATCGCCATCTTATGGAATCTATTTAAATAACATTAATCAAGTAAACGTAAGCCAAGTTAATTTAATCGGAAAGTCAAATCAAATAGAATACACGAATTTTGAAATAAATAATGGAAAAAGCTTAACGATAAGCTATTTAAACAGCAATACATCAGGCACAGGTCCTTATATCGGTTTAAATGTTTTCAATTATTCTACTCTGGCTTTATCAAATTCAAACGTTTACGACGGCATATATTTAACAGATGTGCCATATATAACAATGAATAACATAAGTGCTGGTCTCTCAACTTATTATGGAATAGCAATATATGCACTTTCAGTATTAAATGGTAAATTTAATTATGTAAATGTTTTGAGAAATGCTATGATATCTAGCACTGGAATGGAATTAACTGGTATAAATGGTAAGTCTGTTTTTTCATTAAATCAGATAAACTCACAAAGTGACATATCTATTGATAAATCATACAATGTTTCTGTAGTTAACACAAAAACTGATGGACTTTTCATTTCTAATTCATTTGTTTCAAATGTTTATTTGGCTGACTCAAGTGGAGGTATATCTTTTAATGCCGTTAATCTGGTATACTTAACACAATCATCTTCTGATGGTATTTCTGTATCATATGCCAAAAACGCTTCTCTAAATAATTTAAATTCTATTGCAACAAATCAAAATGATAATTCCAACGGTATTTCATTTTATAACATTACATATGCTAACTTAAACAATGCTAATTCGTTGGGATGGAATGAATCATCAGGTGTTTATGCATCATACGTTGCCTTCTTGAATTTGAACAACGTTGTATCAAGTGGAGGAACTGGTATTGATGTAAGCTATACAAATATCATTAACATTAAAAATGATAATGTAAAATACGGAGGAATTGATATACTAGGATATCCATCATCTACAGTAACAATTGAAAGCATCTACACAAATGGAGGAATAAGAATATTTAACTCATACACATCAACATTAACGAATATAAACGATATAGGTAAAATAGAGGCAGACAACACAATATATTTAACTATGTCATCCATTAACATAGTTTCAAAAGGCTTAGGTATTTCCATAAGCAACTCAAATAATTCAAAACTATTTAATATAACTTCATTAAGTCAAGGAGGTATTTCCATAAGTGGAAATAAAGGATCTATAATATCAATAAATGATGTTATATCAAAAGGGAACATGCCTTACAATACCTACGGACTTTCTGTAAATAATGGGAAAAACTTATCAATTAATAATTTTTACTCATCTGAAGGAATTTCATTAAGCTCAATAAACAATATCAAAATTGAAAACGTTATATCAAATGTAAACAATGGAAACCAAGCAGATATTTATATAAACAATAACAATAATTTAAATATATACAATTTAACTGAAAGCATTTACAATGGCACATTCCAAGGCATGAGCACAACAGGTATCAACATAAATAATCTAAACCAAGGAAATGAGAACTTGCAAGATATAAAAATAAATGCATATTCAAGTAATCCTAATGTATCTCCTAATGGAATAAGCATATCTAATGGAAATTCTGTCATTATAGAAAATTCATACATTAACTTGCCTTTAGAAAATGCAAGCTCATCAGGTTATGGTATTTACATTGTTTCATCTAAAAGCAGTTTATTAAGCAATTTAGCTTTAAATGGTGCAAATGCGATATCAATACACAACAGCAACACAACAATAAATGAGGTAAGCCTAACATATTCATATTCTGGAATCAATTTAGAAAATAGCTTATCTGCAAACGTTTATTTAATAAAGTTAGTTGCTAATGGAAACACTTCAGAAGGAAGCATATTTGCAAACAACATCTCTTCACTTAAAATCTATGAAACCTTATCGATTGGAGGGTTATATGGAATAGTAACAGTTAACGATAATCCCTTAATCTATAATAATACTATTGAAAATTCAGCTGAAGGTATAATGGCAGAATACAGTAAAAATGCAACTATATTTGAGAATTACGTAAAAAACACTACAAGCGGAATAAATTCTGTATATTCAACAAACGTCAGCATATTCTCAAATGAAATCATAGGAAACAAATATGGTATAGGATTGATTGGAGTTAATCATGCCTATGTTTACCTTAATTACTTTAATAATAGCAAAAATGTTTATGTGAGTGATTCAAACGTTACATATAACACAAAGAGCAAGGTTAAATATACTTTTAATGGAAACAGCTTTACAAACTATTTGGGAAATTATTGGTATGGCTATAAAGGCAGTGAAATTGATAGCACTGGAATAGGATCAAAGCCTTATAATACTACTTATGGATTAGATAGTTATCCTTTAACATCTATTCCATCAAACTATCAAGTAACAGGTATTGCAACAACTCAAGTTTCCCCTCCAACAGTTACGGTAACAACTAGTGTTATCAGTACTACAACTACTAGCATTACTCCTGTTACGACAACTTCAATTACTAGCACTTCAACAACAAGTTCAACCCAAGTTGTTTCAACAACATCTGTTTCAACGAGTTCTACAAGCACACAAACAACTACTAGCACTACAAGCAGCAAAAGCATAACTAGTAGTAAGGCACCATCTGTTAGCAGTTCATTAACCATAGGTGTAGTTATAGCAGTTGTTGTTATAGCTGGAGCAACAGTTATGCTATTGAAAAGAAAAGGAAAATAATTTCTAATTTATTTTTATTTTAAATTATTATTTCTTTTCCTACTCCAGCTTCTTTAAATGCATAAGGCAAACCTTTCCTTAACATTGATATGCCATCAATACCTGTGCAGTGAGTTCCTGCAACAATCTTTGGGGATTTGGAATTTAAATATGAAACTATATCATTTACCCTCTTATCATCAAACCCCATAAAATGAAGACCACCTATTATCCCTTTCAATTTATTTGTATTTGTAACCTTTAGGCCATACTCAACTATATTTTCAACTCCAGCATGACCACAACCTGTTAAAATTATAAGGCCATCATTATCAATTATATATAAGGCCATATCATCAGGAATCTCATCAAGAACCCCTCCTGCATGACTAGGTCCCCAGTTCCTAGGTATATAGCCTGAAATAATCAAATTTTCCCTTAACTTATATGGAGAATCTATTAATATTAACTCTGCTTTCCTTTTTTCTAAATCCTCTTTAGTAAAGTTAACTCCAGCGCTAACTTCCCCCTTCTCATCTTTTGCCTTAGCTGGAGTGAAGAGGTTTTTATGAGCGATTATCTTAATCGGTTTATTTCTTTCATCCAAGAACTTTATTAATCCACCCGTGTGGTCAAGATGCCTATGACTTAAAATAACATATTCTGGCTCTTTTACATCAATTTTAAGAGCTTTCATATTGTTTAATAAAGCATCCCCGCTTAAACCTGTATCATAAAGTATTTTATAGTCATGCAAATATGCTGCAAATCCCCATTCACCCAATAGCTTATCCCTTAAGGAAGTTAAAGATGTTACATAATTATCAACTAAAATAGTTAACTTCATTTAAATCACCTCTTAATTAATTAAATTTCGAGATTTAAATACTTTAAAAACAACTTATTATTATTTTAAAAAAAAGTCTTCATATTTTCCAAAAAATATTTCAATTATATTATTATTTTTTTCCTTTAATTATTTCATCCCCTTTCTTAGCAAATTCATTATCCCTCTTTTCGTATTCATAATATCCTATTAAATTATAAAACTCCTCCCTGCTCATTATTTTATCTAAAATAAACTTTTGCGTTCCCTTATTTTTAATTTCCAATAATGTATCTTTTATAGACTTCATAGCCGATCTAAATGTTGTAACAGGAAATATTACAATTTTAAATCCTGCCTCTTTAAATTCTTCTACACTTATATAGGGAGTTTTTCCAAACTCTGTCATGTTGGCTAGCAATGGACCTTTAACATTTTTTGCAACCAATTTAAACTCATCTAGGCTTGTTAATGCCTCTGGGAATATTATATCTGCCCCAGCCTCTAGATATAAATTTGCCCTTTCTATAGCTGATTCCAAACCTTCAGTCGCCCTTGAATCCGTTCTGGCAACTATTAGCATGTCTTTTCTAGCTTCATTTGCTGCAACAATCTTCTTTACCATATCTTCTGATGAAATCGTCTTTTTACCTGATAGGTGACCGCATTTCTTAGGCATGTCTTGGTCTTCTATTTGAATAGCAGCTGCCCCTGCTTCCTCAAGCTCCTTTACTGTTCTATATACATTTAATGATTCTCCAAAACCAGTATCAGAATCCACAATTAGAGGTATATTTATGACACTTGTTATTTTTCTTGTTGCATCCTGTAATTCAGTAAACGTTATTAAACCTAAATCGGGCATGGCCAAGCTTCCTGTTAATGCTGCTCCTGATAAATAGGCGGATTTAAATCCAAGGCTTTCAACCAATAAAGCAGATGCTGGATCAAACACTCCGGGTGTTACCAAAATATCTTCCTTTTTCAGCAATTCCCTTAATTTTTCACCAGGATTTTCAATCCTTTTTTTAAATAAAAATGCCACATTAACTCACCGAGTATTAAATTAAATTAAAATTAATAAGCATTAATTTTGAAATATAAAAAATAAAGCTTATATTCATTAATTTCCTCTTATTATATGGTGATATAAATGGGAGGTAGACAAAAAACAACTCTATTTTCAACAGGTAAGAAGGAAGAGGAAAATAAAGGTAAAAAGAAGTGAATTGCAATCAATTCCCTCCATTAAGGAGGGAAAAGAAATTAATTGTTTTATTACCGCCAAGCATTTTATCTGTAGAAGACAGCCTAATTGATAAAACAAATAAGGTAGGGCTTATTTCTAGGATTTTATCTATATTTAGGGTAGATGATGTAGTTTTATATAATGACAGAGAAACAAGAAGATTTGATGAAAAGTTCCTTCATTTATTATTATATTATCAAGTTATCCCCCCGCACTTAAAAAAGAAGGTGTTTAAGAAATCTAAGATATTAAAATATACAGGTATTTTGCCCCCCTTAAGGCTTGTTAACCATGACCCTCCCAAAGAGTGTAAAGAGGGAGAAATATTAGACGGTTATGTTGAAAAATGCGATGAAAAGAAATGCATAGTTTACTTGGGAAAGATTGGCAGAGGCATTTTGGATAAAAAGAATTTATCTAATAATAAGATTATTACAGTAAAAATAAAATCCTTTAATAATGATAAAATTTTATTGGAAAATTCTTCTTGGGATAATTTCTATACTGGATATAGGATTCTAAAAATAAAAGATTTTAAAGAGGAAATAAAAAGGCTAGAAAATGAAAGTTATTTAATTATAGGAACAAGCAAAATGGGGTATTGTATCAATAACAAAGAAATTCAGGAAAAATTGAAAAAGAGGATAACAGAAAGCAAAGGTATTGGCATAATTTTTGGAGGTCCGCACGCCGAGCTCTATGATGAAAAAGATGAATTCGATTTTATAATAAATACAGTAGTAAATCAAGGGACTTTAACAGTCAGAAGTGAGGAAGCATTAGCTGCTACACTTTCATTGTTTAACTACTTGTTCCCTTAAACATTGTTAACTGGGGAGTTAATAATTAAATAGATTTTTCAATATTAATTTAAAAATATTAATTTATTAATTTATAAAATAAGCATAACATAAACTTAAATTATATTAAGATAACTCAGATATTATTTAAAATAATGCATCGGGGTGATTTTATGCAATATGTTAGATTGGGTTTTTCAGAGCTTAAGGTTTCCAGAATTAGTCTCGATATTATGTCCTTTGGGGATCCTAAATTACAAGCTCATAGTATAGGGCAGGTTGTAGGAAAAGAAGAAGCAAATAAGGTTTTAAAAAGAGCATGATATTTAGGGGTTAACTTTTTTTGACACAGTTTCTCTCTAAATAATTCTCAAAACCTTGCTCTCCACAAATGAAGAAGTTTGTCTTCATAAAATAAATAATCAAATCATCAATTTTAAAAATAAGACCTCTTATAGAATCTTAATATTTTCTATTACCTTTATAGATCTAACATCTTTTGCATTTAATTTTATAAATTTTTCTAAATACTTAAATATTTTAAAAATTATTTATTAAGGTTTATCAAAGGGTATTCTCTTTATGTATCCACATTGATTGCATCTAATCAATATATAATGCATCTTACCTTGAGACCTAATTCTTAAGCTAGACGTTACACCTGGAATTAAAGTTATGTGGCAGTTTTCGCAAATGCTTCTCTTGATATTTACTGGTATCTTAACCTTGTTTTTTAGTGATAACCTAATTATAAGATCATTCAATTTCCTAGCATATTCATAATTTCCTTTAATGGTTTCTTCTCTAGATATGTTAAAAAGTATTTCTATTCTCTCGTTCACCAAATCTTCAATTTTACTTCTCTTCCGCTCCCTCCTTAATTTGCTTCTCTTCAATTTTCTTCAACTGCCCATTATACATCTCTATCAATTCTTGCTCTGTCGTGGCATCTTCAGGTCCTTTATCGTCTCTCCACCTTATAAATCTTGGGAATCTAATTGATAAACCTGCATTTTCTTTTATTTTGTTGTAGCAACATGTATGTAATGGGGATAGAGTTAATTCTGCTCCAATTATTTCTGCAACCTTTACAGGCTCAAACCATATATCTGGCTCTATGCTTGATTCAACCCTTGGATGCCTGTGTTCTATAATATAAGGCTTAAATAAATCGTACATCTTATTTAAATCATCATCAGTATATCCGCTACCAACCTTGCAAACTGTTCTAAATACATCTTTATCTGGATCATAAGCAGCAAATAACAATGTACCTATCTTTCCCCCTCTTCTCCCTCTACCGTAAAATCCTCCAACGGCTACTAAATCAACAGTGTCCGTCATCTCGCTCTTATAATCTCTCTTCAATTTGATCCACAGCCAACCTCTAACTCCTGCTCTATATATACTCTCATCATGAATTGCCTTAACCATAACTCCTTCAGCACCTTCTGATATTGCAGTTAAAAAGAAATTCCATAAAGTATTTGAATTATCTGTTTCAATGTATTTGGCTATGTTAATTTTTTCACTTTCTTCAACTATTTCTTCCAAGACTTTTCTTCTGTATGGTAAAACCTTGTTTGTTAGATCTTCATCTCCATTAAGCAATGCATCAAAAAGGAATGCCTTAACTGGGATTTCTTTAACCATTTTTTGTATATCATACTTTCTCCTTCTGTGCATCAATTCCTGAAATGCCCTTAATTCACCCGTATCTAGATCGTATGCAACTATTTCTCCTTCAAATATGGCCTTTTCAGCCCTTACGCTGTTTTTTATTGCATCAACAACATCTGGATACATATCAGTTATATCTTCAAGCCTTCTTGAAAAAATCTTTACCTTATCTCCATCTTTATGGAATTGACCCCTTTCCCCATCATATTTATATTCAACAAATCCCTTTCCACCAACTTTACTCAATATTTCCGCAGGATCACTAAGCCTTTCAGCAAGCATAGGCCTAATCGGTACCCCAATCTCTGGTTTCAACTCTTTAATTTTTTCTATGCCCTGTGTTGCTATTATGGTAGCTATTTCTCCGAGATCCGCTCTTAGATTGTATGCCCTCTCCACATCTTCTCTATAAGATGTTGAACCTCCAAAGTTTATTGACAATGCATCTAATATTGTTGCATCTCCAACACCTAGCCTTAACCTTCCTTCCAAAAACCTAACGATATATCTTGCTTCCAATGGCTGGGCATCTCTTAGCAGACCTGAGATAAGCTTTAGTTTTAAATCCCTACTACCTTCTCCTTGGGCATACGCTATCCTTAAAAATGTATCAAAAACCCTTGTAACTGTTAATGGCTTTGATTCTTCCCCCAAAAAAGCCATTAACCCACCCTTTTTTGATTTATTTGAAGAGTATGTCTCGGAAAGCTTTCCCAAATCTCCTATCGAATTGTATGCCTTGTTAATCTCTTGCTCGCTCTTGTTATATGCTAAAGCCATTGCCTGTATTATCAGTTTTTCTCCAATACCTAACTCGGGTATATCCTTCCAATCTGGACCGAGCCTACCTTGAATCAAGTAAACTACTTTTCCTATAACACTAGATGGGGATGCCTTAATTAAGTTAACTAATAGCTGAGTCAATGCAATCCTAGAAGTAATTTTTTCCATATTATCGAAAGTTTCTGCAACTATTTTAAAGGGCATATCATTTTCTTTTATATTACTCAATTCTCCCCCCTGTATAAATAAGAGAGTATAGGCTATAAGCACTGACAACCCTGGAAATAAAAGAAAAGTCATCATTTTTGTTTAAGAAATTAAAAAAGCATATTCTCATGTCCCATTATGAAAACTTATTAAAAATTTTATATAAGCAACTTTAAAAAAGATAATTTAACAAACTTAAATATAACAACGTTTACTAAATTTTTTGATAAAAAATGCAAAGAAAAATATCAAGTTTACCATATTTCGAAAGATGGTTTATCTATGGAATAATAATAGGAATATTAGTGGGCTTTATGGATCTCTCATTATATTACTTAAATGTTTTTGTTATAGAAGACCTTGTATTGGGAAAAATTATTGGTATTTCATTACCTCATCCTGGAATTGCAGTCTATATAGATTATTGGAAATCAATAAAGAGATTAATTTTCTTGCCTGTTATAATTGCAATAGCCTCTCTTTTATCAGTTGTAATTGCATTATTAATGAGAACCCCTGAAATTGGAAGCGATGTAGCTATTAGGGCATTCCATAGAGGGAATAGAATTAAACCTATAGAAATACCAGCATCAATAATATCATCATCTATTACTATTGGTTTTGGGGGTAGTGCAGGCAGGGAAGGTCCTTCATCCCATGCAGGTGCAGGAATTGGCCAGTTTGTTATTAATCTTTTTAAGGGTAGTTCAGAGGATAGAAGGATTGCAACAGCAGTGGGTATGGGATCTGCAATTGGTGTTATATTCAAAACCCCATTTGCAGGATCCCTTTTAGCCGCTGAGATTCTCTATAAGAGAGATCTGGAACCAAATGTTATATTTCCATCACTTATTGCGTCAAGCCTAGGATACGTTATCTTCTCTTCAGTAACAGGCTTTTCACCAATATTTGGTACATATACATTACCCTTTTCACCTGAAAGACTACCACTTTATGTAGTTCTTGGTCTAATTTCTGGAGGAATTGCCATAATATATCCCTATTTTATGATAGGTGTGAAAAAGGCTTTTGACTCAAGGTTCAAAAATCAGTTTAAAAAAGCATTAATTGGAGGAATGATAGCTGGATCAATAGCCTTATTATTTCCTGAAGTTATGGGAGAAGGGTATGGATGGGTATGGATGGTATCAAACTACAATATTGCTCCATCAATGTTACCTTTAATAATAACGCTTTGTCTATTACCAATAGCAAAAATTCTAGCAACATCATTTACATTAGGCTCAGGAGCTAAAGGAGGCGTGTTTGCTCCAGGCATTGTAATAGGTGGATTTACTGGTCTTGCTGTTGGATATATATTTCATTATTTATTTCCAGCATTAGTACCAACACCATTACCATTTATGATAGTGGGAATGCTTTCTACCTTTGGAATTGTGGGTGCGGTACCAATAAGCGTTACAATGATGGTTGTTGAAATGACAGGAGGCCTTCAATTATTACCTGCAGAAATGATTGCATTAGCATCTGCATACCTGGTCGCAAGAAATACAAAGGGGATATTCTTAGAGCAACCACTTAATAGAATGGAATCTCCAGCCCATGCATCAGAGTTCTCGACACCATTATTAGCTAAAATGAAGGTATCAGATGTAAAGATAGCAAAGATTTATATAAAGCCAACAGATAGCGTCAAAAAGGCTATGGATTTAATGTACTCTCTTAACCTATTTTCTTTACCAGTTGTTGATGACTTGAACAATTTAATCGGTGTTGTGAAGCTTAACAGCATAATAAAGGCCAATGAAAATGATTGGATTATAAAATATGCGTCACCACCACCTAATTATGTTAGGCTAAGCTCTTCTCTTTATGATGCCCTGGAAGTCATGGCAAAATCCAGATATGTCATAGTTATGGAAAATAGAAAGTTTTTGGGTATATTATTGCTAGATGATATAGCAAAGGCATATAGAGAATTTGAAGAAAAATTGAAGAGAGAAAACCTTTAAGCAAATCCTATAGCATCTCAATATATTGTTAAAAACTATAAGAATTAGTTTAACAATTTAATGCATATAATATAGTTGTGCAAAAAGAAAAATATAAGGCTTAAAGTTCGTATAATATATGGAAAATGGTAAATAAAAATGAAATCTGAAGAAATAAGAGAAGAGATAAAAAGAGTATTAGTTGATAATCCTTCAATAATAGCTGAAGCCATAGTCTCTAAACCTGAAATAATTTATCAAGCATTGGCAAAGCTTACTCCATGGCAAAATCTTGCAACAAAAGATGACATCAGGGAAGTAAAAAATTCGCTATCAAAATTAGAGATAAAGGTTACCAGCCTAGAGGAAAAGGTAGGAAATTTAGATAGACAGTTTGCTACTAAGGAAGACATTTCTAAGTTAGTTACAAAGGAAGAGGCTAAACAGTTTGCTACTAAGGAAGACATTTCTAAGTTAGTTACAAAGGAAGAGGCTAAACAGTTTGCTACTAAGGAAGACA
>JBMFKU010000022.1:18428-20607 GCA_049971805.1 Caldisphaera sp.
TCAAAAAACTGGAAAATACTATAAACGCTATAGGTGCTAGGTGGGGAATTATGTCAGAAAGTTCTTTTAGAAACGGTATATATGAAATCTTAAAAGACATGGGCTGGGAAATCAAGAATGAATTAATCTATGACAAAGAAGGCTTTGTATATAATGAACCGTCTGAAGTTGAGATAGACATTGTAATTAAGGATGGAAATATTATGATAATAGAAATAATGTCATCGTTAAAGAGGGGTGATCTGCCTATAATAAAAAAGAAGAAGGAACTTTATGAAAAGAAAACTGGTGTTAAGGTCAATCAAGTAATTGCTATCACTCCCTTTATACATGATAAGTATCAGGATAAAGTAATAGCCATGGCTAAAGACATGGGAATTAAGATAATTACTTCCTTAGATAATATTAAATAAAAGGCTGTATTAATTAGCTTTTAAATATTGAAAAATAATGAATGAAAAAATAGGAAGCCTAGGGTAGCTTCCCTCTAAACATATATTATGCACAACTTATAAAAATCTTTTTGATCATTCGACTTCTATTCTCTTGCTACTTTCCCAAACTCCATGAAGGTTGCAATATGCTAATGCATATAGTGTTCCACTCTTTTTTAGAGCTAAGGTGACCGTTAATATAGGTTCGCTGTATACTGGCTCTAAGAAAACCTTTGCCAAATGTATTGGATTAAAGGCTCTACCGTCTTCATTTAAATACAGATCGAGCTGCCTTATTGAATGCTCAACAGTATTTGGATGTGGGCCTACGCTGACTTTTACCTCAAACTTTTCTCCAGCTTTCACCTTTTCAGGTGCCTCAATTTTTGGAGCATGCGTTTCCCCTTTAGACTTTGCCTCTCCTTGAGCTGCTTCTTTAGTATATATCAAATCTCCGAACTTCATTCCATATCACCTATATACTAAGTTTTGAAAGGAGAATATAAGTTTTTGTTAATAATTTTTTTCAAGTAAATTTTCTTTGTAGCAATTTATTTAGCCATCTTTTTATCCATTACCTACTAAAAGGTAAAACGAAGAGGATAACTTGGAAAGGTGTTTGGGCTTCAATGAATTTTCTATGGTTATGCTTATCCAATAAAAGAAATAAATATAAGTTTTATTTTATCTTTAAGTTTTGGTAATTAAATTGGCAAAGAAACATTTCAAAAATTTTTCAAATAATTTTGATGAGTATCTGAAGAAAAACAAAGATAATATAATATATATCTTTACAGTTGAATTGGATGAAGTATTGAATGTTGTAATTGCAACAAAAAATGGATATCATATAATTTTTATGATTTGTCAAATAATGAAGACGAGTTTGATATAGACCTTGGAACCATTGGATCTCTTGAATACATATTTCAGGAAAAAATTAAGAGGTTCGTTTATAAAAAAAGCTATATTGAGTTTTACTGATTATTATCGTGAAAATTTAATTTTTCACAAATGGGACGTAAATCTTAAGAATGGCAGGCTATATTATGGTTATGATAAAAACCATTATATATGGCTTTTATCATTAGTTGGTTCAGCCTTAATAATGAATGGAAATGCCGTAATAATGTTAAGATCCTTCCTTAATAGATATGATAAGAAAACAAAACTACCTATTAAAGAAATAAGGGCATTTATTCTGAAAAAGGAAGAATCAATTAAAATCAATTATGTAAAAGCTGAGGAAGTAAAATGGGAAGAAAACCATGATCCAATAACTGGAAAGGAGCTAGAGCCAGAAGAAGCTGTTTTCTACTGTGATGAATCCAAATGTATAATTTAGGCTTTATTAATAATATTATGACATCATTTATTTAAAGTTAATTACCATTGTAAGAAAGGTATTTCAATTCTGTAGCTAAGGCTTTTAAGATCTCAAGAACTGTAATTTCAATAACCAATTTGTCTTTTTCTGTTAAAACCTTATGTACTATTAAATTCACTTAATTAAACTGCAATCATAAAATGAATTCTTTTACAATTTGTTAGCCTTTATTATAACGAAACCTGCATCCTTGTGATAAGCCTTTACTACGACATCAATCTTCTCTTCTTTATTTGGATTTTGAAATAACGTAGAAATGACTTCAACGGCATGGAAACCTGATTCCTCTAGCATGCCTAATATTTCGCTATATGTATAAAATATGGCATACCTATAAAATGGATTCCCCTTTTCTTTG
>JBMFKU010000023.1:0-18791 GCA_049971805.1 Caldisphaera sp.
GATTGGCTATGCAAATAGAGGGTGGGTTTGGATATAGCAAAGAAAGCAATGTAGAGAGGTATTATAGAGACATAAAAATGATAGAGATTGGTGATGGAACAAACGAAGTACAGAAACTGGTTATTGTAAGATCATTATTAGGTAAAATAAGAGCTCCTAAATAATCTACTATATATAGTATTTATTTATTTATACCAATATACAATTATAAACAATTTTTATTAACCTTTTAAAGTTGATCTATTATGGTGAGATAATTATGGGCAAAATAGAGAAAATTGGAGTCGTTGGTACAGGCACTATGGGTCATGGAATTGCTGAAGTTTCTGCTTTTTTTGGATATAATGTAGTAATGATAGATATTTCTCAAGATTTATTAGATGAAGCACTACAAAAGATAAATAACAGTTTAAAAAAGATTACCTCTAAAGAAAATGTTGAAAAAATAATGAAAAGGATTCATACTTCGATTGACTATAAAGATTTAGCAGATGCCGATCTAATAATCGAAGCAGTTCCAGAAAAATTTGAAGTTAAACAAAAAGTTTTTGAAGAAATAGATAAAATTGCAAAAGAAAATGCCATTATAGCTACAAATACATCCACAATTCCTATTAATGATCTTGCAGGCATAACTCATAGAAAATCAAATTTTATTGGTATTCACTTTATGAATCCACCAGTATTGATGCCCTTGGTTGAGATAATATTGGGAAACGAAACATCTCAAAAAACGTTAGATTCTGCACTAGATTATGTTAGAAGCATAAATAAAGACTTTGTTCTGGTAAAAAAAGATGTTCCGGGATTTTTAGTCAATAGAATTAATACAAAAACATTTTTAGAAGCAATGATAATGCTAGAAGAAGGCTATAAAAAAGAAGATTTAGATTTAATGACCAGATTTAGATTAGGATTTCCTATGGGATTTATAGAATTGATGGACTATGTCGGCATAGATGTGGTTTATAATGCATTAAATGAAATGATTAAGAGAGGTGAAAAATTATTCGTTCCCAAGACATTAGAAGAAATGATAAAGCAGGGAAAGCTAGGTGCAAAAACCTCTTCAGGGTTCTATAATCATCCAGGAAAGATATTTAAAAAGCCGTTTTTGATTCCTAATGATAGCATGTACTTTGTTAATCCAGGTAGAATTATAGCTGTAGCTGTTAACGAAGCTTCTTATTTAATTGGCAATAACGTATCTACAAAAGATGATATTGAAAAAGCTATGGTTAAAGGTATGAATTGGTCTTATGGTCCCCTTTATTTTGCAGATCACTATGGAATTGATAACATTTTAAAGATATTAGATGAGAGATATAATCTTACAAAATATGATATTTATAAAATAGATCCTCACATGAAGGAAATAGTAGGAAACAATTTAGGAGTAAAGAATGGTAAGGGATTTTTTGAATATACTTATGTAAGAGAAAATATGGGTCCCGTTTCCTACGAAAAAATTGAAAATTATGCATTAATTACAATAAGAAGGCCAGAAAAATTAAATGCATTAAATGAAGATGTTTGGAGAAATGTAAGGATCTTATTGGAAAAAGCTGAGAATGATAAAGATATCAAGTCTGTAGTTTTAACAGGTGAGGGTTCATCATTCTGTTCAGGCGATGATATAGAAATGATGAAAACATGGAAAAATTCTGCCATAGCGAAAAAATGGCTTGAGGAATTAGCATGGCCTTTAGTTAATAAAATGATTAACTATGAAAAGCCGATAATTGCTGCTGTAAAAGGTTATGCCTTTGGAGGGGGAATGGAACTAACACTATTAAGCGACATAGTTATTTCTACAAATAATGCTATATTTTCAATACCTGAAAGCATTATAGGGGCATTTCCTCCAATAGCATCACCTTTGGGAATATATTTGACTGACAAAAGAATTGCTAGGTATGCTTTAACCGGAGATTGGCTAAATGCCGAACAAGCAAGGTCTTTAGGAGTGGTAGATATAATTGTTCCTCAGGATCAATTAGACATTGCCGTATTTGAGATGACAAATAAACTAGCCAAGATACCACCTTTATCAATTAGAGCAGTAAAGAAAACAGTTAATTCATCAAAGTCCATATTTATAAACTCATTGAAAAATAGCCTAAATGAATTGGTTATACTTGCTGATAGCAAGGATTTTGCAGAAGGCATGTCGGCTTTTATAGAAAAAAGAAAGCCAAGATATATTGGAGAGTAACAATAAATATTTATATACTTTTTTGTATTTATGTAAAAGGGTGAATTTAAAGTGGAGAAGATAGTAAAAGGTTTTCCATCTACGGTCAATGATGATTATCAGTTAAATTTATGGAAAATAGTTGATTATATAGGTAAGGTACATCCAGACACAGAAGTTGTTTCCTATAGAAATTTGCAAGGAGGTAAAGTACATAGATTAAACTATGAATTGGTATCCAAAAGAGTAAAATCTATGGTAAATGCATTAGAAAAATTGGGCATAAATTCTGGAGATAGAATTGCAGTATTAGGTTGGAACGATCACAGATATTATGAGTCTTATTTTTCAATAACAGGAATTGGAGCTGTTATGTTGCAATTAAATCAGAGACTTCACTATACAGACTTAGAATATATATTAGGACATTCTCAGGCAAAGGCATTGTTTGTAGATGATTCTTTATTGCAAATAGGTCAGCAAATAATTAAAGACGTTAAATTAAACTTTGCCGTTATAATGGGTGATGATCCTTCTATAATGAATAACCTAAATTTAGGAATTAAGTTATATCACTATGAAGATCTTGTAAATGAAAATCCAAGTGTTAGAAAATTCCAAGAAATTGATGAAAAATCAGCAGCAACTGCTTGCTACACATCTGGGACAACTGGTAAGCCAAAAGGGGTCTATTATTCTCACAGAAGCTTAATTTTACACGCATGGGGAATTAATACGGTATTAAAAATGGATCCATCAGATACTTTTATTGCTATAGTTCCTCTATTTCATGCAAATGGATGGGGTGTTCATATAGCAGCATCAATGATGGGATCTAAACTAGTTTTTCCAGGAAGATATACTCCCGAAAGTCTAGCCAACATTTTAATTAACGAAGAAGTTACTGTTGGAGCTGCAGCACCTGCTATATTGATGCCATTATTAGAAGTTCTTAAAAAAACAAATCCAAAGCCATATTTTGAAAAATTAAGAATGGTATCTGGTGCAACAGAACCACCAATAGCCTTAATAAAGGGATTAAAGGATTTTGGAATCAATATAATACATGCCTATGGTGCAACAGAAACCAGTCCATTAGTTTTAGCTAATTTAAATAAAAAGAAAATTGAAAAAATGCCAGATGAATTTAGATTAGAAAATGCTCGTAAGCAGGGTTTACCTGTATTTGGTTTAGAAGTTAAAATTGTTGATCCAGCTGGAAATGAAATTCCATGGGATGGAAAAAGTATAGGTGAATTATTAATAAAAGGTCCATGGATTGCAAAGCAATATTATAATGATGAAAGGAGCAAAGAGCAATTTAATGAAGATTTTTGGTGGAAATCTGGTGATGCGGCTGTTGGAGATGAAAATGGCTATATAAAAATTGTAGATAGAATAAAGGACTTAATAAAAAGTGGGGGTGAATGGATATCGAGCATAGATTTAGAAAATTATCTGATGGCCCATCCAGCTGTTTTAGAGGCATCTGTAGTTGGCGTTCCACATCCCAAATGGGAGGAAAGGCCAATTGCACTTGTTGTTTTAAGACCTGAATTTAAAGAATATGATAGAAATAAGCTCGAAGAAGATATGAAAGAACATTTAATGAAAAAATTTGCTAAATGGCAAATCCCAGATAAGATATTTTTTGTAAATGAGATTCCGAAATCTAGCACAGGTAAGTTTGATAAAAAAACGATAAAAAATCAATATAAAGATATATTTACTTAAATAAGATTAACTTTTAATATTTTAACTCTCTTTACACGGATAATCAAATTTTTTTATATTTTCTGATATCAAATTTACGGCTATATAGGCAAAATAATTATATTTAGCCTCAAAGCCTATCTCTTTTGCTTTGTTATATATTGCCAAATTAATGTAATCTAATTCAGTTTTTCTTCCATAATAAATATCCTGAAGTGTTGAAGAACAGTTATTATATGTTTCTCTAATAGTATCGATTAACATTTTTATAGGATCTTCCAATAAGGATATATTTAGTTTTTCCGCAACATATGATGTTTCTTTGACAATATTAATTGCTAAATCAAATGCTTCTCCCTTATCAATTATCTTCCCATTTCTGTTCCATATCAGCACACTAAGAGGATTTATAGCTGAATTTATAGCTAGTTTCATCCATCTATAAGGCTCTATGTTTTCTACAATTTTTATTTTAAAATTATTGTTTACTCTTTCCCAATAATTTAGTTTATCCATGCAATTATTTTTACAACCTATAATTATAGATCTACCTCCATGAAATATAGATTTGCATTTATCTAAATACTGAAGTCCAGAATAAATAATCAAAATTGCAACATTTTTATAAATTTTTTCTAGTTCTTCCGCTGATCCTAATCCATTCTGCAAAGATATAGCTGTCTCAGCATCTATATTATTTTCCTTTAAATGCTCTATAGCATTTTTTACATCATAAGCCTTTGTAGCAAAAATTATTTGATCGAAATAATTATTTTTTAATGAATCATAGCCACAAACCTCTAATTTACTTTTACCGATATTTATTACACTTATTTCTTTTAATTCACAATTCAATTGCCTTTTATCAACAACAGTAACATCGATTCCAATATTACTTAATAACAAAGATATAAATGATCCAACAGATCCACAGCCACCTATAACTGCTATTTTCATTTTTAGCCTCCTATAAAAATGTGTTATTAAATTATTTAATTATTAAGCTTGCTATTGAAAATTATCATTTCATTAAAGATTTAAGTTCTTGGATGGCCTTCTTAACCTCTTCTACTGATTCTGGATTTTCTACTACTGGAGAAATTGTTGCTTTACCTTCTTTAGCAACGTCTCTAATAATTCTTCTCATTATCTTTCCGCTTCTTGTTCTAGGTAAATCTTTAATCTTTACTATTTGCTCTGGCTCAAAGGGCTTTCCAAGTTTTAATGAGATCATATTTTTCATTTCCGTGGTTTCCTTGTTGCCTATATCTTTACCTGGTTTTGGTATTGCAAAGCAAACTATAACTTCACCTTTAATAAAATCTGGATATCCGATACAAGCACTTTCGGCAACGGAATCATGGGAATTTATTATTGTTTCTATTTCTGCTGGACCTACCCTTTTACCTGCAACCTTTATTACATCATCTGCTCTTCCTAAAATATACCACAATCCTTCCTCATCTATTAATGCGTAGTCTCCGTGGAACCAAACTCCTTTAAAGGTACTCCAATATGTTTCTATATATCTTTTTGGATCCTTCCATAATCCTCTAGTCATACTTGGAGAAGGCTTAGTTGCGACCAGATATCCAGCTTTACCTTTTACTGGATTACCATAATCATCGTATACATCAACGCTCATACCCAATCCTGGACCCCAAAGAGTTGATGGTCTTAGTTTAACAACTGGACTAGGCAATAAAAAGCAACCTAATATTTCCGTTCCTCCGCTTAGGTTTATTAATGGTCTCTTTTCTTTTCCAACGTCTCTCATTACCCAAAACCATGTATCTTCATCTATTGGTTCGCCTGTATTCCCAAATGCTCTTAAAGAGTTTAAATCATGTCTTTCTACATTTTCATTACCTAATGCTTTTAACAATCTTGCTGCAGTTGCAGCAAAACCCAAATGCGTTATCTTGAACTTCTCTATTAAATCCCATACTTTATCTTTATTTGGATAATCTAAAGCTCCTTCTAATGAGAAATGAGTAGCTCCTAAAATTTGTGTTCCCACTACTTGCCACGGACCCATCATCCATCCGATATCTGTTATCCACCATAAAATATCATTATAGCCTTTCTCCCATGCAGGCTTTATGTCTAGATTAAAGTAATGCTCCTTTGCTGGCTGCAAAATAGTTCCTGCATGACTTATTACGGCACCTTTTGGATTTCCTGTAGTTCCACTTGTAAACATGAGCAATGCTGGATCTTCAGCATCTGTTTCTTCAGTTTCAAATTTAGAGCTTTTCCCTTTTATTGCATTATCAAACCAAACATCTCTCTTATCGTTCCATTCTATATTTAACTTATCAAACCTTCTTGCAACCAATACAGTCAAATTAACATTCGAAAGACTAATGGCTTCATCGGCGTTTTTCTTCAATTCTATAATTTTTCCTTTTCTATAATATCCGTCAGAAGTAATTAGTACTTTAGAGTTTGCTGACTTTATTCTTTCTGCTACAGCTTCTGGAGCAAATCCACTAAATATAGGATTGGCTATTGCTCCAATTTTGAAAGCCGCATACATGCCAATTACTGTTTCAGGCATTAACGGAGCATATATAGAAACTACATCACCTTTCTTTACACCTATTTCTCTTAAATAATTAGATAGCTTATTCACATAATCGAGCATCTCAAAATATGTTAGTTTTACAGTTTTTCCATCTTCTCCATACCAAATCATAGCTGTTTTATTCCCGTAACCTTTGTTTATTATTCTATCTAACGCATTATAAGCCACATTAATTTTACCATTAATATACCATTTTGTCCATTCTATTCCTTGGCTAGTGTCATAAGTTTTTTCTGGCTTTCTGAACCAGTCTAATTCTAACCAATCTGGTAGATTGCCCCAAAACCAATTTAAATCATCTTGGCTTTTCTTAACTAAATCACTGTAAGAATTTATATTATATTTTTCCAAAAAAGAGGTTACATTGGCATTTCCTTTAATTTCTTCTGGGGGATACCACTCATACACCAATTTCTCCACCTATCTTTGTACACTATTATGTATATTTATATGGCCAGAGTATTTATACAAGTATCATACAAAATAAATACGGGTGTGCTAATGTCGCGAGTAGCTATAGTTGGAGCGGGTTGGTATGGTTTTAAACCCCAAACAATAGATATTTCCTTCCAAGATATGATGTTCGAATCATCATCAAGGGCATATTCGAATTTAGACCCAAGAAAAGATATTGACGCATTTGTTGATTGCCAAGAAGATATGTGGGAAGGAATTGCTATAGCAGATGAATTTGCACCAGAACCTATAGGAGGTGCTTTAAGACCTACTTATACCGTTTCTGGTGATGGATTACAAGGTATAGCCCATGCATTTATGTTAATAAAAACAGGTCACTTTAATGTAGTAGCAGTAGAATCTCATGGAAAACCGAGCGAAATAAAAACATTACAAGATATTTATAGATTTGCATTGGATCCTTTATATGTTAGGCCTTTAGATACAAAAAATCCATTGTTTTATGCTGGCCTAGATGCAATAGCATATATGAATAGGAATAACGTAAAAAGGGAGCATTTAGCAATGGTTGCGGTTAAAAATAAAACAAATGGATTAAGGAATGAAAGGGCTTCCTTTTCAACAAGGATTGACTTAGATAATGTGTTATCTTATCCCTATTCTATATATCCAATGTCAGAGTACGAAATTGCTCCATTTAGTGATGCTTCAATTACTTTTGTATTAGCAAGCGAAGAAGTTGCTAGAAAATATACGGATTTCCCTGTGTGGTTAAATGGTATTGGCTATTCAACAGAAACCGGTACTGGGGTAACTGAATGGCATGAATGGGGACGAATGAAATCCATGAAAAACTCTGCATTAATGGCATATAAATTGGCTGGAATTGATGGTAACCCTGATAAGTACTTTGATTTTGCCGAGGTAGAGGATAGATTTAGCTTTATGGAACTATTATCTTTGGAAGAATTAATGATTGCAAAGGAAGGTGAAGCCCATAAAATGTTAGAAAAAGGTGATTTTAACTTCAACGGTTATAAACCAGTTAATCCAAGTGGGGGTAGCCTATCAATGGGAGTACAGCTTGAGGCAACTGGATTGGCTAGATTGCTTGAGGCGTATTTGCAACTTAAAAATCAAGCTGGTTTACACCAATTAAAAGGTGTTTCTAAGGCTTTAGTTGCAAGTTGGAGGGGTGTTCCAACTTATACAAGCGCAGTCGCGCTTCTTTCTATATGAGGTGAGATATATGAGATCTAATTTATTTGTAAAAGATAGGGTTGCAATTGTTAGTGCAGGATTGACTAGGTTTATGAGAAGAGCGCAGGAAACACCAAGGGAGTTGGCTTGGGAAGCTTCAAAAATGGCCTTGGATTCTGCTGGGCTAACTTTAAAAGACATAGATTGCGTTGTAATGGGATCTGCACCTGATACATTCGATGGGATGCACTTCAAAGGAGAATATTTGGCTGATGGTTCTGGAGCCATAAATAAGCCAATGACTAGGGTTTATGTAGGAGGAGGGACAGGGGTTTTTGTTCCTGAAGCAGGTTACTGGCATGTAGCAAGTGGGCTATGTAAAAAAGTTTTAGTTGTAGCTGAAGAAAAAATGAGTCCAGCTCATCCCCATCCACAGTATGTATTTAAATATATCTGGGATCCGATACTGGAAAGACCATTAGATCCTAACCTAATTTGGATTTTTGCAATGGAAATGAGAAGGTATATGGCAAAATGTGGAGCCAAGAAAGAAGACATTGCTTTGGTAAGTGTTAAAAATAAGAAAAATGCATTAGATCATCCAGCAGCTTTAACTGCTGCAAATATAACAGTCGATGATGTTCTTAAAAGTGAAGTACTTGTATGGCCAGTTAACTTATTAGATATATCGCCTGTAACCGATGGGGCTGCAGCATTAGTAATGGCATCTGAAGATGTTGCAAGGGGTATTACAGATTCTCCAGTGTGGGTTGATGGAATTGGGTTTACATTAGAGAATCAACATTGGTATAATAGAGAACTTGCTTTTCCGAGATATCTTAATTATGCAGCAAGAATGGCTTATAAGATGGCTGGAATTGAAGAACCCTGGAAAGAAATAGATGTAGCAGAACCTTATGATCCTTTCGATTATAAAGAATTGCATCACATTGAGGGATTAATGCTAGCAAGACCATGCGAAGCTTGGAAACTAGCCAAAGAAGGTTACTTTAATAGAGATGGAGAATTGCCAACTAGTCCAAGCGGTGGTCTATTAGGCGTTGGTAATCCAATTGCTGCCGCTGGAGTTATGAAAGTAGCAGAGCTATTCTGGCAACTAAGATATGAAGCCGGTAAAAGACAGGTTAAGAAACCCGTGCATAAAGCTGTTGCTAATGCTTGGGGTGATTTAATGCAAGCAGCAACAGTTATTGTATTAAGTAATTAGGGGGGTGTAAATCATGAGTGTAAAGATAAATAAATTACCTGGAATTAAGCTAAAAGAAGATGAAATGTATTCTTTGATCGGATTAGTAGAAGATAGGCCTCAGGCAAAATACGACTTTGCTGCAGGAACAACCATTTCTAAGTTCCTGATAGGATTAAAAGAAGGAAAGTTACTTGGAAGGAAATGTCCAAAATGTGGCAGAATATTTGTACCTCCTAGATCATACTGTGAATGGTGTCACGTGGCTACATCTGAATGGGTTGAGGTGCCTCAAACAGGTCAAATACATACTGCAACAATTACGTACATTTCGTCAAAGAGAGAGAAAATAGCAAAGCCTCTTGTTGTTGGAACAATAAAGCTCGATGTACCTGGATATAGAGATGACGAATATGAGTTTGCGGGGTTATTCCATAAAATATGTATTGATCCTGAAGATGTAATAAATGGAAAAGCAATTGGAATGAAAGTTAAAGTCAAATGGAAACCTAAGGAACAAAGGACAGGTAGCGTGTTAGATATAGAATGTTTTGAGCCTTATTAGGGGTGATAATATGAGTTATGATAAAAAGGGTAGATTGGAGGATTTAATAATTTTCCCAGGAGAGCAAGAAGTTGAGAAATATGTATATACGCCTGGAATTCAAGGAGTTGATTTTGCCAAAGGACTTATTGAAGGTAAAATTATGGGAATGAAATGCAAAGACAACAAAGTATATGTTCCACCAAAAGCCTTTTGTCCAGACTTTGAAGAAGGAAGCCTAATTGAAATAAACGACGATTGGATTGTATTATCATACACCGTTATCTATAGCGATATGTATGGAAACAAATTGGATAAACCCAAAGTAATTGGTGTAGTGAAGCCTAAAAACGGAGAAGGAGGAATCATTCACTTCTTAAACATATCAATAGAGAAGCTAAAAATTGGTATAACAGTAAAACCAGTTTTTAGACCAAAGAATGAGAGAAAGGGTAATATTAACGATATATTATATTTCGAATAAATGTTAAACCGAAAAGTTTTTAAATTAATTTATTTTTTATATAATAGGCGGTGCCTATTGAAGTAGGTAAATTGGGGAATTCGAAATCTGTATCTAAGGGGGTTTTAGTTGGTCTTATAGTTTTTGTTGTTGTTATAGCTTTTTTAGGAATATATCTTGGCCATTTAAGATATAATGAAGTTAAAAAAACTTTCTCGAGTGTTTCAACAACATCTACATCTATGATTTCAATACTAAGTCCAATTTCTCCTTCGACAAAAACTATAGAATCCAATCAATCAATTAGTGTATATTTATCTGGACTTATTCAGGGAAAAGGAAATTATGCTGTAGTTTATGACGGAAATGGTTCCATAATCAATACTACTTCTCAATATCCGAATATATTTTACAGATATCCTGGAAGCTATTTATTATATTATGAAACTTTCAATAATGGAATTTTAACCGGTTCTTCCTCACAAAACTTAATTGGTATATCAGTTTATCCAAATGTACCGGCCAATATTTCACAATATATAACTGTTCCAGTTATCACATTTAACATAACTAAAAACCCAACAGCACCAGTTTTCACAACAGGTGAAGAAGTTTATTTGCTGGCTGGTTTTCTACAGCCACCATCTGGTCAAAACATGACGATTTATGAGTATATATGGAATTTTGGTAATGGAAAAACACAAACAGTTATGGCAAATCAATCAACTCTATTACCTGAAACAAATCCAGTTAGTGTAACTTACACCTCACCAGGTTTATATGCAGTTTCATTAACAATAACAACTAAAAATGTATCATCAGGCAAAACTTATAACTATACAACATATCAAACTGTTGCAATATCTGGTATTAATCTAACATTTTCATTATTTAAAACTACATCTAATATACCAAATCCTGGAACTATTATAGTAGCTGAAAACGTACCTGGTGGACCATATAGCTTCGATCCAGATATAGATTTAGAGGTAGTTGGAGAAGAAATTATAAGAAATATATTTTCAACCCTTGTAATCTATAATGGATCTAGCACGAACAAATTTTTACCAATGGCAGCAGAATATTTACCAACAGTTGGTAATTGGTCTCAAAGAGACATTTATGGAGGTATTTCACCAAACTATACAGTTTATACATTTAAGATTAGACCAGATTTAAAAGCTGCTAATGGCGATCCTATCACAGCATACGATGTATGGTATTCTATCATTAGATCTTTGTTATGCTCAGGTGGAGTACCACCAACGCCAGGTTATTCATTGGCTCAATATTTAATACACAATTATAGTGAATTTATGCCAATAGTTTCATCTCCAAATGACACTCAAGGATTTAATGAAATAATTAACTCAGTTCATTATAATAACCTAACAAACACAGTTACTTTTAATTTAACGACTAGTGCTAATCCACAATTGTTCTTTAGTATCTTAACAGAATCGGAAGGCTCCGTTTTAGACGCCAAATGGCTAGAGGAGATTGGAGATGGAATTAATTTTACTCCACAAGGTTTCTTTGAATACGAGCAAACGTGCAACGGAGGTAACTATAATACTCAAGTGCAATGGGATCCAATGTCAACTGCACCATATATGATAAAAAGCTATACTCCTGGGCAAAGTATAATTTTAACTCCAAATCCATATTGGCCTACTAACATACAAGATATACCAAAACCAAATGAAACTATTGTTATTTATTGGGTAAAGGATCCAAACACTGCATATTATATGTTTACAAGCGGTCAGGCTGATATCTTAACTAATATACCATCACAATACATACCTGAGATAGAAAACTATGAATCCCAGGGACAGGCAGTTATTTATATATATCCTACATATACAGAAAACTTCTTTGCGTTTACGTTAAATACGAACACAACAATGCTAAAGGATATAAATCCAAGTTATAATATACCAAGCTATTATTTTGCAAATCCATTAGTTAGAAAAGCTTTTGCATATGCCTTTAACTATACACAATACATAAATGATATTTTAGGCAATGAAAAATATCATATAAACTTTGGAAACAGCTATTGTGGGATATTAATTCAAGGACTGGACTATTATTTCCCACCTAACTATTTTAACGGTTGCCCAACATTTAACTTGACATATGCTAAACAATTAATGGAAGAATCAGGTTTCTATAATATAAGCGTTAACTTCCCAATAATAGTATCAAGCGGAGATACTGTTGATTTCACAGCAGCAGAAATGTGGGCACAGAACTTGCATGAAATGGATCCAAATATACAGGCAGTTCCATTATATATGCCTTTCGTCACAATGTATGCATACGACTCCATATATGGTCAAAATCCAATGCCTATATTTTATATGGGTTGGTCTCCCGGAACTCCAACTGCTTTAGAGTTTGTACAGGGAATGATAGAGCAAGGGGGACCCTATGCTGCACCTGATGGAGTTAATGCTACGTACTTAAGCTTACTAAGCCAGTATTTTGATACAAAAAATACATATTTGGCTAATTTGTTTGCTAACGAAAGCTATGAATATAGCCTATTAAATAATATTTCCATGAAGGCTATGGCCGCTGAAGTAGCAGGAAATATTACTGGAGCTTCTATCCTTTATAGAAAAGTTGATCAAATGGTAATTAATTTATATTTATATGTTTATACTGTTCAGCCAACGAATATGTGGATAGTTAAGCCCTATATAAATGGTTATAATAATCAAATATCATGGGAAGAAAACCCTCTTGCTAACGCAGCTATGGACAGCGTTTATTGGTGGTGGATTAAAGAATAAATATACAATAATATGCATTTTGATAAATTTGGTTTTTCTATTTTATAATTTTCTCAGTCTGTTTAGTAGGTTTAATATGGGAAAGTTTAAATATTTATGCTTATCTATATACTATAATGTGTACAGGTGAAAATGTATGGAAGGAGAATTGTTTTCTTATAAGAAGATAATGAAGATGAATAAGGAAGGGTTAGAAAATCCTGAAAAGTTTTGGAGGGATAGATTAAATTTAATTTCATGGTTTAAAGAGCCAGTAAAAATACTTGAAGGAACTCCACCTTATGAAAAATGGTTTGTTGGAGGGATATCTAATTTAGCATATAATGCTGTTGATAGGCACTTACCTAATGAAGCAAATAAGGTAATCTTTTATTGGATGGACGAGAAAGGAAATACCAAATCGGTAACCTACCAGGATCTATACTATGAAATGAACAGGGCAGCTCATGTTTTAAAAGAAATGGGTGTAAAACATGGAGATACTGTATCTATGCTTATGTCAAGTTCTCCAGAAGCTGTTGCATTTGGTTTAGCGGTTCATAGATTAGGAGCCATAGCAGTAATTCATTATGTAGGTTTGACTGATGAAATTATTGCTACAAGATTTATCGATACAGGGTCTAAGTATGCTATAGTGTTTGCTAATACTATCAATGCAGGGTCTGAAATAAACATAAAGAAATACTTTGACAATGTAGCAAATAAATTTAACCTACCAGTTGAAAAAGTTCTTGTAGTAAGTAGAGGAAGTTCTAATTTTGATTTAAAGCAAGGTAGAGATATGGTCTATGAAGACATAGCACCTAAAGGTAAGGTTTATGTTCCACCTGAACCTGTTGAAGCTAATGAAGTTGGAACGATCTATTATACAAGTGGTACTACTGGTAAACCTAAAGGTATTACTCATACCCAAATAGGCTATCCAATATCTTTAAACTGGACCTTTAAAGGATTATATGATTTAAGGCCCAATGATGTATGGTGGACTGTTTCTGCTCTAGGTTGGCCTGTATGGCCCATGGCTAATCTATATACAGCTCCTGTGTCTGGAATAACTTCTGTGCTTTTCGAAGGCTATATAGGGGCGAGGCCTGACCTTTGGTCCAGAATAATAGAAAGATTCAATGTTTCATTGATTTGGTCATCAACTACATCTCTATACACTTTAAGGTCTTTAGGAGAAGAATCTGTAAAGTCTGGTGATACTTCATCTCTTAGAATAGTATTAAATACAGGTGAAACACTAAATGTCGGGTTTTTCAATTGGTTAAGAGAGCAGCTACCAGATGTATATATTGGGGATGCTTATTGGTTTACTGAGCATTTATCACCAGCAGCAGCTACCCCTTATGGTATAGGAGAAATACCATATAAACCAGGTTCTACTGGAATAGAATTTCCATTAAGCAAAGTAGTTATAGTAGATGATGATGGAAACCCATTACCTCCAGGCAAAAAAGGCTACATAGTTTTGAAGCCATATTCTCCAGCTTTGGGTAAGATGTGGAACGATCCAAACCTAGAAAGATATAGCAAAGTATATACATCAAGATTCCCAGGATATGTGTTCTTTGGAGACTATGGATTTGTTGATTCTGATGGGTATCTATTTGTTTTAGGAAGAGCAGATGATGTATTAAAACCAGGCGGTGAAAGAGTAGGTACAATGGAAGTTGAAAGTTTAATCGGAAATCATAAAGCAGTTGCAGAAGTTGCTGCGACAAGCATGCCATCATTTGAAGGTAAAGGAGAAAAGCTTTTACTATTTGTAGTGCCAATAAAGGGCTACCAACCAGATGAAAAATTATCTAATGATCTCAAAGAATATGCCAAGAACTCAGGATTCATAATTGATTATATAGTATTTGTTAATAAACTACCTAAGACTAAAAGTGGTAAAATAATGAGAAGACTATTGAGAGCAACTGTTAGAAATGAACCGTTAGGAGATATTTCAACCCTCGATGATCCTGCTGCATTCGAAGATTTGAGAAGGAGATATGAAGAATTTAAGAAAGCAATGACAAGCTAGAACGAGGTATCGAATAAATGGCAAACAAATTTGAATTATTAGATAAACCAATTCATTCTTTTTTTGATGAAATTTCAGAAAAAATACCAAATAATTGTGCATTAATTCAGCTTGAAAATTATCATTGCTATACATGGAAAGATCTAAAGACATTATCAGATAAAACAGCTAATTATATAATTAACAATGGTTTTAAAAGTAAACAAATACTTTTTGCAGCTCACAATACTATAGATGCTGTTATTGGATTACTTGGAATAATGAAAAGCAATAATATGGCTGTGCTAGTAGATCCATTAACAATTTCAGAAGACTTATTGCAAGAAATTGAAGGAAAAGATATTAAAATGGCATTAGTTTCTTGGCAATTTTATGAAAGAGAAGCAATTACTATGAAAAAAGCAGGAATTAATGAAACAATAGTACTGGATGGTCAAGTAAAAGAAAACGAAGAAGGACCAAAAGTACATTATATAAAAGACATAATAAACCAAAAGACTTTTAATAATAATTTAGAGACAAACTTAAATAATACATCAATAATAATGTATTATGCTGGTATAGCCGGAAGAACCATGCAAACCTATCATACATATAAAGGATTATCCTATGCTGTGCAAGCGTTATCAAAAACAATTTCATTTGATTTTAAGCCAAATTCGCTTGTCGTCTCTCCAATAACTCACGTACTAGGTCTAGAAGTAAGCTTATTGGTTCCGCTCTTAAATGAAGGAAAAACTATAATGGTTCAAAGATGGGATGCCGATTTGGTTAGTAATTCTATCAAGTATCTTGATATTAATTTTATTTCAGGAGCACCAATGATTTTTGATTCTTTAATAGAAAGTGTTGAAAAGAATAATTATGATTTTAAAAATACAATAAAGTTAGGTATATCTGCAGGAGCTCCGCTCAGGCCAGAAACACAAGATAAATTCTTTAAAATGTTTAATTCTCCATTAGTGCAGGCATATGGTATGACAGAATCTTGGGTTATTACATACCAACCAAAAGAACTATATCAAATTAAAAATACATTAGGTATACCAATTTATGGAGCAAAAATTAGAATTGCTGATCCAAACAATCCAACAATAGATGTTAAAAAAGGTGAAGCAGGTGAATTGTTGGTCAGCTGTCCATGGTTAATGAAAGGATATGAAGATGAGAAGGAAACTAACAATGCGTTTTATCAAGAATGGCTTAAAACTGGAGATTTGGTTGCAATGGATAATAATCTGCTATATTTTAAAGGAGTCAAAAAAAGAATGCTCAAATATAAAGCATATCCTATCTTTCCAAAGGACTTGGAAAACATATTGCTCAAGCACGAAGCTGTAAAAAATGCATACATTTATGGAGAAAAGGATCCAGAAGTAGGTGATATTGTTACTGCAAAGGTTATATTAAAGGATGAATATAAAGGTAAAATTAAGGATGAAGATTTAATTAAGTTTGTTAACTCTAAAGTTGCTTTCTATAAAAAAATAAGGAAGATTTATTTCGTAGATAAATTTTAATTTTTTTAAGTTTTAAATTATGATGATAGTGTAATGTTAATTAAGCTTAATATGAAAAACATTAACTTTTTAATGAAAATTCTATATAAATAATAAAAATTTATGTTGGATACCAAAAGCATAATTGGCTTTTAATAATATTATAATAAACTGTTATCGCATAACAAGAAATCTTAATAAAATTTTAGACTTTCTATTTATAGCAAAAATAAGATTAAAATCAACCCAAATAATCTTTCATTAAACTATTTAATTCTAATATTTATAATAGTTCAGGGGATATAATTTGGAAAAAGATATATTAAATTATATTAATAATTTAAAAGATGAAGCAATAGATACTTTGATTAAATTGTTAAAAATACCTGCTATAAGCCCTGATTTCGGAGGAGAGGGCGAAATAGATAAAGCCCAAGCATTAGTAGAAATATTAGAGCAAAAATTTAATTTTGATAAGATAGAAAAGTTCTATGCAAAAGATTTAAGAGCTAAAGAAAAAATAAGACCTAATATTATTGCAACATATAAAGGGGATGAAGAAAAATCATTATGGATAATAACTCACTTAGATGTTGTTCCTCCAGGAGATCTTAAAAGTTGGACTGTAAGTAATCCATTTGAACCAAAAATATTTGAAAATAAATTGTATGCAAGAGGTTCTGAAGACAATGGTCAGTCATTAATTTCATCTTTATATGCAGTCAAAGCAATAATGGATAAAAATATTAAGACGAAGAGGACAATAAAGTTAGCTTTTGTAAGCGACGAAGAGGCTGGATCTAATTATGGATTAAAATATTTGCTAAATAATCACAACGATTTGTTTAACAAAGAAGATTTTTATCTTATTCCAGATGCTGGTAACAGTGATGGTACTTTTATTGAAATTGCAGAGAAATCAATATTGCAATTTAAAGTAATTGTTAAAGGTAAGCAAGTACATGCCTCTACTCCAGATTTAGGGTTAAACTCTCATAGAGTTTCATTATATTTAGCTATGCAGATAGATGAAATGCTACATAACACTTTTAAGAATGAAAACAGCCTGTTTGATCCTCCATATTCAACTTTTGAGCCAACAATGGTAAGTAATGGTTCTTCCTCGCCAAACATTATACCAGGAGTGCATGAAACAGTTTTTGATTGCAGGGTAATTCCTGAATATAAACTCGATGATATATTAGATTGCGTAAACAAATCAATTATAAATATGAAAGGAAAATACAAAAAGGTTTTTAACAAATCAGAGTTGCCAGATATCAGTCTAGAAATTATAGATAAAATGGAATCTCCAAAACCAACAAATCCGAACAGCAATTTGGTTATAGAAATTAAAAAAATAATCAAAGAACTGAGAAATAAAGATGCAAAAATAGGTGGAATTGGAGGAATTACATTTGCCTCTTTTTTAAGAGCTTATGGTTATGAATCGGTTGTATGGTCAACTATCGATGATGTAGCTCATCAACCTAACGAGTATGCAATCATAGATAATCTTATAAATGATTCAAAGGTATTTGCCATGCTTATGTTAAGATTAATGTGAGAAAATGATTAAATATCAAAAAGATATAAAATTGGAGAATTTGGTTAGATGTGTTATATTATCCTTAAATATGGATTATATAAAACAAGACAATGTTTTCATAATACGCAGTTTTAATACAAAAACAAAAGCAGTTGCTAGAATTTATTCTATTCCCTCTGCTATTAGATATGTAATGAAAATTGAGCCTATATATGTTATTGAAATCATAAGTGAAAAATTTGATAAACTTACATATGATGAAAAAGTAAAAGTAATAATTCATGAATTATTACATATACCTATAGGTTTTACTGGAGGCTTAAGGCCTCACGGTGACAAAGTAAATGAAAGAATAGTTAACAAGCTATTTAAAAAAATAAACTTAGAAAATTGTATTTATTAATTTTATTTATACATATTGAACCTTAAAGAACTAAGCATTTAAAATCAGAAATTATAGTCTTAGAAAGTTATAATTTTCATTTTGTAATGGTTTCCTTATAAACTTTTACCTTCTTTCATTCTCGTTAAATTTGATGAAATGTTTGATAAGGTCCTCAACATCCTTTTTTAAGGAGAAGAACA
>JBMFKU010000024.1:0-17617 GCA_049971805.1 Caldisphaera sp.
GATCCCTCTGCATGAATCATTGCAGTTGTAAACAGAGCCCCTAATGATGAAAGTATTTCTCTTAAAACTGATGAGAGAACATTTGGTTCATTAAAATTAGTTCATTTGCCAGGCCATATTTCTGGGCAAACAGGTTTGATAACTCCTGATGGCGTATTATATGCAGGAGATTCTATATTTGGAGATAAGGTTTTATCAAAATATGGAATACCTTATCATCAATTACCATGCAAATCTATTGAAAGCTTAAATGAACTATTAAAACTATCATCGAATGTTGATTTCATAATACCTTCTCATGGGCCAATATTAAAATCGTCAAACGCAGTTCAATTAATAGAAGGGAATATTAAAAAATTAATAGTGTTGAAGAAGAATTAAAGAGTTTGTTAAAAGAACCATTAAGTTTGTCTGAGTTATTATCAAGGCTTCTTTCTAAATTTAAGAGCGAAGAGGAAAGCATTGGTGTTTCTCTTCTGGCAGAAAACACTATAAGGGGTTTCCTATCATGTCTTAGATCTCAAAATTTGGTAGAAATACTACATGATAAGGAAATAAAATGGAAAATTAAGGGTTAATTTTATTTTTTAGCCTAAAAATACCAATTCTAGAATACTCATTTTCTGAACCTTCAATTTTTATTATTTCTGATTCAATACCCATTTCTAATAAAACATATTTCAAATCATCAATCCAATCATATAATCCGTAGGTTTCCCAAAAAGATCCATCGAATTTCACAAAAATTAAATCTCCGTCTTCTTTTATCACTTTTGCCATTGCTTCAGGATATCTATATTTGTTATACTCTGAAATAGCCTTGCTTATCCTTTCATCCATAGGCCTCATTTTATATTTGAAATTAAATGGCTTTAAAATCCTTTATTAAAATAATATTATATTTTTAATTATTTTATTTAGTAATAATATTTAAGAGGTAATACAGATCAAATAATATAAAGGAGGTACAAAAAATGCAAATTATTCATATGTCTGATCTTCATATTGGTGCTAAACCTTATAATGAAAACACTATTTATAATGATATAAAGGAGGCATTTAGCGAATCTATTGAAATAATAAAAAGGGAAAGACCTGATCTACTAGTAATTGCAGGAGATTTATTTGATAGCCCTAGGCCAGATAATGATTCTTTAAGACTTGTTATACAAAAGTTTAGAGAAGTAACTGGTCTAGGAATACCAATAGTAATGGCACATGGAGAGCATGACACCCCTGGAAGAAGGGAATCTACCATATTGCAGGTAATTTCATCTGCTGTTGATAAAGTTTATGCTCCTCTATATGAGTTAAAATCTGAAGGAGGCTTAACTAAAGAAAAAATATATGAGGATATAGTTAAAGAGACGAAAATTTCTATAAATAATCTAAATGTATTTGTTTATCCGTTTAAAAAAATAAACTTAGACTCAAGAAGAGAGCTGGCGAACGACTTATTGCCTTATTATAATAAGGCAATAAAGGAGCAAGAAGGAAAGAGTGTTTTTGTAGCACATTTTTCCATTGATCCATTATTTATTCAAGATGCATTGGTATCTGAAGAAAAGCTTCCTGAAGCAAATTATATTGCAATGGGCCACATACATAAAAGATACATAAGCAGAGGTTCAAAATATTATGCATACCCAGGATCTTTATATCCTATAGAATCAAATGAAGCAAGATCTCAAGATAAACGCGGTCCAATACTTGTAGATTTATCAAGTGATATACCTGATATACAAGAAATATGCGATATACAAATAAGGAAAAATATGGTGAAAGATTTAGAGATAATGGATGAAAAAGAAATAAATAAAAAAATTAAAATGTTAATTGAAAATGAAAAAAGAATTATAGGGAAAACTAATAAAGATCCTCTTATTTATTTAAGGATAGGTATTTCAAAAAATGTATATTCAAGGATAGTGTTGCAAAATATAGAAAGAACAGAAAATGAGGAGAAAGTAATTATTATACCAATATTGGAAAGAATAAACAAGGATTTGGAAGAGAAATCTTATTCTGTGAAATCTATCAACAAAAATTATTTAGATCCATTAAATATAATAACAAATGAATTTAAAATAAATGAAAATACGGCAAAGCTATTATTAGAATTAAGGGATGCTGCTTTAGACAAAAATGAAGATAGGGTTAATGAATTGCTATCGAAGTTGTCAGAAAAAAGCATTGAAGAATTAAAGAGGGTGATATAATGGGTTATTATATTATTGATTCAATTAGTTTAAAAGATTTTTTAAGCCATGAAAATACCAGCATTAGGTTTTCTCCTGGTAGTTTAGCGTTGGTTGGAGAAAATGGAGCAGGAAAAAGTAGTATATTAGAGGCCTTATTTTTTGCATTGACTTTAAAGCCCTGGAGAGATAGATCATATTTAATAAAAACTAATTCAAGTAAAGCCTCAATAATTGTTAAGTTAAAAGAGCTTGATGGAAGCAATGTGTTGGAATTAAATATCAGTTTGATTAGAAGAGGTAAGGATAGCTTAAACACTGAGGTAGTATTAAAAAGAAATGGTAAAATTGAAGCAACAAAAGTAGATGATTATAAAAAAATTTTAAAGCAATATTTAAATATGCAGTCATTACCAGATGTTGGAGATTTTTTGCAAAGCTCTGTAATAGTTAAGCAAAATATTCTTAGCACCATTGCAAGCAAGATGAGCGATTCTAAAAAAGACTTTAAAGAATTAATAGAAAGTGCTTTAGGTATAAAACTATATAAAGAGGTTGAAGATAATCTAAGGGAAATAGAAATAAAATCTGAAAAATCAGACGCAGGCATAGGGATCTATAATATAAAACAAAGGCATAGGGATAATATTAAAGAAAATATAGAAAAGAAAAAGATTGATGTAAATAATATAAGTAAGAAGTTAAGCGAAATAATGAGAAACATAGAGGTTAGCGAGAATCAAAAGAAAATTATTGAAAATCAAAAAAAGGAATTAACTTGTCAATTAGAAAAAATGCAAAATAAAGTTTCTGATTTAAACATTTTAAAAATAAAAAAGGATAATCTAGAATCCGAAATTTCTAAACTAAAATATGAAATAGATAATCTAGAATCCGAAATTTCTAAACTAAAATATGAAATAGATAACATAGAAAAGATTAAATCAATAGCAAATTTGTATAATTTAATAGATGATCATAAAAATAAGGTCGAAAAGAACAAAGACTTAGAAAATGAATTAAAAAATCTAGAATTAATAAAATTACATTATGATAAAATATTAAAATATAAAGAATTTGAAGATCAATACCAAAAACTAAGTAAAGAAATTGAAGAATTAAAAAATGATATAAACACAAAAAAGATAGAACAGGCACGAATAAAAGAGATCAATAATAATTACAGGAAAATGGATTTAAGATTTAAGCGTCTTTTAGATAATAATAAAGACCTTTTAGAGAAATTGTTTAATGACATAAATATATTTGATAATATAAATATTTTTACTTTAAATAATTTGATTGAGAATTTAAAAAATTATTATAAAGGAATCGAAAACGAAATTGAAAGTGATGAAAAAGAAGAAAAAGAATTAAATAGAAAAATACAGAATATAAAGTCTAATATTGATATAATGAAGAATTATATTAAGGTATTAGAGAAACCCGGTGAAAGGAGCGAATGTCCAGTTTGCCATAGCAAGCTATCAGGAAAGACTGTAGATGATATAAAAAATAATTATAATAAAGAAATAGAAAGACATAATAAAGAATTAAAAGGCCTTATAAAAGAAGACGAATCTCTAAATAACAAAATAAAACAAAATAAAGATATATTAAAAAAATTAACTTATTTAGTTAATGATCTCAGTTCTATTAATGAGGAAATAACCGATGAAATGAAGATCTCAGATCAAAAATTGGCCTCAATTGAAGCCATTATAAATGAGAAATCTAAAGAACTTGATCAGTTAAAAAAAGAACTCGATAGTATAGAAGACCAGCATAATGAATATCAGTATTCTCAAAGCTTTTTGAAATCATTAAATTTAGAGAAAGAAGATGTTGTACAAAAATTAAACGAATTTCAACAAAAAACAATGATAAACGAAAAATTAAAGAATGAAATTAGAGAGATCGAGAAAACATTATTAGAAAAAACCAAGGCCGATACTATAGAAAATGCTAAAAATAAAATTATAGATGCCAAAACTAGAGTCGCTTTGCTAGAAAAATATTTAAATGATAAGAAAAAATATGAGGAAGAGCTAAATAATAAGATAAATGAGATTAATAAAAAAAGAAAGGAGCTTAATGAAATTAGTTCTCAAATTGCTGCATTGAAAGGAATAGAGGATGAAATTAATAGATTAAAGAAAGAAATGGATGATTTAGAAAATCAATATCAAAAATTAATAAAAGAAATAAGCATTTTAGAAGGCGAAAAGAAAGTAAATGAAGAGAATTTAATTAAGTTAAATAATGAAATCGAAGTTTTAGAGAGCATTGAGAAAAAGATAACAGTGGGATTAGCATCAATAAGTATTTTTGATAAGGTACAGAGATCTCTGTATAATAATGCTTTAATAGCATTAGAAAATGAGATGAATAACGTTTTTTCTAGATTTGGCCTAGATTATTCTAGGATAGAAATAAGGGAAAATAATGAAGGAAACCTAGGGGTTTATGTAATAGATAGAAATGGTGATGAAAGACCCGTTTCCATTTTAAGCGGGGGAGAACAAAATGTAATAGCATTAGCCTTTATAATAGCTTTAAATAAAATTATACAAGCCAAGATAGGCTTTTTGGCATTAGATGAGCCAACTGAAAGTCTGGATGAACAAAGAAGAAAAATTTTAGTAGAAGTTTTAGGGAAGCTAACTGAAAATGAAAGCAACGAGATACCACCGCCAGTTTACCAATTATTATTAATAAGCCATCATAGTGATATAATGGATAGTATAGATCAAGTTTGTAATGTAAAGAAGGAAGAAGGTATATCTAAAGTTTTGTGCCAAAACGAAGATTATCTTTCAAAAGAGGTTTCATAGGGTGTGAAAAATGGATTCAAATTTGATAAATTCGGCTATGCATAATAAAGATATTATTTTGGATATAATTAAAAAATTTCCTTATGAAAATGTTTGCAAAATAGATTGGAAAGAATTACCAGAAAAAAAAGAAATAATTGAGTATTCAGCCGAAGATGGGGGCGACATGGTTTCTGAATTTGAAACATTTACAATCTATGCTGTTAAATCCTATTCAAAGTTATTTAACAGCTCAGACAATAAAGATATAGTAAAGGAAAAAGAAAAGGCCTTATTTGGCTTATTATTACCACCAAAGTATTCCCTACTAAGGGTTTCTCTATATAGAGAAATTCTTGAAGCTACCTCTTCATTGAGCTCTATACCAAAAAATGGCCTATTTTTATTTGATGGAAGTATTATACCAATAATTGCTTGGTGGAGACCAGTTTCTTCTATAAAAAATGGAAATATGTTGAATTTTTTGATAGAAGAAGCTAATGTTAAATTAAAGGAAATTGGAATAGATATAAAAAACGTTGATGAATTAATGAATGAAGATATAGATCATCCGAAAATGCCATTATTGCTAATGAAGAGAGCATTAAATAAGGATAATTTAGCAGAAGAAGATGATTGGTATCTTGCATTGGAAATATTAGAAGAGCTTTATTCCTATAAGATTCTAATAGAAAGGGTTTGGGAAAATAATTCAATTCCAGTTTTCATAACAAAAACCAGCAGATCAAGAGATTTTTGTAGTGGCAATCTACCAGATGTTCACATAATTAAAAGGATTATATCTTCAAAACCGGGCTATGTATTGTGGAAAAATAGTACAAGATACGGAGCATATGATATAGTTGGTGGAGGAAAGGAGGAAAGGATGTTTCCTAAAATAAGTAATATTTCGGATTTTTATGAAAACAGATTAGGAATTTTAAAGTTATATACAAGGTTATCTCATGGTGGACCAATTTTGCAGATAGAATTTTTATTTGATGCAGAAAAAAATGTACAAAATATTGAAGATTTTGCTCAAGATGTTTTATCAAAATTAATCTCAATCCCTCTTCAAAGAGGATATCCAACACCACTAGTTTTAGCTCACCACCATGCAGTGATAACTTATGATGATATGGAGGCAATAATTAAGATTAGCGGACTTGAAGGTGAGGTAAGGGAAAGAACAATGCTTTATTTTTAGGGTGAGAATTATGACATGTGGTGAATATTCTTTAGGGTGGATTGTAGGGGAAAGTAGTCCTGAAAGAAGTTTAGTTATATTTTCTGAAAGCAATCAGGAAGATCAGAAAGTAAAGCTTTCAGCAGGAATGTATTTAACAGTTGAAACTCCAGGAGGGTGTATTTTAGGCATTGTGGAAAAATTAATTTCTGGGAGTAGATTGTTACCTCAAAATGTTACTGATCCGGAATCTGTAGGATCTGTTATAAAAGCTATTACTCAAGGGGAACTTATTAAGGAGTCCTACCTTAAGGGATCCGTTAGATGGCTCAGCTATTTGGAAACACTAAAAAAAGGATTAATAGAATCTCCCAAAATGCCTCCAATGCCTGGTACGAATGTTTATTTGGCAAGAAAAGAAGATTTAGAAAGCATATTTGGTCCAAATGAGCAGGGTTGGATAAATATAGGTAAATTATCATCAATAGATGTTGATTACAAGATAAACATAAATAAAATACAAAGACATTTGGCTATTCTAGCAGTAACTGGAGGAGGAAAAAGTAACACAGTTTGCATTCTTACAAGGAGAATAGTAGATGAGTTAAATGGCACAGTTGTTGTTTTTGATATGCATGGAGAGTATGGGGACTTGAATTTAGGTAGTAAAGGCAAAGTTCTTAAGCCTTCCATCAATCCAGCAATTATGGAATTTAGCGAATTAAAAGACTTAGCTAGATTTCCAAGCAATGCAATAAATCAGGAAAGAGTTTTAAGAAAGGCATGGATTGAAGTTAAGCAAGAATTAAAACAAAATAAAATAAGTTCAGTAGAATTTATGAGTAAATTAAAAGATAAAATTACTGAGCAAATAGATTCTCAAACTAAAAAAGACGTTGCTGGTGTTTTAAATAAGCTTGATGATATTGAAGATTATTATGGAGAGGTTTTAGATCCTAACGTTTCTTTAGAATTAAAAAACATAATAGAGCCGGGAAAATTAACAGTATTTGATTTAAGTGAATTAGATGAGATAGGAGCCGATGCTGTTGTAAGTCATTATTTAAGGAGGATATTACAAGAAAGGAAGCGTTGGAAAAGAGAGAAAAAAGGTTATCCTGTGCCTTTGTTTGTTGTAATAGAGGAGGCGCATGTTTTAATACCAAATAACATGGATACGCTAAGCCTATATTGGGCATCAAGAGTTGCAAGGGAAGGAAGAAAATTCGGGGTAGGTCTTATTTTGGTTAGTCAAAGACCTAAAAATGTGAATTCTGATGTATTAAGCCAGACAAATAATAAAATAATTTTAAAAATTGTTGAGCCCCAAGATATACAATATGTGCAAGAAGCAAGCGAGGAACTAAGTGATGATTTAGCGAATTTATTACCAAGCCTAAATCCTGGAGAAGCCATTATAATTGGAAGTATGGCTAAATTACCTGCTTTAGTAAAAATAGAGTTATGTAATTACAAAAAATATGGTGGAGATCTAGATATAATTATGGAATGGCAAAAAAACAATGAAAAAAAATTGAAAGATGAGGATTTAAATGCAATGTTTTAATTAAGATTTATTTTTAATTTGAGCTTTACTAGACTACTGTCTATTTCTAATAGTACAGCTACTTATAAGGTTTCGTCTACATATATATTAAATAGGTGAAAGAATTGAGCACTCTAATATATAGGAAAGATGAAAGAAAAATAAAATTCAACGTTAATGAAAGAGACGAGAGTGAGCTAGAATGGTATGAAGTATCATCGTTTGCTGAAGGAGCATAAATTTTTGCAATTTTATAGAGAATTGTGTTATAAAAATAATTTGGTTACTTTCTAAAATTGGTTGTTATTAAAGGATTGGATTTGCAGTTAATGTTGCTAGCAAAATTTATTTGGTTTTGATTATATTAATTGAATTTCTTTTATAGGCCTTTATAAATAAAACAATGCCTATTAGAAATGACACAAATGATGAGGCAATAAAGTTGTATTTAGGTTCTATTAAAATCCATGAAACTATGTAACCTATAATCCAACCAAACTGTTGAAATGTATTAACAATTGCTATCGATTCTGGCGAGTTGGATGCCATCCAGTAATCTAGGCTTAATGGTATAATGGCTTCTCTCATACCAAAAGATAATGCGTAAGGCCAATTAACATAAGTTAATGAAACTAATGAAAATACAAATAAAGAAATCGGTAATCCAAATGAGCCAATAAGCGGTAAGATAAATCCTGCTGTCATGCCAAGGCCTTCAAGCATAGCATCTACAACCCCTAGCTTAAAATAACTCATTCCATATAACTTTACTAATACCGGCATTATAAATGGGGTTACAAGTGCAATGGGAATTATAGATATTGCTGGGGTGGGATCTTTACCAAATGAAATTACAAATTTTTCTCTTTTTACAGAATCTGTTTTTTCGTAGATCATGATTATCCCTGATAAAGATGTTAACAAAGCAGCAATCAAAAAAGGGTATTTAACTCCAAAACCCTCTGCAGTAATACCGCCAATTAAAGGAAATATAACAGCTGGTAGAACTGATACAGCCCAAACCCTAGTTAAAACTCCGCTTCCAAAATATCTCATTAATGAATAATAATTTGGTAGGGCAGCATAAAAGAAATATGAAAGTGCTGAGGTAATAAGTACTGATACAAAATTTTTAGAAAACGGTATTAAAAATAAACCTATTCCAGAAATAACCATAGCTATGGCTATAGCATATTTTATGTTTATTAACCTTGAGATTAAAGCCCCTATTACAGGAAATGATAATGTAGCTAATTCCAATAAAATAAAAAACATGCTGAGCTGTTTAACCCCTATTAAGTTACTTAAAAACACTGTGTAGAAAGGATAGTAAACATAAAACCCAGCACCCCATATAAACCAGCTAGCAGTTATCAACATAACATCTCTGTTCATTTTTTAACCTCATTTCGACGGCTAATAAAATGTAAAATATAAAGATATAAAAAAGTTACATGAGAGAAAGTTTTATCTTTATTAAAAGAAGAAAAATTTATAAAGAAAAGATCAATTTAAAAAATTTTTCGTAGATTAATTTGTTGTAGTTAATGTATTTCTCCGCTGAGATATGTAGTTTTTAGTGAATAAAGATGTTATTAAAGTTAAAAACGAAAATATTACTCCTATAAAAAATGTATAATTAAATGCTTCAGGTCCGGGCTCAGTAAAAAATGAAAAGCCTATATTTGGCATATAATATGCTACATAAGAAACGAATGTTGTCATTAAGTTAGCAGTCATAACTGGTCCAATAGAGGATCCTAAAAATCTAATCATAGTATTAAATCCAAGACCTACTGTAACACTATCCTCGGGCATTGAAATAGCAATCATGTTAACTATAGGGGTCATTATTGATATAATTCCTATGCCAGTTACAAATGAATCCATAATTAAAGGTATTGTTCCACCTCTATTGTATATGAATAAAGAAAAACCTATCAATGAAACAATCGAACCATATATAAGTACTGGTTTTGGTCCTAATGAGCTAACCACTATACCAACTATTGGTGCTATTATTATCATAGCTAAAGTTGCGGGTAATAATGAAAGTGCTGCATTTATTACAGATAATCCCAAACCATATGGAGAAGGTTCTTCAGCAAAATAAATTACGCTTAAATATAAGGTAAACATTGTAACTCCTGAAAATAAACCAGCTAGATTTGCTACCATAACATTTTTTATTTTTAATAGATTCGGTCTTATTAATGGATTTTGCGATTTATTTATATAAAATAGAAAACCTATAAATAGTATTAATCCTGATGCAATTACAGGTAGTTGATATAAAGATACCCATCCTTTATAGGGTGCCTCAGTTAAGTATATCAAGATTAGGGCCGTACCTATCGATAATAAAGTAGAGCTTAGATAATCTATTTTTTCTCTCTTAACTGGTGGGTGGGGACCAATATTTATATAAGAAACTATAATAGCAACTATAGCTATTCCAAAGGCTATGTGAAACATAGCTCTCCAACCCAGGTATTCATCTATATATGCACCTGCTATCATTCCAATAGTCATTCCAATAGCAACCATAGCGCTTAAAATTCCTTGGGCAAGAGCAACCCTTTCTTTTGGAAATATGTCAGTTATGATAGCTATGCTTAAAGGAAAAATAGAAAATCCAAATCCTTGGATAGCTCTAGCACCTATTAAAGAGTAGACATTTGGAGAAAAACCGGCAAATAATACTGCTAATGAATATAAAGCTAATGATATTAAGTAAAGTCTCTTTTTACCAAAAGTGTCCCCCATCTTTCCAAACAATGGAGCTATTGCCGCACCAACAACTAAATAGGCCGAAACGATCCATGCAGCCTCTTCATTAGTTGCTGATAAAGCCTGTTCTATATGTGGAAGAGAAGGTATAACCATTGCTTCAACATAGCTTGTTAACGCGGTGGTAAAGGTTAAGACCCCTAAAACTAAATAAGGTCTTTCAGGATCCTTTTGCATTAAAATCCACCGGATCTAATGTCTCCTTCTTCTCAGACCTACAGCTGCCATAACTATTAGTATTATAACTACAACTGCAGCAACAATATATAATGTAGTATTAGGACTAGGTTTACCTATGGAAGTTAAGGAGAATGAGGAAGATATAATTATAGGTATTTCAATTATTTGATGCATTGGTGTCATTGTGGGAGGTTGATACCAAGTTATCGCAATAGGTATATTATAAGTTCCAGGAGATATACCAGACGAAGAACTTATCACAAATGTTACATTAAATGTTCCAGCACTCGGTACATCGCCAACAGTATAATTAATAGTTTCAGCTCCAATCAATGGATTAATACTTGATGAGATATATGGAGTTATAATAGGATTAGGCAATAGAGTAACCGTTACAAACTTTGATATAACGTTTCCCATGTTAATTAATGATATAGTTATATATGTGTTTGATTCTCCTTGAGTAAGCGTGTTATGATAAATGTTTGATGCAATAAAATATGATGAAGGCTTAACTTCTATAGGTATATCAAAATATTCATTTATATTGTTTCCTTTAATAGCTAATATTACTGTAGTATTGAATGGAGCTGGTATCTGAAAAGTTTTGTATGGCCTTAAAAGCTCTACAGGATTAGTTACATTTTGTATTTCAAGAGGAAATGAAATATTAATAGGAGTCCCAGGAGGTAGGTATCCTATATTTATTTTATTAGAGCCAGAATATAAGGGAGATAATTGAGATGGAGTAACAATATATGCGCTAACGTTGCTTGCAATAACATTACCTTCATTAATTAGGTAAACGGTCAAAATGGCAGCTGTATCTCCTGCATAAATAACAGAAGGAGTTGTTTTAAATCCAACAAGCTTTATGTTAGTATATCCTAGGATTGGTACTGAATAATCTGTCGTTTCATAATCTGTTATAGGTATTGTTTTGTTTATTTGCGGAATCGTTTCAAATATTGTATATTTAATATTGAGGCTCTGATTGTATATTTTGTTGTCTGATGTAGAACTTATGTTAAACAAACCAAATAACTTTAATGAGGTTCCTGGATTTAATACTGGTATGTAAATGCTTGGTACACCTTCTCCTTTTGATAAAATTAATGGATATGAAATTGTTGAGTTAATTGTTACATTATATAATGTATAAGGCCCCAAGTAAGTTATAGTAATAGTTAAAGGTAAGAAGGAGGCACCTGGATAAGCAAGCATTTGCGATTCATTTGTTCCCCAATAAGAATATACGACAAACGAAGGCTTTAAACTAGGGATTGTTTCAGCTCTACCTATATATGGAAAAGATATAAATATAATTGACATTGCTAATATCACAACTAATAATGTCGTTATACTAAGCATTTTCTTCAATTTATTCACCCTGAGTATATATATGTAATAGGTATATAAAACGTTTCTTATAACTACAAAATGTAAAAATTGATTTTAAAGTTTAATAATATCAGAAATGAAGCACATATAGTTCCAATAATAAGAACTAAAAGCTTTTAGTCTTAAGTAAGATGGTTAATCAATACTTTTAACATTAATTAAATATTTAATGAATCAATTGTAGTTTCAATTGCAATTTTTATAGCCTCTATCATTAATCTCTTATCCATGCTTGGAGGTAAAGCCTCTCCTTTTTTCATAGCTACTTGTTCTGGCAAGTAAGGTACATGCATAAATCCAGCTTTTATTGGGTATTTTTCTTTGGCAGAAAAATGCATTAACTCGTAAAAAACTAAATTACACATGTATGTACCTGCAGAATTGGAAATCGAAGCCGGTATACCATTATTTCTTAGATTAGTTAAGATAACCTTTAAAGGTAATGTAGTAAAATATGCTGCAGGGCCTGATGGCTCTATTGGTTCATCGGTTGCAGTAACACCATCATTGTCGGTTGCTATTGAATCTTTTAGATTAACAGCTACTCTTTCAACAGTAATATATGGAATTCCACCCCATTGACCCAAAGATATTGCTATTAATGGTTTAGTTTCTTTTAATACTTTTATAAGAGCTTCACTACTTCTTTTAAATGATACTGGAATAACTGCATATTTGGCTTTTATTTTAAAATCTTTAAATAAGGTATTATCAATTTGTTTTGTTACGTCTCTTGAAACTATTTCTGACGGATTAACAGATTCCCCTCCAAAAGGTTCAAAGCCTGTTAAGAGCACAGAAATTTCTTTCATAGCAATCCCCAATATAATTTGATATATTGATCACACTTAAGAATATTAATGAATTAATTATTGGCCGCTTTTATAGTAATATAAATTAAGCTTTTATTTACATTTTAGATTTAAACTGCTTATTATACCTGGGCCCATGTATAATATTGCTGTATAGATTTCTGCAGCATCAGCGTATTTTAGTATATCTTTTAATTGTTTACAACTCATAATTCCGCCAACCCCTATTATGGGTATTTCATTTCCGCCAATCTCTCTTGCCTTTTTAATCATATTCTTTGATAATTTATATAACAATATACCACTCAATCCTCCTTTCCTAGCGCTTATTCTTTGATCTTCTATAGATAAGGTATTCGTTAAAACTAATCCAAATCCTTCTTTACTGGCAACCTTTACATATTCGTCGATGCTAAAGCCTGGGCCTATCTTGATGAATATTTGTTTTTTTGATGAAACCAATGTTGGTATTATATCTTTCCATTTACCTTTATAAGTAGGGCTCGATAAATTAATTTCTATACCTTGTATGTTATTAGTTGAATACCTGTTTAAGTAAATTATTTGTTCTTCAATTTCAAAAAGGTTAAATCCTGCTACGCTAATAAAAATCGGGTAATTTACTCTTGAAACTCTAGATAAAATTAATGGTAGGCCATCATTGTTTAATCCCATAGCATTAACCATAGAATAAGGCTTGATTCTAGCTACTCTTGGTGGTTTATTCCCTATCCTTTTTTTGGGCGTAGTCGAACCTACAACAATAAAGCCTGGACTGAAATGAGATAGGAATTTTGTATATTTTCCATTTTTGTCTAATCCTGCAGCTATTCCAACTCTACCACAGATATTTGCAGATCCAATTTTGTATGGGTCCTTGCAATTGCTTTCTTTTAATGGTATTGAAAAAATTATATGGCCTAATCTCATTGTTATTTCTGGATGAATATTTTTTACAGTTTTCATGATTATTTTCATCATTGGTTCAGATAAATTCATTTTTTCACTCAGTTGTTAACTGCTTTTTTAGCTATTAAAATTCAATTTGGTTGCTGCAATTTATAGCTTAAGGCATGGGTAAAGGAAAGTTTATATACATAGCTATATACATATATTAACGAGATAGATTCGCAATGCTAATTTGCCCTGTTTGCGGGGCTTCAAATCCTGAAGGTTCTGCTTACTGCATGGTTTGCGGGAGCAAGCTTCAGACCTTTGGAATTCCCGCTAGTATATTAAAAAAATACGATATATATGTAAATAATGGTAAAGTCGAATTTCGTAATGAAAATAATGTTTCTGAAATTACAATAAAAAGATCTGGGCTTCTAGTCGAAGAAGTTATTGTATCGGACGGAGAATCAATAATAGGGAAGTTCAAGGGTGATAGCGTTTATGATAGTTCTGGCAATATTCTTCTTGCTGTAATTAAAAGGCCAAATTTAAAGCCAACCCAGGATAAATTAAAAAACTATGTTAAATCAACAATAAGCGCACCTACTGGAGTAACTGTAGTTAGGAAATATTGGATAGAGGACGCTTCTGGAAACGTTATAGCAAAAACAGTTTCTGAAGAGCCGAAACAAGGTTTTCTATCATCAATAAATTATTTAATTTACAACATTGTTGACGAGAAAGAAACTATTGCTAGAGTAGAGCCAAGAATAAGTGCAATAAATGTAAAATTTTTGCATTTAAGATATCATCTTTATATTTACTCGCAAAAGCTAGAGCCCATCATGCTAGCATCTCTTATTTATGCTATAAAAAGAGGAGACGATGAATATGAAGCTCTTTTCACTTCACCTATATAATTTGGCATGTGGATTTATTGAGGTGAATTGTTATGGCTGAAGAATTTTTTAAGAGAGGAAATGAGTATACGCAAAAAGCAAGTTTCTATTATGAGATGGGGAAAAAACAAGATGCTGAAGATGAAATTAAAAAAGCTTTAGAAGAATATAACAAAGCACATGAAATTGATCCATCAAACCCAGAATATTATAGAAAGGTTGGAGAACTTTTTTTAAAAACTGGAAAATATCAGGATGCAATTGAGCAGTTTAATAAGGCCATAGAAATGAGGCCAGGAGCAACGGTTTACTATATTGAAAAAGGAACTGCTTTAAACAGTCTAAATAAATATGAAGAGGCTTTAAAAGAACTCGATAAAGCAATTTCATTAAATCCAAAAAATAGTCAAGCTTATCTTCAGAAAAGTATATCCCTGAAAAACCTTGGGAATTTTAATGACGCACTTTCCGCAATAAACTTGGCAATACAATATTTGCCTAAATATACAGGTATGGAAGGTTTTCTAGCTTATGATTATGAAATAAAGGCAAGCATACTTATGGCCTTAGGAAATTTTAATGACGCACTTTCCATACTTGATGAAGCTGATAGAATAAGCCCAGTTAACAAAAAGAGTTACAATACAAGGAGAATTATGAGAGCGAATCTTCTAAATTTAACTGGAAAGTATCAAGAAGCTCTTGATGAATTTACATCACTTTTAAAAATAGACTCTAATAATGCATTTTTCCATTATGGTAAAGCTATTGCGCTTGAAAATTTAGGTAAATATGAGCTTGCAAAAATAGAAATCGAAAATGCTGTTCAACTTAATCCAACAAATGAGCTCTTCAAGGCTGCAAAGGAAAGAATAAACTCAAAATCTCTTTAAATATTTTAAACATATTTTATTAAATTAAGGTTAAAACAATTTAAAAATCTATATTACTTCTTTATTAATTTCCATTTTATTTCATTATCATTAATAGCTTCAACCAAACCTTCTTCTCTTAAGCAAGCTAAATAACCTCTTATTGTATTTTCTGCTAACAAATAGACACCGATATCAGGTTCTTCACTTTTGTATTTTGATGTGAGAGTTTTTGTAATTGAAGACAAGTTTTGGGGTTCATTTAATATGTTTTTTAGTTCTTCCTCGACCTCAGTTATTTTTTTGATGTTACTTTCAACTAATTGAGATGCTTCAGAGCTTTTTACTACTGGTCCATGAGATGGAATAACCGTTTCAAGCTTTGGTAGCAAATTGAGAATAGTCTTGAGGCTTTCAATAGATTTGCAAGGATATTGGTGATAGGGAATTCCATATTTTGATAAAACCTTATCTCCAAATAATGAGTCTCCTGCATATAAGATACCATCCGGTGTTATAACACCCAATTGTCCTTGTGTATGGCCTGGTAAGGGAACTAAACCTAAAGGCCCAAATTTTTCTTGATTAGTTATCAATATCGTTGGCTTAATAGATTTTGCTTTAAATGGAAGTATATTATCGTCTTGGTTTAAAAAGTATCCAAATGTAAGCAAAGCCCTAAGCTTGGGATCCTTTAGAGCTGGTGCATCCATTTCTGAAATGGCTATTTCATTAGTTGAAAAACCCTCGCCTAAAACTGATATATGATCACTATGATAATGTGTTATAAATGCTATGGACTTTTTTGGATTTAGTCTATTAACTATAGATTTAAGCTCTTTTGGTCTTTTTGATCCTTGGCCAGGATCTACTATATATAATTCATCATCATTTTTGTAGAATAATGTTGAAGGACTACCTTTGTATATATAGGTATTTCCTTTAATATTTTCTAATCCCACTTAATACACCCATTAATTTATAAATAGCTATGATTATTAAATGTTTGTTCAATCTGCTTTTGTAGAACACAATTTCTTTAGCATATTAAATTTAGATGGATCTCCCAATATGACTAAGCTATCTTCTGCCTCAAGAATGAAGTCTCTAGAAAAATATGGAGTAAAAGAATTGTTTTTCTCTATTAATATAGGCACTAAACCGCTAGGTATATCTGAAATTTTCATTCCATCGCATTTAGATCCTTTTTCTACTTTAAAGAAACCTAAAGCATAACCATGTTTTTTAACAGCATTTGAGCTGCTTTCCGTTGATTCTATAAGGACACCTCCTATATTATTTGATAAAGCAATTCCGGCAAGGGCCCTTCCTATAAATCTTCTTATCCTTATTACTTGATAAGCTCCAGCGTCTTTAAATATGTCATGCAGGCCTTCATCATGAATAACAACAATAATTCTAGCTGAAGGATTTAGTTTTTTAGCCCTTAGAAGTGCCGTCATGTTATCTAAATCGTTGTCTAATGCTATTAATATAACAGAGGCATCTTGAACACCAGCATTTTTCAAGTCAACCTCTGCTGAAGGGTTACCTATTATTACGTGCTTTGATGCTATACTCTTAGCTATCTCTTCGTTTTTTACAACGATTATATAATCTACGTTCATTCTATCAAGTTCATCAGCAAGTTCTTTCATATTACCCAGGATAATTATATGGCCTTTCATATGTGCAGCTCTCCATCTAGCCCTTGCATCTATCCATATGGTCTTTCTAGATAATGTTATAATAATTCCAGTTATTAAAGTTGTATAAATTGCAACAGAAGACGCAACTAATATTGTTAATAAAATTTTTTCAAGAGGAGGCATTTCATTTAGGCTCGGGGTATATAAGCCAATAGTCGTTATCAAACCCACGGAAGCATAAATTGCAGAAATTATGTCTAAATGTTGATAATAAATGAATATTTCTGAGGTTGCTATAATTACAATTGCTATTGCAATGATCTGAGGAAATATTCTAGAAATTATACTATATGGTGCAAATATTATTTCTAGGAAGT
>JBMFKU010000025.1:0-17302 GCA_049971805.1 Caldisphaera sp.
GTGTGGACCAACAACAGAAATTTATGTTGATGGCATTGAAATTTGGAATTTAGTTTTTAATGAATTTTATCAGGAAAAAGACAAGAATTTAAAACCATTAAAAATTAAAGGAGTAGATTATAGGAGGGTTGAAACAAATAATATAATTGAAATATCTCATGTATTGGGAATAGAAGCTGGAAGAAATGCAATAATAAAAGAAATCACTGATGTTTTGCAGAACTCAGGTCTGGACGTAGATATTAGACATATAATGTTGGTTGCAGATATGATGACATGGACTGGTAAAGTAAGACAAATTGGAAGATTGGGAGTTGTGGGAGAAAAGCCAAGCGTTATAGCAAGGGCTGCATTTGAAGTTACTGTTAATCAACTTTATAATGCAGCTATTTCAGGTGAGGATGAAAAGTTTTATGGAGTAACAGAAAGTATATCAGCTGGGTTACTACCTAAATTAGGTACTGGAATAATAATGTTGGGGATGGGGGCTCAATCATTAAAATCCCCAACAGATAAAAATTTAGAGGGTAGCAGTAAACAAGGGCAATAAAAAGGTGAGAAATATGTCGGTATCATTAGAAAAAGAGTTGAAGAATTTGCTCAAAAGTGGCAAATATAATTTAGGATCTAAAAATACATTAAAATCTGTATTAAGAGGTGAGGCGAAGATGGTTATATTAGCAGATAATATGATAAATGAAATAAGAGAAAAAATCGAAAAAAGTAGCAAGATGGGAAACATACCAGTATTTATATTCAAGGGAACGTCAGTTGAATTGGGAGCATTACTTGGAAAACCATTTAAGGTATCTGCAATAACAGTTATAGACCCAGGAGAGTCAAGGATCCTGGATCTTTCTGGAACAGCTTAGGGTGCGTGTAATGGAAAATAGCAGCGGTGATAGAATAGATTTGGAGGAGCTTAGATACTTATCTTTATTTCAAGACTTAACAAATGCAATGGCATATAGATGCATTACTGATAATGAGGCAAATAGGGTTTTTTATTTGGTTAATAAAAATGATGTTGGTAAGGCGATAGGTAAAGACGGTAAGAATGTAAAATCGTTATCTAAAATTTTAAACAAAAGTGTAGAAATAGTTGAGTATTCTGATAATGTGGAAGAAATGGCAAAAAATCTTTTTCCAGGCATTTCTGTGATTAAGGTTGATCTAATAGATAAGGATAATACAAAAACTGTTTATGTCAAAGTAAAAGATGATGAAAAAGGTAAGGCGATAGGTAAAGACGGTAAGAATGTAAAAAGGGCTAAAATAATACTTAACAAATTATTTGGAGTAGAAAAGGTAGTGGTAAAATGAAACAAAGTTTTTATTCTCAAATTTATAGATATTAGTGTGCAAGAATGGGGAGGACTAATGGGAGAAGGTAAATCACCAAATGGATTGTTTGCTGCTAGGCAAATAAGAAAAAAGAGGATGAAATTTAAGTGGTCTCAAAAAGAGTTTGAAAGAAGGATGTTAAAGTTAACTGAAAAATACGATCCATTAGAAGGATCTCCTATGGCTAGGGCTATTGTTTTAGAAAAGGTTGGAGTTGAGTCGAGACAGCCAAATTCAGCATTAAGAAAATGCGTAAGATGCCAGCTAATTAAAAATAAGAAAGTTGTAACAGCTTTCGTTCCAAAAGATGGGGGTATATTGTACATAGATGAACACGATGAAGTTATAATAGAAGGGATAGGAGGTCCTAAGGGAGGTTCTCTGGGAGACATACCCGGAGTTAGATATAAGGTTGTAATGGTTAATGGAGTTTCACTAGATGCATTATGGAAAGGTAAGAAGCAGAAGGTAAAGAGATAATATACTTTAATCCTTAAAATTTTGTATAAATTTTAGTAAGACAATCTGGTAAGTCAATTAATTTTAATTGTTTTACATTATACTATAAACTGCCTTGGTCTCCTTCATCTCCTTCGTTACCTTCTTCTGCATTGTTTTGATCTTCCATATCGGCCAACCTTTTAGTTACATAGATTGGTTTACTTGATATTATACCTAGGTAAATTGCATGACTTGGTATCATCTTAATGCTTATGTTTAATCCTTCTGCTTCGAACTCAACGCTTGCTGTATATAATCCACTTTTTGAGTCCAGCTCATCTATTACTATTCTTTTTAATGTCTTGCCCATTAAATCCTTGAATTCTTCATGATTCATAAGAAAAGAAAATATAGATTGTCTTCTAGGAGGGATCTCTCCATCATTATATAATCTTATAGCTTCTGCTACATCAGCCGGAATATTAACTAGGGAAAACATCCTTCCATCTTCTAATGATAGAGTTAGTCCTATAACATATGTTCCAAATCCGCTGCTTACGTCTTGTATAACTTTGTAGTAGGTTTGTACGTTGGTAACTCTTAACAAATCTTCATCCATATATAATCCCTCGCATCTTATCTTTGTTATCTAAAACTCTTAAGTTTGTGGTTTCTAAATTTATTTATTAAATCTTTAAAAAATAGATTTTATAATCCACAGAGTAAAACAGATAAGGGTGAAGAGGCGAGAAAATTGAGCAATGAAGGACAAAATCTGCCAAATGTGGAGCAGGTAGGGAGCAATTTAAGCAATATAAAGCTCTTCGATAAGTGGGGTTGGGAAAGCATTGATATAAGAGATCCAAGTCTTAAAAAATATATAAGCCTGAAACCAACCTATCTACCTCATACTGGAGGTAGACATGAGCATAAGAGATTTGGCAAAGCAGAAGTTTCAGTTGTTGAAAGATTAATCAATAGACTAATGTATCCTGGAAAAAATGGAGGCAAAAAGATGCTTGCTTATAATATAGTTAGAAATGCATTTGATATAATATATTTAGAAACAAAGGAGAACCCTATACAGGTATTTGTTAGAGCAATAGAGAATGCTGCTCCTAGAGAAGAAACGACCAGAATAATGTATGGAGGTATCGTATATAGAGTTTCAGTTGATGTATCTTCACAAAGGAGAGTTGATTTAGCCATTAGGTTTATTACAGAAGGAGCTAGAGAGTGCTCGTTTGGTAATATTAAGCCTATAGAGCAATGTTTAGCAGAAGAGATAATTATGGCCTCAAGAAATGATGCGCAGTGCCATTCTATAAAGCAAAAAGAGGAAATAGAGAGAATAGCTTTGAGCTCAAGATGATTTGATAAATTTTTTGTTTTCTATTTAGAGAAAGTCGAGACTTGAAGCAAAGTATTTTTAAATCCCAGCTTAGTCTTAAAAGAAGGGATAAAAATAAATAAGAGGTGTTTAGCATGCCTGAGAAGCCGCATTTGAATTTGGTAGTGATAGGGCACATAGATCACGGAAAGAGCACAACAACTGGCCATTTGCTATATAGATTGGGGTTAGTAGACGAAAAGAAGATGAGAGAATTAGAAGAACAAGCTAAGGCTATGGGTAAAGAATCATTTAAATATGCATGGGTATTAGATAAAATGAAGGAGGAAAGAGAAAGAGGTATAACTATTGATCTATCATTCATGAAATTCGAAACTAAGAAATTTGTATTTACAATTATTGATGCACCAGGTCACAGAGACTTCGTTAAAAACATGATAACTGGTGCAAGCCAAGCTGATGCTGCAATGCTTGTTGTTTCTGCAAGACAAGGAGAGTTTGAAGCAGGTATGAGCCCTGAAGGGCAGACTAGAGAGCACTTATTATTAGCCAAGACATTGGGTATTGAACAAATGATTGTTGCAATTAACAAAATGGATGCTCCAGATGTAAATTATAGCCAGAAGAGATACGAAGAAGTTTCTAACACATTAAAGAAGTTTATGAAAGGTTTAGGTTATAATGTTGATTCAATACCTTTTGTTCCAATCAGTGCATGGACAGGAGATAATATAATTGAAAGAAGTCCTAATATGCCTTGGTATAAAGGGCCTATATTGGTCGAATCATTTGATAATCTACAAACACCTCCAAAGCCAACAGATAAACCATTAAGATTGCCTGTACAAAATGTATATACAATCCCAGGAGCAGGTACAGTTCCTGTGGGAAGAGTAGAAACAGGCGTTATGAAAGTAGGAGACAAGGTAATATTCATGCCAGCAGGTGTTGGGGGAGAAGTTAGAAGCATACAAATGCACTATCAGGACTTGCAGAAGGCAGAACCTGGAGATAACATAGGCTTTTCAGTAAGGGGTGTTGAAAAGAATCAAATAAGGAGAGGAGATGTAGTCGGTCCATATGATGCTCCGCCAACAGTTGCAGATGAGTTTGTTGCAAGAGTATTTGTTGTATGGCATCCAAGTGCCATAGCTGTTGGTTATACACCAGTTATCCATATACATACTGCAACAGTAAGCGCCAAAGTTGTTGAAATAATATCAAAGCTAGATCCAAGAACTGGTAAGGAAGTTGAGAAAAATCCACAATTCTTAAAAGCTGGAGATGTGGCAATGATAAGGTTCAAACCAATTAAACCAACTGTTATAGAAAAATACAGTGACTTTCCACAATTAGGAAGATTTGCTATGAGAGATATGAACAGAACTGTTGGTATAGGTATAGTAACTGATGTGAAGCCAGCAAAAATAGAAATAAAGAAGTAATAAAAATAATTGGTGGAAAATTTGGCATTTAAAGTAAGGATATGGCTATGGAGCACCAATATAAAAAGTTTGGAATCAGTAGTAAATCAAATTAGAGAAATTGCTCAAAAAACAGGAGTGCCAATAAAAGGTCCAATTCCATTGCCAACAAAAAGGCTTGAGGTTCCATTATTAAGGTTACCTCATGGAGAAGGAAGCAAACATTGGGAGCACTGGGAAATGAGAATACATAAAAGGTTAATTGATATAGAGGCAGATGAAAGAGTATTGAGGAGATTGATGAGAATCCAAGTACCCCATGACGTATATATAGAAATTAAATCTGGTAGATAGGTTTTAAACTTATTTTTGTCCTATACAATAATATCTTTATGTAGGGCCGGGGTGCCCGAGCGGTCCAAGGGGACAGGCTGGAGACCTGTTGTCCCGTAAGGGACTCGCGGGTTCAAATCCCGCCCCCGGCGTTTTTCTCAAAAAGGTGAAAGTTATGATAAATTTTGTTATGTTTGAAAAGTTGTATCAATGAGAGATGAAAATAATTATATTAAGGAAATTAAAAGAAGAAAAAAGAAATTTTTAGGTATTTACATTATTTGCCTGTATTATTCCTAATAATTTTTCTGTTATTAGTTATACTTATAAAATATTAAAATGATTGGAATGGTTATTTCATTTAATAGCTATATTTTTGTATGTTTATGTTATATGACAAAAGAAAAACAAGCCTCGCCCTTTAGGGTGGGGTGGAGGTCAGCAATGCTTATAAAGTGCTCTCTAGTTTTTACAAGAGATGCAATAATTAGAGAAAATGTTGAGAACAAAGCTGAACCGATTATTGCAAATATTATAACTAATATCACATCTATTAGATTCCAATCTATAGCTACTCCGACAAGCACAGTTAATATATATTATAATTACTTGAGATAGTGCTCTATTACTTGCTGATAAAGCTTTTCTAAAGACTAAGCTTCCCTTAGTGTCGGGGCAACTAAAAACTTGTGAAGTATACCAAGGTCTCTCTCATATAACAGCTATACCATAAAATATTTATATATTTTTAATATTTAATAATAAAGTAAATAAAAGTATAATAGGAAGCAAATAAGCAAAGGCTCTCTGGCCTTCTTTTATCTTAAACAAACCTTAAAAAGCTTTAATTCTATAAGAGCGTAATCTTTCTTTATTTTATCATAAACAATATTATAGATAAGGTATTTATTCTTAAGGTTAGTTAGATTCAATAATAACAAATAATATAAATGGTTATATTGAAGGAATAGTTAACTTAAGTTTAATTTAAAATCCATGTCTAATAAAAATTAAATTTTTTGTTAAAGTATAATAATTTTTAGTTTTTTATGCCAAGCCATTAAAGATATAGTTTATTTAGAGGATAGACAAATTTGAATTTAATAGCTTAGGTAATAAATTAGCAGTAGTTTCTATTTAGGTTACATAAAATTTAAGATAGAAAAATTTATATAGTGAAACTTTTATTGAACTAGTGGGCATTATAAATAGATACATAATAGGCGGAAAAACGATATTTAAGGTGTTTAATCTTATTTGTTGTTATTTAAAGAGTAAGATAATTGTTTCTTCCCAATTTAAGTTAATTTATCAAAATAAAGGTGATGATTTTGATTTGTAAAAGAAATTACAAAGGCTTCCTTTATTTACAAGATGGGACATTACTTGAAGGTTGCGGTTTTGGATCAAGAGGCTATAGATATGGAGAGGTAGTTTTTGCTACATCAATGAACGGATATCCCGAATTACTAACAGATCCTTCATATAGAGGGCAGATATTGATCATAACACACCCTTTAGTAGGAAATTATGGTGTGCCAAAAATCAAGAAATTAAAAAATAGGATTATTGAAAACTTTGAATCAGAAAAAATTCAAGTAGAGGGCCTGATAGTTTCTGAAGAAACAGATCCAAATAAACATAGCTTTAGTTTATCTTTGCATGAATGGTTATTAAATGAAGGTATTCCAGGGGTTAGCAATATAGATACTAGAGCCTTAGTTAAAAAAATAAGGTCCAAAGGGGTTATAACTGGTATAATTTCTTCTGGAATTGAAATTAATAACATAGACAAAGAGTTTAATTATGATGAAATAGATTTTACTGATTTAACTTCTCCAAAAGAAGTGATAGTTCATGAAGGAAAGATTAACAAATCTATTGTTGTAGTAGATTGCGGAGTTAAACACGGTATCTTAAAGGGAATATATGATTCTTTTAATTATAATATAATAAGGGTTCCATGTAAATCTAATGCAAGTGACATAATTAAATTTAATCCAAAAGGAGTTGTGTTTAGTAATGGTCCAGGAAATCCTCATTTACTTAAAAAGCTTGTAGAAAGCTATAGCGCTATTTTGGAGTATAAGATACCAATATTGGGTATTTGCTTGGGTCATCAAATAGGTACCATAGCTTTGGGAGGAAAGATAAATAAGATGAAATATGGTCATAGGGCTATTAACAAGCCAGTTATAGATTTGATAACAGAAAAAAGCTATATTACAACTCATAACCATGGATATGCCATAATATCATTTAAAGACTTACCAAATAATGTGAAACCATGGTTTATAGATCCAGACGATAAAATTATCGAAGGTTGGATAAGTGAAGAAAAGAAGATACTCTCCGTACAATTCCATCCAGAAGCTAGGCCAGGTCCATTAGATACTTTGTGGATATTTGATAAATTTAAGAAGATGGTGGGATAAATGAGCCAGAAAGAATATATTAAAAGGGTTTTAGTTATAGGTTCCGGTCCAATAAAAATAGCAGAAGCAGCTGAGTTTGATTATTCTGGATCTCAAGCGTTGAAAGCAGTTAAGGAGGAAGGTATGGAAGCCATTTTAGTTAGTCCAAATGTTGCAACAATACAGACATCTTATAGGATGGCAGATAAGGTATATATGGTTCCTATATCTTTAGGCTCAATAAAAAATGTTATTGAAAAAGAAAGGCCTGATGGTATAATGATTAGTTTTGGTGGGCAGACCGCATTAAATGTAGGAATTGAATTGCATAATAACAAAATACTAAAAGAGTATGATATAAAAGTTTTGGGAACCCCCATAGAAGGGATAAAAAAGGCATTGAGCAGGGAAAAATTTAGAGAAACGATGATTATGGATAATATACCAATACCTCCAAGCTTTTCGTCAAGAAATGAAATGGATGCAATGTACAAGGCCAGAAAGTTAGGATACCCATTAATGATAAGAGTGAGCTATAATTTGGGTGGTAGGGGTTCAAGCATTGCTTGGAATGATGAGGAATTAAAGAATAGCTTAAAAAAAGCATTTTCTCAAAGTTATATAAATGAAATATTATTGGAGAAATATTTGTATCATTATAAAGAACTAGAGTATGAAGTAATGAGGGATTCTTACGGAAATAAAGCTGTGATAGCTTGTATTGAAAACTTAGATCCTATGGGTGTTCATACTGGAGAAAGTGTCGTAATATCTCCTTGCGAAACCATCGACAACAATGAATATCAAACTATGAGAAGCCTATCCATGAAAGTATCTGATTCGATAGATTTGATTGGAGAAAGCAATGTACAGTTCGCTTTAAGCCCTAACAGTAGTGAAATTTATGTAATAGAAACAAATCCAAGGATGTCTAGGTCTTCGGCTTTGGCAAGCAAGATAACAGGCTATCCATTAGCCTATGTAGCTGCAAAGCTTGCATTAGGATATAGGCTTTATGAAATTGTAAATAAAATAACAGGTATAACAACTTCTTGCTTTGAGCCAAGTCTTGATTATGTAGCAATAAAAATGCCTAGATGGGATTTGCAAAAATTTGAAATGGTTGATAAATCAATAGATACTGAAATGAAAAGCATAGGGGAAGTCATGAGTATAGGAAGGAGCTTTGAGGAAGCCTTTCAAAAAGCAATTAGAATGCTAGATATTAATGAAGAGATATTTGATGGGGAGATTTATAATTCTAAAATGAGTAAGGAAGAGGCTTTATATAAATTAAAAGAGAGAAGAGCATATTGGTTTCTCTATATTGCTAAGGCGATTAAAGAAGGATCGTCTGATGACGAGATATATGATGCAACAGGTATAGATAAGTTTTTCATTAAAAAAATAAGAAATATAGTAATTTTTTATGAAAGTCTTAAGGGTAGAAAAATAGGTGAATTAAACAACGATATGTTGATAGAGGCAAAAAGGTTAGGATTCAGCGATAAAATAATAGCTAAGGCTTTAAATGTTAAAGAAGAAGAGGTCAGAAGATTAAGAATTGAAAACAATCTGCTTCCTAAAATAAAACAAATAGATACTTTAGCAGGGGAATGGCCAGCCATTACTAATTATATGTACACAACATATAATGGGAATGAAGATGATATTAATTTCTCGAAAGATAACAGCATCTTGATTATTGGTTCTGGAGTATTCAGGATAGGCGTTTCTGTAGAATTTGATTGGGGAACGGTTTCTTTAATAGATTCTCTTAAAAAATATCATAATGTATATTTGTTAAATTATAACCCAGAAACAGTATCTACAGATTGGGATATAGCAAAGCAATTGTTCTTTGATGAAATAACACAAGAAAAGATTTTAGATATAGCAGAAAAATCTAATACAAAGAAAGTTGTTGTTTTTTCATCAGGTCAGATAGGTAATAATTTGGCAAAAGAGCTTGAAGAAAAAGGCCTCATAATTTATGGTACAACTGGTAAGAGCATAGATGTCGCTGAAAATAGGGAGAAGTTTTCAATTATATTAGATAAGCTAGGAATTAAACAGCCTCCTTGGATTTCAGCAAGAAATTTAAACGAAGTCTTAAAATTTGTTGAAGAAATTGGATATCCAGTTTTAATAAGGCCAAGTTATGTTTTAAGCGGAGCGAGTATGAAAATAGCGTATAACTCTAATGAGCTTTTAAAATATATAAGCTCAGCAACAAAAATTTCTCCTAGATATCCAGTTATAATATCAAAATATTTTGAAGATGCAATAGAGGCGGAAATAGATGCAGTATCTGATTCTAAGGGAGTTGTAGGGGTTTTAAATGAGCATATAGAGGAAGCTGGTATACACAGCGGGGATTCAACAATGGTCATTCCTCATAGAAAATTAAACGATGATATTTCAAATGAAATGGGTAAAATTTCATTAGTGCTTTCAAAAGAATTAAATATAAGGGGGCCTTTCAACTTACAGTTTGTAATAAAGGATTCTGTTCCATATATAATAGAATTAAATTTAAGACAAAGCAGGTCTTTTCCCTTTTCAAGCAAAGCTATAGGTGTTAACTTAATTGATTTAAGCGTTAAGGCTATAGAAAGAGGATTGAATTTAGATGATTTTGAACTAATAAAGCCAAAGTCCTGGGCTGTTAAATCTCCTCAATTCTCTTGGTCTCAATTGAAGGGTGCATATCCAAGCTTAGGTGTTGAAATGAAAAGCACAGGAGAATCAGCAGGCTTTGGTATAACATTTTATGATGCATTATTAAAGAGCTGGCTTTCAGCTTCTCCCAATAGGATTCCCAATCCAGGTAAGTCGATTCTATTATATGGTATGAAAAATTTGAAGGATTTAATGGAAGCTAGTAAAACCTTAGAAGAAATTGGTTATAATATATACACAATAGATAAGTTTGAAGTCCATGGAAAGCAATTAAATTATAAGGAAGTTAATGATTTGATATTAAATAAAAAGATAGACTTGATTATTTCAGACGGCTATATGATTAATTATGACTATAATATCAGAAGAAATGCAGCAGACTTGAATATACCTATAATTCTTAATGGTAAATTAGCTAAAGAAATCTCTATTGCATTTAAAGAAAATTACATATCATTTTATGAAAATAAAGAATATGGAGGAGGGATTTAATTAAGTTTTGTTTCTTAATCTGCTCTTAGCCCAGCCAATCAAGTCGTTATTTTTCATAATTTCCTGTATGAATTCAGGCAATGGATTTATTTTGAATTGCTTATCTTCAATTTTAACTATTCCATTATATGAATCTATCGAAATTAATAGGCTTGTGGATTTTATATATGAACCAGTAAACGATAAATTTTTAATTTTCTCATTGATGTAATCAACTATTTCGCTTGAAGTAAATATTGGCAGTCCTATGTTTATCGCATTTCTGAAGAATATTCTTGCATAGCTTTTTGCAATTATAGCTCCAATTCCTAAGGCTTTTATTCCGCTTGCAGCCTGTTCTCTAGAGGAACCACTACCAAAATTTTTGCCAGCAATTAAAACATCGTTAGGTTTTACTCTTTTTATAAATTCTGATTCAACCCCTTCAAAAATATGCTTTGCAACTTCGCTAGGCTCTGTTATCATTAAATACCTTCCAGGTATTATCACATCTGTATCTACATTATCTCCCAAAACATGTACATACCCTTTTACTATCATTTTAATCACCCATAAACAAATTTAGAAACTTCATTCCATTCTGCTAATTTTCTGGGATCTGTTATTTCTCCTTTTATAGCACTAGCAGCAGCTACAAAAGCATTGCTTAAATAGACCTTTGCCTTTGAAGAGCCCATTCTTCCTTGGAAGTTCCTGTTTGTTGTTGTGATTGCAATTTCTTCATCTGCTAGCAGACCCATGTGCAATCCTGCGCAAGCACCGCAGGTTGAATGCGTAACGAAAGCACCTGCATTTAAAAAAGTCTCTATTAGTCCTTCTTTTAACGCTTCTATATAAATCGATCTTGTTGCCGCAACTACGATTAACCTAACTCCTTTTGCTATTTTTTTGCCTTTTAGGATTGAGGCTGCTTGCCTTAAGTCAGTTAATGTTCCGTTTGCGCAGTTCCCAATATACACCTGGTTAACAGGTATACCTTCAACTTCTGATATTGGAGAAATGTTACCAGGAGAATGGGGCTTTGCTATCATAGGTTCCATCTTTGAGATATCATATCTTTTAACCAAATAATAATTGGCATTAAAATCTGACTTAACCAATAATTTATCGTACTGGCTTAAAAACTTTGATTTAGCCCATAATATTATATTATCATTTGGCTGAAATATACCAGATTTAGCCCCAGCTTCTACAGACATGTTTGAAATATGCATATATTCATCTACATTAAACTTTAACAAAGCATCACCAGAAAATTCCATAGACATATAAGTAGCTCCATCAACCCCTATATCATCAATTATATTTAATACTAAATCTTTTCCAGTAACAAAAGGAGGTCTTTTTCCATTTATTTCAAAATTTATTGATTCTGGAACCAAAAACCATAGGTATCCCAAAGCCATAGAAACTCCCATATCTGTTGCTCCAAAGCCAGTACCTAAAGAATTAAATGCTCCATAGGTTGTTGTATGAGAATCGCCTCCAATGATAAGTGATCCTGGCTTAATAAAGCCTGATTCAGGCAATAATGTATGTTCTATTCCTTCACCTATTTCAAATATATTTTTTAATCCTTGTTTTTTAGCAAAGTCCCTTAACATTTTATTGTTTTGGGCTGCATCAATATTCGGAGGAGGAGAAAAATGATCTAAAACAATTACTATGTTTTCTTTATTTGCAACTTTTTCTGCACCGATCTTATCGAATTGTTTAATAGCAACAGGCCCACTAACATCATTTAAAAGAATAATATCTGGACTTGCGAGTACATAATTTCCAGCTTTTGCCTCATCAGAGTCCTTTGTTAAATGATTATGAAAAATTTTTTCTGCAATTGTTTTCCCCATCTTATTCACCTTCAATTACCTTTAATGCAGCTTCAGCAACTTCCATGTCTTCTGTATAATGTCCTCCGCTTACGCCAATTCCTCCAATTGTTTTTCCGTTGATTTTTATCGGAAAACCACCTCCAAATATTACAAGCCTATCAATACCTGTAGTCGCACCCGCTGCAAGTGGAGGGTCATTTTTTATGAAATCATACCATGTATGTGTCGGTAAATTATATCCTGCAGCTGTGTATGCTTTGTCTATTGCTACCTGTACGCTTAATAATGGTGCTCCGTCCATTCTCAAAAATGCTTTTAATATACCACTCTCATCAACAATTGCAATTACAGAAGGTTTTCCAATTTCCAATGCTTTTTGCTTTGCTGTGTCTATCATCTTAAGAGAAAGCTCGTCGGTAATACTTTCCTTAACAAAGGTTTTCTTCATGGGTTTTCACTTCGTTACATATTTCTTTTCTAGTTGATTAATTTCTGGAAAACCCATGAAATCTATTAATTCGCTAAAATTAACCATCTTTTCAGCTAATTTATTGGATACTCCATTATTTTTTACATCAAATAAAAATTCTTTAATAGCCTTATAAGCGGGCGATAATGATGCTAGTGGTATAATAACTAACTTATAACCAAATTTTCTGAGAGTATTTAAATCAACGAGTGGTGATTTTGCACCAGGTCCTACCCAATTAAACAATAAAGGTATGTTCTTTAATTCCTTAGGTATAGACTCTATTTGTTCCATGGTTTCAGGAGCTTCAACAAAAATCATTTCTGCACCAGCTTTATAATATTGCTTTGCTCTTTCCAATGCCATTTCAAAACCTTCAACAGCTATTGCGTCGGTTCTTGCAATTATTAGAAAATTAGGATCTCTTTTAGCATCTTTTGCAGCTCTTATTTTCTCTACCATTTCTTCCATTGGAATCAGTTCTTTTCCTGTAGTATGACCGCATTTCTTTGGGAAGATTTGATCCTCTATGTGCAAACCTGAGACTCCAGCATTTTCATAGTCCTGCACAGTTCTAATAACATTCAATGGATTACCGTAACCAGTGTCTGCATCGGCGATAACTGGAATATTAACGGAATTGGCAATCCTTCTTGCATTATCTAGCATTTCACTCATAGTTACTAAACCTATATCAGGATATCCTAAAATGCTTGCCGCAGTTCCAAATCCTGTCATGTAGACAGCATCAAATCCCATAAATTCTATTAGCCTAGCACTAAATGCATCATAAGCTCCAGGAGCAACTATTATTTCTTTATTTGCCATCAAGTCACGTAAATATTTTGTGGTTTTTTTAGTACGTTTTAATAAAATGTTTTCTACCATAATAAATCCCACCGATTATTTTATAAATGAAAACAAAGATAATATGCTTAATATAAAAGAGCTTTAATGACTGAAATAAAAGTTTAACAACTATAATTCTTATTATTATTTAATTCTGATTAGGAGGAAGTCTATTTATCTCAGTTAAACAGCTTATTAATAGGGGAAATGGAATGAAAATTGGGTTAATAGGTTTAGGTGTTATGGGTTATAGGGTCGCAGTTAATTTGAGGAACTCTAATATGCTTGATTACATATACAATAAAACTGAATCAAAGGCGTTAGATTTTTCCAAAAAATATAATGTTGCATATTTTAAAAATCCAGAAGAGCTCGCAAAGAATTCAGATTTCATAATAACGGTTTTATCAGATGATAACGCAATATCTGGCATTGTAAAAAAGATTCTACCTTATTTAAAAAATAAAATTTTGGTTGATTTATCAACTATTTCTCCTGCAATAAGCATTAGCTTATCTGAGCAGGTATCTTCTTATGGTGGAATAATGTTTGACGCACCCATGATGGGTACATCTATAGATGTTGAGCAAAAAAGAGTTACAATAATAGTTGGTGGTCCGAAGGATAAGTTTGATATTGTTAGAGAAGTTTTAAGCAATACATCAAATAAAATAATTTATGCTGGAAAGAATGGCACTGGATTATATATTAAATTAGCTGGAAATATGATGTTTGCTTCGTTTATGAACGGATTGGCTGAATCCATTAGCTTTGCTGAGAAGGCTGGAATATCCAAGGAACAAATAACTGATCTTTTCTTGAATATCAGTAGTACGAGAAGTCCTGCAAGTAATTTAAAGTTACCTAAAATGTTAAATTCAGACTTTGATATACAGTTTGCATTAAAGCACATGAGAAAAGATACTGAAATAATGGTAAGGGAAGCTCAAAATTTAAAGATTCCATTACCTTTAACCTCTTTGGTATCAAACTTATTCAGGATTGCAGAAGGTCTAGGATTAGGAGAGCTTGATGTCTCATCAATAATAGAACTTTACAGAAAAACAAGAGAATAAATCTTTAACTAAAAATTAAATTAATTTAAAAAATAATAAAAACTTAATACAAAGGATTTTCTAAGGTTAGTTGATGAAAGATGGTGAAATTAATAAGTGTTTGGGGCAAGGGAGGAGTTGGGAAATCAACTATAGCATCATCTATAAGCTTGCTTTATAATAGAAAAGGATTTAATACATTGCTTTTATCTACAGATCCAACTCCAGCTTCAACTAGAATTCTTTGCAAAAAAGAAGTTAAGACGCCAACAGAGTGCGATGGAGTAAAAATAATAGAGCTAAGTGAAGAAGATATTTTAAGCTTGTGGAAAAAAAGATTTGGAGATGAAGTATACAATGTAATATCATCATTTTTGCCCGTTGATTATTCAATAATAGATTATGTTTCTAGAGCCCCTGGAATTTCTGATGAGTTTACTCTATATTATCTTTACGAGCTGTTCAAGAGCAATGAGTATGATGTTATAGTATGGGATACGACTGGAGCTGGAGGTAGCCTAAATTTACTTAAAATTGAAAAGGAATTATATGAGCATATGGGCGATGCTGCTAAACTTTATTTAAAGGTAAGATCGACATTAGAAAAATTAAGGAAAGCTCAATATGAACCTCTCGAATTAATAAATTCTTGGAGAGAACTTGCTAAAAACATATTTGATATATTGTCCTCTAATGATCACGATTTAATATTGGTCTCAGAGCCCACTAGTTTATCTTTTTTCGTTACCAAAAAAATTTTAGAAGATTTGAATTTGCATAATATATATACAAGACTAATCATAATAAATAAGGTATTTAATGAAAAAATTTGCTCTAATTGCAACTTTATTGATGAATTGGTTAAAGAAAGTAAGGATTCATTGAACTTATTTGATAGCATAAAAGATATAGAAAAAATCATAATACCATATATTGACAACCCAGAAAAAAGAATTGAAAATATCATTGATATAATAAATGAGAAAAACCAAAAAATATTCTAAAATAAATGAAAAATTAACATAAAAGAATTATTTAATGGATTTTTGTTATATGAATCTTGTAAAAAATTAATAACAAGATATAAAAATTTATAAGTAAAGAAAATTACAAAAAACTGGGGATTAAAGTGCAAAGTGATGAATATAAAAGAGCTAAAATTAACTCAGCATCTAATTATGGCCTAATTGGATCAATTCTAGTTATACTAGGTTTCATACCTCGTATTGGTAGTGCATTAGCTATTATAGGATTTATTTTGATATTAATATCATTATATGAGCTATCACAGATATATAATAATAATTTAATATTTGATAATGCATTAAAGGCATTAATAGCAAGCATTGTGGGATTTATAATAGTAGCATTCGTGTCAGTTTCTGCTCTTTTTACTGCTTTGTCTCACGGGTTTACAGCTGCATTGATTTTAGCAATGGTTGCATTCATAATATTTTATCTAATTATATTAGTTTATGGCTACTTCATTAGACAAGCATATGCTCAGCTATCTACTGTAACTGGTATACAGAGATTTGAAAGCGTTGGGAAATTTTATTGGTTAGGGGCTGTACTTTTAATAGTTTTTGTTGGAGTTGTTTTAATATTAATAGCAGATATATATGCTATATTAGCATTTCATGAATTAAATATGAAAACCAGTATTTCTATGCAACCAGCACAACAAGGGAGTATAAGCCAGCCAAGTCAGCCATGAAATATAATAAATAATGCTAAATAAATTTATGTATAAAGCTTGGTATAAAAATTTTCAAAATTTATCTATATATGTGATAGTAATTAAATTGTTTAATATTTTTGTACATTTTATAATAATAGGGTGATTTCCTATGGAAGACATATTTTGTAGAATAGCCAAAGGTGAAGAAAAATCTTTCACAGCATATTCAGATGATAAATTAATGGTAATAATGGATATATTTCCAATGTCAAAAGGACAAGCATTGGTTATACCAAAGCAACATTTTGTTTTCTTTTATGAAATGTCTAAAGATCTTATACAGCATTTCTATTATATAGCAAATATAACTGGTAAGGCAATGATGAAATCATTTAATCCTAAAGCTATAGCTATGCTTGCGAGAGGCTTAAGGGTACCTCATTATCATTTAATATTAATGCCAATAAGAAATGGGGATATAAACGATAGATTTTTTTCTGTTTTAGATGCATATTCAGGTTTTCCAAAGATTTCGATCGATGAGCTAAGATCGAGGCTTGATTATTTTAATTCTTTAGTATTAGAAGGAAGACCGAAGGTTAGTGAAGAAGAACTTGAAAAGGATAGGGAAGCTTTAAGCAAAGCAATTAATGAAGAGCTGGAAAAATCCGATTAAGGTTTATTTTCATAAAATATATATTTTAAGAAATACATAAGATTCACATATTTCTTTGTACTTCTTTAAATTCATATATGTTCTTGCAAATAAAAATTTCAGGCTCTAACTTCTTTTCCTACACAAAGGATTGTTAGAATTCCAAAATGTTATGTATCTTTTCTTATTGTGATAGAGACTGTAATATTTTTAATAACTTCTAGATACTGCAGAAGGTACATAACTCCCAGCGATGTTGCAGAGATATTCGGCATGAGCA
>JBMFKU010000026.1:0-16934 GCA_049971805.1 Caldisphaera sp.
CCTCGCTTGGCGTTAGGTACCTCTTCACGGTTTTCCACAATAGAAGTATTGGAAGTATTTAAAAGTTATGCAGAAGATATATTAGACTTATCTATCGCTGTTTAAAATGTTAATAAGCAAATTAATAGAATCTACTAAAGCTCGAAGCCAGGCCAATACCTCCTTGCTGCCTTTTCGTCGATGTCAACCCCAAGGCCAGGTTCATCAATTAACCTTATTACTCCTCCGCCAGAGATGTCTATAATTCTCTTTTTTGACTTAATTATCTCATCCCAGAGGGATAGGTCATGCCCGTGGAACTCAAGCATGCCAAAAGTGTTGCCCACAGATGCTGCATGAACGGCTGCCATTGTAGCTATTGGTGACCCTATATTATGTGGAGATACTTCAATGTCGTAAAGTGATGCTAGCTCCTCAATTCTTCTTTGCTCAGTTATGCCACCTGCCTTTGTAGGGTCTGGGGCCCACACCCTTATGCCAGTACTGAGAAGGTCTTTAAATTGATATATTGTATACAGATTTTCGCCAACCTCTATTGGCACGGAGCAATTAGCAGTTATTAACTTCAGCTCGTCAAAGTTTGTCGTCGTTATCACGGCAGGAGTGGGATCCTCAATCCAGTGAGGATTTATATCTTTAAGTGCATGACAAATAGCTATTCCTGTGTTTATATCATATCTCCAGTGAAGGTCAAACATTATATCAACATCATAACCTACAGCATCCCTCACACCCCCAGCCAAGGAAGCAAGGTATTTGATCTCTAAAGGGGAGAGCCTACCGCTCCTAAGTCTGTTTGGATCAGAGGCTGGTGTTGGTACATCTAGGTCGAACTTAATGGCCTTCCAGCCTTCTGCCTTAAGCTCCTTAGCCCTTGTTGCATAAGCCTCTGGTGAGTAGTCCAGGTTCCAGCCTTCCGAAGTGAGCCTACCATGTACTGGGCTGGGCTCCTTAATTCTTTCTCTCTCTATATTGCTTGATGAGGCCCACTGTGGCTCAACAGGCATTAGGGTAGAGTTCATCGCCTCGAGTCCCTTGCCTCCGTGAGCATCTACGTAAACTGGTATTTCAGTCCGATCTCCGCCCAGTATCGCATATACTGGTATGTTAAGGTACTTACCTATGAGATCATAAAGGGCAATATCTATGGCAGATATAATATGGTATGTCGACGTACCTGCATATAGTGTGGCCCACCTAAGCTTCTGAAGCACTCTGTTTGGCTTAAGGGCGTCCTCACCAACTATTATATTGCCTAACTTCCTTGCTATCTCGGAAGCCCCAGGTGTTGGTCCTGCCTCTCCGGTGCCATAAAGATCCCCTGAATAAACCCTTAAAAACGTCCACTCAAAGTTTGCCTGAACTGTGTAAGCAGAAACCTTTGTTATTTTAAGCTCCCTCAAAGAAGTCACCACTTTTAATTAAGGTGGGCTACTGAATTATATACATTTATGTCAAATGGGGAAAGCGCAGTTTTTGAAGGAAATATAATTGTTGATGCAACAGGTAATGGAGGCTTTTGAGAATGCATCTACCAAAAGAATGGCACCAAATGAACCATTAAATCCTTTAGACACGAACATAACATATGGTGAAAAGAAACATTTCCTGTTGCGCATTGAAGCAAAATTAGAGCGAAAAAGTAAAAGAAAATTAGAATATTAATATAATAGAAAGCCTAAGTAGTTTTAATACCCTAACGATTAGAGAGTACAGTATTTAGAATGTACATTACTATTTCATTCACTTTTAACTCAGAAGTATTTATTACTATTTTATTTAAGCTCGCATTTTTAGGAAAATTAATAAAATCTTTGTTATTTTCATACTGTTCATATACCATCTTAAAATGTTACCTAAATTCATTTATCATTTGTGTTATGTTAGTGCTTATGATTTCGTTATACAATTGCTTATTATCTATTTTTTCTTGTATGCTCCTTTTATGGCTTATGGCGGACCCGGGGGGATTTGAACCCCCGACATTCGGCTTAGAGGGCCGACGCTCTATCCTGGCTGAGCCACGGGTCCTCGCGGCCCGCCTTGAATTAGGCTAAGGGCTCTAGGAGCCTTTTCGCCTCGCATTTTAAACTAGATTAAATTTGGTTATATGCTTTTTTGTTTAATCTTTTATGTTTTCTGCAATAAGGTATAATAAAAAATTTCTTTCTGCTTGAAGTATGAGAAGCAGGTCTTTTATTTTAAATGTCTTGGAGAATCTTTCACACAGAACTAAGTAATTATATTATGAAAGATCAAAATCTAGAATTTCCTAGTTTTTTATGTTTTCAAAGGTTTATTTAATTAATGGTAAATAGATATTACTCCCATTAAGAGTTAAAAATGTGCTTGCAAAACCTAAAGTTGTAGATAGGAAATTAGATAAAGCAGGGTGCGTAGAGTTGCCTTTAAACAATGATATATTAATAGATGGAATAGATAAAGCAATGAAGTTAGGAAAACAGAGAAGGTTTAAGCAAAGCTTAGAACTAATAGTTTCCTTAAAAGATATTAACTTAAAGAGCAACGAAGGCAAATTTAGAGAGGTTGTATATTTACCCCATATGCCATCAAAAGAAGCTAAGATATGCGTAATTGCATCAGGTGATTTATTGTTAGAAGCAAAAAAATTTGGTCTTAGAGCAATATCTAGGGAAGAGCTAAGTGCTATGAAAGGCAATAAGAAAACAACAAGGGTTCTCGCTAACAGTTGCGATTGGCTGTTAGTTTCTTCTGATTTGATGGGTCTTGTTGGGAGCATTTTAGGACCCGCCCTTGGACCAAGAGGTAAGGTACCAATAGCCATATCTCCTAAAGCAAACTTGAGTGATATTATAAATAATTATAGGAGAGCTGTTTGGGCAAGAATTAGGAATGAACCCCAAGTACAATGTGTTGTAGGAACAGAGGATATGAAATCTAATGACATAGCAGAAAATATAAATGTTTTGTATAACACAATAGAATCAAAGCTAGGAGCTGCAAAAATAGGCAAGGTCTATATTAAAAAGACCATGGGTATGCCTGTTGAAATACCTTTGAGGTGATATAAATGTCGATAGCTTTGCAAAAAAGAGGAAGAAAGGAGCCACCGGAGGAGAAAAAGAAAGAGCTCGAATATTTAATTAGTTTAGCTAAAAATAAAAAATATATAATTTTTGCCGATTTACATTCTCTGCCAGCAAAACAGTTGCAAATAATTAAAAAGCAACTTAGAAATGAAGCTGTTTTTAGGGTTTCGAGAAAGAATTTAGTTATTATGGCATTAGAAAAAATTGGATTAAAGAAGGAGCAACTAATTCCTTATATAAAAAATGGTGTAATGGTTATATTTACAGATACAAATCCGTTTAGGGTATCGTTATTGATAGACAAGCTAAAGGTGCCAGCTCCTGCAAAAGCAGGATTGCAAGCACCTAAAGAAATTGTTGTTCCAGAGGGAGATACAAACATAAGACCAGGACCTATGGTAAGCGTTTTTGGTAAGTTAAAGATACCATATGAGGTAAGAAAGGGAACAATTTATATAAAAAGCGATACTGTAGTAGCAAAGAAGGGGGATGTAATATCACCAGAACTTGCCAGCCTTTTGCAGCAGCTTGGAATACAACCATTTGAAATTGGATTAAGCTTAGTAGCTGCATGGGATAAATCAATAATAATACCTCAAGATTTACTGCATATAGATTTAGAGTTAACAAAGAACGATTTAATACAGGCAGATAGAGAAGCCATAGAATTGGCTGTTGAAACGGCTTATTTAGCTGTTTCAGAGGCATTAACATTGGTTTTAGTTGCAGCAGAAAGGGGAGCGGAAAGGATAATTCAAGAAACTGGGCTTACTATAGATACAAGCACAGCAGAAACATCTATTAAAGAAGCTTTTAATGAAGAGCAAGCTGTAGTAGCCTCTCTCGGCGATAAAGCAAAAGATTTAGGTCTTGAAATAATTAGCAAATCCGTAGAGCAACAAAAAGCAGAGAAGAAGGAAGAAAAGAAAGAGGAGAAGAAGGAAGAAGAACAAAAAGAAGTAGATGTTAGTGAAGGTCTAAGTGGTTTATTTGGGTAATTCAGAGGGCAAACATGACCTTAGAAGAGCAATATTACGATTTTATATGGAACACTGTTAGAAAGGGTTTGGATTCTGATGGTATAATTTCCTTAAATATTTATAATAAGCTTTTAAAAAATTTTTTAGAAAAGTACAAAGGTAAAAATTTCTTTGATTTGCCGTTAGTGTATAGATTTTACCTAGTTGTTGAGGCTTTTTTGTATACAACTATCGAACAGGTTTTAAGCTTAATCCAAGAGACTGATGAATACAGTAGAGATATTGAAAATCTTTTCAATGTGATCTTGAAAGTCTTAGATGGTTTGTTAAGGGATGTTTCTCAGGAACAGGCTGAATACAAAGCTGATATCTTACGATATAAAAAAATACAATTTTTAATGGACTTTTTAAGATATATTATTTATAATTATAGATTTTAATTTCCTATAAAAATCTATATTAATTTAAATAATTAATGTCAGAAAGAAAATAAATATAAATTTTAATCTGTATACAGTAAGAGGGGGATAAAGATGTCGGAAAATGAGACAGAAAAGCAAACAAAATATTCAGATATAGTATATGACCTTCTTAAAAAGGATATACTTAATAGAAGATTCGAGCCTAAAGATAAGTTAAGTGAAACTGCTCTTGCAAAAATCTATAATGTAAGCAGAACTCCAGTAAGAGAAGCATTGCATAAGCTAGAAAAAGAAGGGTTAGTTGTAAAATTAAGTGATGGTTATCATGTTGGTTTCTTGACAAAAGAGCAAATACTAAAGTTGTTTGAGGTCAGGGCAATTCTTGAAGGTTTGGCTGCAGAAAGAGCAGCACTCAATAGAAATCCAGAGCTATTGAAAAGGTTAAGAGAAGCAGCAGAAGCCTTTAAAAAAATTAACAAAAATGATGCACTCGCGGCAGCTCAAGCTAACAGCGAGTTTCATGATATAATAGCGGATTTAAGTGATAACGAATATCTAAGAGATATACTTAAAGATATAAGAAATAAGCTAGCAATAGTTAGGATAGATCTATTTGCTTCAGTAAACAGAGTAGAGCAAGAAATAGATGAGCATTGGAAAATTTATGAAGCTATAGAGAAGGGGGATCCGAAAGAGGCAAGAGAAGCAGCATTAAGGCACCAGAATAATTTAATAGAATTCGTTAAGTCAAAAAAGATGGTTGGAGGTTTACTAATATAAATTAAAATACGATAAAGTTTAATATATCTTTTAATTCAATCTTTTATAATATCTTTAATCTTTAATACTATAATTTTTAAGCATTAATTTTTAATTATATTTGGGGTAATAAAGATGTCACTTAGATTAGGAACAAAAATTACAAGACCTCCAAAAGGAGAACGTTATGATACGTTAATAGTAGGCGGGGGACCAGCTGGTTTCTCAGCAGCAATATATGCATCTAGGTTCTTGCTAAAATCTGCTATAGTTGCTGAAGAAATAGGTGGACAGCTAAATCTGACCGATGTCGTAGATGATTATCCTGCTACTCTTTCTATTAAGGCTTCAGAACTTGTTTCAAGGTTTAGAGAGCATGCTGAAAAATTATTTAGAGTACCAGTTTATGAATTTATTTCAGTAAAAAAATTTGATAAAGTGCAAGAAGAATATCATGTAGTTGGTAGTAATGGGTTAGATGTATATGCTAAAACAATCATATTGGCTGTTGGCTCAAAAAGAAGAAAATTAAATGTACCTGGAGAAAATGAATTTGCAGGAAAAGGGGTAAGCTATTGTAGTATTTGCGATGCACCTCTGTATAAAGGAAGAGATAGCGTTGTTGTGGTTGGTGGAGGAGATGCTGCACTAGAAGGGGCTTTATTATTAAGCGGCTATGTAAAAAAAGTTTATTTGGTCCACAGAAGGGATCAGTTTAGGGCAAAGCCTTTTTATGTTACACAGGTTTTAAACAAGAAAAACATTGATATTCTTTATAATAGTTTAGTCATAGAAATAAAGGGAGATACTTTAGTAAAGGGTGCCATTGTTCAGAACAAGAAAACTCAAGAAAAGAAGGAATTATTGATAGATGGAATCTTTATAGAAATAGGATTTGAGCCTCCAAAGGAATGGTATCAATCATTGGGCTTAGAAACGGATGAGCTGGGTTATATTAAAGTTGATGATTGGATGAAAACAAATTTACCAGGGGTTTTTGCTGCTGGCGATGCTACAAGTAAATGGAGGGGGTTTAGGCAAATAGTTAATGCAGCAGCATCTGGAGCTATAGCCGCTTACAGCGCGTATACATATTTGACGGAAAAGCTATCTAGTGTGGTGAAATAATGGCACAGCTAAAAGTTGAAGATGTATATGATGCACTTAATGAAAGACTTAAAAAGCAAGGATATCATTTAGTTGGAAATCATAGCTCAGTTAAAAAGTGTTTTTGGAATCATGCTGCAATAACTGAACATAGATTCTGTTATAAATGTAAATTTTATGGTATTGAGAGCCATAGGTGCATTCAGTTAAGCGTTTCAAACCATTGGTGTTGGAATGCATGCACGCATTGTTGGAGGCTTAGGCCTCAAGATGTAGGACTAGAATGGAATGAAACTGTTATGCCTTATAATGATGATCCTAAGTTTATTATGGACAATGCTATAAAAGAATATAGAAGAATAATGAGCGGATATAAAGGAAGACCTGGAACTGATTTAAAGATGTATGAAGAAGCTATGAATCCTAAGCACGTAGCAATAAGTTTAACAGGAGAACCGACATTATATCCTAGGCTGGGAGAACTTATTAAGGAAATACATAATAGGGGCATGTCTTCATTTTTGGTAACAAGGGGTATTAGGCCTGATGTTTTAGGAAACCTTGAGGAAGAACCATCCCAAATATATATAAGCCTAGAGGCATGGGATAAAGAGTCATATAATTTATTTAATAAGCCTTTGGTACCAAGAGGTTGGGAATTGACTTTAGAAACCCTTGAAATGCTACCTAGCTTTTCGTCGACAACTGTTTATAGAATAACTTTGGTTAAAGGGTTTAACGATACCGATGAGGCAGTAAAAGGGTTTGCTAGGCTAATAAAACTGGGCATGCCAAGCTATATCGAAGTTAAGGCATTTATGTATGTGGGGGCTAGTAAAATAAGACTTACAAAGGATAATATGCCAAGCTATAATTACGTTAAAGAAATTGCAAACAAAATAAGCGAAGAGAGTGGATACCCAATGGTTAGCGAAAGTATACCCAGCAGAATAGTTCTATTAAGCAATTTAGAAAAACCAGTAAGATATGGTAATGGTTGCCCAATGGGATGGAGTCATAAAGAAGATAATAAACCAGGAGAATATGAGGTATGCGATGAAGATTGCTCATAATAAACCATAATTGATAAAATTTTAAATTATTAATATTTATTAAGAATCCGCTTCCTAGTACTGTGAAGATAATAAGATTTATAAATATTAAACAGCTTATATAGTTACGAGATAGCAATGAAGGAGTGCCAGCATAAGATTAGCTTTAGGCTAAAGATGCATGGAATCTTTAGTTATCTGCTCCCCAGATGAAAGATGCAAATGGATGGGAGAGAATTTTAACTTCAAAGAAAACATTTAGGGCGTGTATAGATAGGTAAGATGATGAGGCCTCGCATCGCAGAGTGAATGAAGATTGAAAATGATTAAGGGTGCAAGCTCTGAAGTAGCTAGGAAGGAAATAGCAAGCATAGTAGATAATTTGTTTAAATATTATTATGATTTTTTTAGCAATAATGAAGTTTTAAATAGTGATGGAATAAGATTATATAAAAGAATTTCTTATTATTTATATTTGTTAGATGACAAACTAGCCATAAGCTATTATAAGGAATCTTTAAGGGATCCTAGCTTAGAAAATGTATTAAAATTTTCTAATCTTTTTTTGAATGATTTGGACGATAAATTAAAGATATATATTTATGGAGAATTTTATAAGATTAAAAAATAAAGATTAGAAATTTATATTGTTCTAATAGCAGTTAAGTTGAATAAAAGATAGTTGGCCGAGCTCATGCTAAGCATTAGTTGTGTTGCTACAGGTAAGCCATTAATATAAACTATTGCAGCGCTCATGGTTAAAGGAAATTTAATTGCAGAACTCAAAGTTGTAGTAGATGGTGTTATGCTCAAATCAATTCCTTTATAGTTTCTACCAAAAAATGGTATATCAACAAAACCCAAGTTTATACTTGCATAAGGAGAAGAGGTTTGAGGTTGGCCTTGAGAAACCAATTTCCAGTTAACTCCATATTCGCTACCTATATAATAAATTGCATATAATGGTCCAATACCGGGAAACGGTTCAAGAGTTGTTGTACCTGTATATGGATTTGAGAATGGAAAAGCACTAGAATAAAATGCATAATAATAAGTTGAATTTATGGGTATTGTTTCATTGCCCATTACTGAATAAAGGCTTACTAGACCTGAAGTATTGTATTTATATGTAACTTCTTCCATCACATAATTATTGGTAGAGTTATATAAAATAGCTGTTCCATTGTTATATGTAATATTGTTATATAATATAACATACATATTTCCCATACTTGGTGAATAGATTTTATATTGAAGATAAGATACCTTGCTTAGAACATCATAAATTGATGGTTGTGGATAAAGTGCTTTTAGAGGTTTGGCATATGATGAGTATGTATATAATCCTATGCCTGCTGATACTAAAGTAGCTGAAAACAATATTATCATAATAACAGTCGCTTTCGAGACCATTTTTTCACCCAGTTTTATGCACTTATTTCTAGAGTTCAAAATAGAATTTAAATACACATTTATTCAGGATAAATTGTAGGTGTTGCAGAGTGACTATAGGACTAGCCAGAGGAGTTAATGCATTAGGTCATGTAGGTTGGATCACAGTTAGATGTCGTATTTGTGGAAGATATTTAGATTTATCTGGTCAAAAACCTGGGGCTAGACATGAAGAGGTAGTATATGCCTGCCCTAAATGCATGAAAACTTTAGAGGCTTATTTTTGTGCTGCCGATGCAAAGAAGCTGGGCTATCGCTGCCCATACTGTGGTACTCAGCTAACTATAGTAACGCCTCTTATAAAAGAATAATTTTATTTAATTTTAATTGTGCATTGGTGTAAGTTTTGATTGAAACTTTTGATTTGGGTGAAGGAAAAAAAGGGATAAAAATAGTTAATGATAAAAATATTATATATTCAATGGATTGCTATGAGGCTATTGATAAAAATAGTTTTAATATAAACAATTGTTCTTCAAGTATCTCATTAAAAGATATAACATTATGCTACACTAAGCTAAACGATCAATGTGTTGCATCATTAATTTTAACTAAGAACTCTATAGAGATAATTTCCTTTAGATACTTTATTTCAAAAAATATAGATAGCTATAATGTTGATATAAATCAGATATATCGTAGTTGTATGGAGATGGCTAATAAATTAACATATAAAGTATAATTTTTTAACAATCTCTTTAAGCAATTATAAAATAGCAATTATAAAAAATAAAGCAAAGCTCTTAAATTCTTGTCACTAAAATTATACATGCAAGCCGGCCCGCCGTAGCTCAGCGGTAGAGCGCCCGGCTGTAGTGAGACAAGGCAGTATCGGCCTTCTTAGCCGATACCGGGTGGTCCGGGGTTCAATTCCCCGCGGCGGGATCACCCCCTCTAACAAAGGTGCAGGACTTCTGTTGTTTTAACCAATAAGGCTATTGTTAAATTCCTGTATTTGCTTAAAATAGCTATAAGACAGCTAATAAAATATAATACTATGAACTAAAATTAATTTTTAGAAAGTTAGATTACACTAGTGTTTTAACCATTACATAGGCATCTTCTCCATCCCTATAATACTCATTTATTATCCTTACTTCTTCAAATCCGTATTTTTTATAGAGATTTATTGCTTCATTATTTGAAACTCTAACCTCTAAATAAACTGCTCCCACGTTATAATTTAATTTCATTCTATTTATTGCTTCATTTAAAAGCATTGAGCCAATTCCTTTTTTTCTGTATTCAGGCAGAACAGCTATCGAAATTACATGGCCAACTCTATGCGTTTCTGAAAACGCATTTTTTATAGTTGAGACCAGTTCTTCTATTCCTTTTTTCCTTTCTTTCGGTGTTAGCTCATTCTCTTTGCCAAAGAGAACTGGATCTCTAGTATCTTCTATTCTGTTCATTATATAACCAACAACCTTGTTGTTTACCTCAGCTACCAGAAAAATATTCCCCCATCTATCAAGGACAAACTTATAAAATCCATACCAATAATTTTCAGGCAAACTTCTCATATTTACTTCCATTACATCTGGTATATCATCCTCCTTGGCTTCTTTTATTTTTATTTGTATATTGGCGTTTTTATCTTGCATTTTATTCGCCTAGTTATGGTTTTTTAAAAAAGACGTATAAAACTTCATGTTTAATAAAAATATAGTTTGGAAAAGTATGTTTGAGAATTGAATATATAACTTAGATGCAATAGAACCAATTTGGAATGGAAATTTGTGATAAACTAAAAATAAACTTACCCTTAGAACTTTTAAGATGTCGGCTATTCTTGATCTAGAAGTTTTTTGAGAAATAATATGTAAATTTAGGGTATGACCTCTGTAGAATCAAGAGTTGGATCGTAATATAAATCATTTATATCAATAACTTTATCCTTTATTAACTCATCTATTTTAGGTATAATAGATAATACGTATTTTATATATTGTTTATTAACATCATCTACAATTTCAAAACCTTCTTTATCCCAATAAGGTTCCATATAGGCATATAGACATCTCCCCCCACAATATCTCTTAAATTCACAATTTTTGCAAACATCTGGTAAAGGATCTTGCATCAATTTATACCCGCTATTAACATTACCTAGTACAGACCATTGCTCTCTTACAGCTATTGGACAGGCCAAAATTCTTCCATCAGATGATACTGTAATTGATTTATATCCAGCACCACAAGGAGAACCTATATATCCGCTAAAATAGTGCGCACTTAATAAGCCTAAAATAGGTATAATTTTTATTAATTTTCCTTTCATTGCTTGTCCTAAAAAATAGTTTATTAATTTCTTTAATCCTGGCAAATAGTTTTCATACGCCCACTCCTTAAAATTCCAAGGTTTAGACCAAATTACATTTAATTGCCAATGGATCTTATCAAATATTTTTAGATCAATTAAATGCATTACATCTAAATAAATGTCTGTATCTTTAGTTGCTGTCATTCTAGCTATGGTCTCTATTTTGTTATTAATTTCTTTTAGATATGTAGCACTTTTAATTACATTATCATAAACCCCTTTACCTCTATGTTTATCAGTTATCTCTTTTCTACCATCTATAGAAAGAAGGGCTACATTTATTTTCTTCCAATAATAATTTGGCAAATTCTTAATTAGTAGACCATTTGTTTGAATGCCAAATCTTTTTGCATTAATGTTGTTTAATACATCAATAATGAATTTGGGGTTTAATAGAGGTTCTCCACCATAAAAAATTATTATTGGATTGTTGTCCTTCTCTATTAATTTTTTTAATTTATTTATATCATAATTAATTTTCCATGGAACTATGTTATTTGGAAAAGATCCTCCACAATAATCACATTTAAGGTTGCATTGACCAGTTGCGGTTAATATCCACAGCATCCTCATTTTCCCTGCTATAACTTTAGTAATTAGTAAAAAGCTTTAATAAAAATGGACCGGCCGGGATTTGAACCCGGGGCCTCTCGGGTGCAAGCCGAGCGCTCTTCCAGTCTGAGCTACCGGCCCACGCAATAAATTAATTATATCTAGGGACTTAAAAACAATTTTGTATTTTTATTTTCTCATAAATATAAAAAGTGTTTGATTTTATTTTATAAAATAAATGGCAAGCCTCATCTTTTAAGGCGGGGTAAAGTTTTAAGGTTTGTTTTAAAAATAATTAGATATGAATAGCCATCAAGGGTATTCTTCACAATATGAGGTAGGCCTCTACTCGTTACCAAATTAAAGAAAAAGGAGGGTGAGATTTCTCCCTCAGGTCAAATAAAGATGAGGAGTTGGTAACTTTGCTCTCACATAGGGAGGAATCAGAGTAGCTCCTATAGGTAACCTCAAGATTCGGTAACACTAACCCATCAGGGCAGGAAAGAGATCAGCTAAGCAAAATGAGTATAGCGAGAAAGAGGAAAGTTTGCTTTATGCTAGGGTTTGTTTAAATATAAGTAAGAAAGTAGACTAAAATAAGTACTTGCAGGAGCAGTTAAGGATTATGATGAGATAATTATCGATGTTGACTCCAAGATAAATACAAAGAGAAAGGACTCCTTCTAAATCTGCTAAAGATGGTTTTAAATAATAAGGCGTCAAAGATAGTTATAGTTTATCCATATGTTATAGAAGTAGTGAAATAAATAAGATCCCACAACAATTAATAACCTTAAAATTTACTATAATTTTGGTGAATGTGATGAGTAACAACGAAAAGGTGCTAAAGGATTACGAAAAATTATTGAGTAGGGTATACGAAAAAATACCTCCTAAGAGCGGTAGTGCTGATTTACAGATACCAGAACCTCAAATTATAAGAGTAGGAACGCAAACTGTTATCAAAAATTTCAGAGAAATATCGCAAAAGCTTAAAAGAGAACCTGATATGGTTTCAAGATATTTATTAAAAGAACTTGCATCAGCAGGCTCTTATGACAATAATTCTGGTCAGTTGTTGTTAAATGTGAAGGTTTCTAGAAAAGTTATTGAACAACTATTAGATATTTTTGTAAAATCATATTTAAGATGTCCAACATGCGGTAGTATAGATACTAAAATAGAACATAGAGGAAAGGTTTGGGTTTTAGTTTGTGAGGCATGCGGAGCAGAGCAACCTGTTAAACCTTTTTAGACCAATAAATTTTTCTAATGTATTTTCAAGTTAAATAAAACTATAAATATTTTATATAATTAAAATTTATTATAGGAAACCTAAATAAGTTTTTAACTATTTCTCTATATAGATAATTAAGTGATCTTAAAGTAATTCATAGGTGGGAAGCTTGTCTAATTTGCCTACAAGATTTGATGTTATTGTAGTAGGAGCAGGCCCAGCAGGCTCATCGGCAGCCTATTTGCTTGCGAAAAAGGGCTTTAAAGTACTCTTAATAGAAAGGGGTAGAGAAATAGGCGACAAAAATCTATATGGTGGTAGGGTTTATGCTCCTCCTATAAGAGAGATATGGCCTGAGTTAGATAAAGAAGCACCTATTCAAAGATGGGTTACAAAAGAAAGAATAAGCATAATAGATGGTGAAAGGGCTATAACAATAGAGTATAAAGCAAATAAAAGAATAAGCTTTGTTTCATATCTTACTCAACTTGCACAATGGATGGCTAAAAAAGCTGAAGGTTCAGGAGCTCTCCTTGTTACTGAAGTTACGATTGATGAAATTGTGATGAAAGATAATAAAGTTGTTGGAGTAAAGAGCGGACCTGATACAATAGAAGCAGATGTTGTAATTGATGCCGAGGGTGTAAATAGACTACTTTTGGAAAGACTAGGTTTAGTAGAAAGGCTTAAACCAGATAACATAGCACTAGGAGTTAAGGAAGTATTAAAAACTGATGCTAATAATATAGAGAAAAGTTTTGGTTTAAGCCAAGACGAAGGACTAGCATGGGTTATTGTGGGCAGTATAACCAAAGGGATTCCTGGCGGAGGATTTATATATACAAATAAAGATTCTATTAGCATGGGATTGGTTTTACATTTAAAGAACGCAATAGATCCAATAATTAATGGTAAATTTAATGAACATGTATCAAAATTAGTGGAGGAGTTTAGATTCCATCCATATTTTAAACCTTATTGGAAAGATGCGATAATTTCTGAGTATGGAGCGCATTTGACTATAGAGGGACCATATAATTTTAAGCCTGATAGATTTGCATATCCAGGTCTTTTGATTGTTGGCGATGCCGCAGGTTTGTTGTTATCAACAGGGTATACATTTAGGGGAGTTGATTATGCAGTATATAGTGGTAAATTAGCAGCAGAAGCTGTAGAATATGCAAGAAATAATGGAGGAATTAATTATGAGAACTTAGAAGTATATGACAAAAACGTAAGAAGAAGCTTTATGTATGAAGAAATCCTTCGCCATAGAGGAGCTGAAGAATTGATGAATTCTCCTGAGTTAATGATTAAATATCCAACAATTTTAACTAGGGTTATGGAAAAATTGTTTGAGGGAGAATATAAGCAGGAAACTATTTACGATGCTTTGATGCAGGCTCTTAAAGAAGAAGGTATAGGGCCATTTAATTTTATATCTCAAGCCTTTGGGATGGTGAAGGGAATATGAGCACAGCTGCAGTTCAAAAGGACCCTAATGCAGTAAAGAAAGAGGAAATTCCTATGAAATTAGAAGATATATTGCAAAGCAATATATGGGATGTAGATGAGGATCCTCATATAATTGTAGACTATAATAAATGCCAAAAGTGTTTAGTGAAACCCTGCATATACCTTTGCCCAGCGGGTTGCTTTGCAGAAGCTGGTAATGGAATAGTCTTTAGCTATGAAGGTTGCGTGGAATGCGGTACTTGTAGAGTAATTTGTCCATTAGAAGCAATAACATGGAACTACCCAAAAAATGGGAAGGGTATATTGTATAGATTTACTTGATGGGGTGAACAAAATGAGAATAGTTGTAGGTATTAAATGGGTTCCTGCCACAACTTCGGTAAGAACTGATCCAAAAACAGGAACTTTAATAAGAGAAGGTGTACCAAGCGTAGTAAATCCACATGATATGCCTGCTGTAGAATTGGCATTGCAGCTTAAAGATACTTATGGAGGCGAAGTTATAGCAATGACCATGTGTCCTCCATCCGCATTAAAGGGGCTAGAACACCTTATAGGAATGGGTGTCGATAAGGCGATCCTTATTTCAGATAGAGTCTATGCAAGGGCAGATACATTAGCAACAAGTTATGTTCTTGCAAAGGCGATAGAAAAAATAGATAAGGATATTGGAAAAGTTGATATTGTAATCTTTGGTCAGGAAACTATAGACTCAAGTACTGCTAATATAGGTGCTCAAACAGCAAGCTGGTTGGATTGGCCCTATATATATTATGTACAAAATGCTAAGCTAGTTGATACAAATAAATTAGTTGTTGAAAGAATTTTAGAAAATGCTATCGAAGATTGGGAACTAGATTTACCAGCAATAATAGCAACTCATATGAAGGCATTAAAGCCAAGATCAGTAAGATTAATAAATAAGATAAGATTCAAAACGCAGAATCCAATAATTATATGGACGAACAATGAATTAAAATTGGATCCAAGGTGTGTGGGATTAAAAGGATCTCCTACAATAGTTGATAAAACTGTTGATGTACCAGAGGTTCCTAGAAAGAAAATCGTATATAGTCCAAAAAATGGAGAAGATGCAGCAAAATGGATAATAAAAACTGTATTGAGTGATGAGAAAGCTTCAAGGACATTTCTTAAATATTTAAGTGAAGGGGGTGCACAATGATGAGCGAAGAAAAGAAAAATAATGATTATAACGTTTGTCCAGAATGGGACTGTCAAAAATTAGAGGATTTTAAAAATGTATGGATTGTTGGAGAAGTAAATGAAAATGGTATAACCGAGCCTAGTCTACAAATGCTGACACCAGCTAATAAAATAGCTACAAAGCTTAATACAAAGATTGTTGGAGTTCTAGTCGGCCATGATGTTAAAAAATATGCAAAAGAATTTATTGAATATGGAGCTGATGAGGTAATAATATTAGATGATGAAAGGCTTTCCATGTATTCCCCACACATATATGCTAAAGTTATAGCGGATCTTGCCAAAAAATACAAACCAGCAGTAATATTTATAGCCGCAACAATGAAAGGAAGAGAATTTGGGCCCTATGTTGCAAATATCTTAAGAACAGGTATAGCAGCAGACTCTACTGATTTTGATGTAGATGAGAAAACAAAAGATGTATTATTAATTAAACCACCTTTCGGAGCAGTTTTGCTAGCATATATAAAAATTCCGACAAGAAGGCCGCAAATAGGAACTACAAGACCTAATGTATTTAGCTTACCTCCTAGAGATCCAAATAGAAAAGGCAGAGTTATAGAAGAAAAGATAGGCTATATACAAAAGCCTAAAGCAAGGCTTATTTCAAGGAAGATTTTGCTTTCTAATGAAATTCCTGTAGAAAAGGCAGAGTTATTAGTTAGTGGAGGTAAAGGTTTGAATAACATTGAGGGATTTAAGATGTTGGAAGAATTTGCAAAGTCTATAAATGCAATAGTCGTAGGAACTAGGAAAGCAGTTGACATGGGATGGATTCCCTACGAAAAACAGGTAGGCCAAACCGCAAAATCAGTTAAACCTGTATTGTATATAGCAGTAGGAATAAGCGGTGCAGCCCAACATATGTTTGGTGTAAGAGAGGCTGGAGTTGTTGTTGCAATAAATAATGATCCAAATGCACCGATATTTTCTCAAGCCGACTATGGGGTAATTGCAGATTATAAAGAGGTTTTGCCAGCATTAATAAAGGAAATAGAATCTCTTAAAAACCAATCAAAGAATAAGCAAAAATAATGAATTTGGTAAAAACCAATAAATCTTAATTCTTATCGAGAAAGAAGCCATATTTAAAATATAATAGCATTTAGAGAATTGTAAAATTTTATAAAATAAATGGCAAGCCTCATCTTTTAAGGCGGGGTAAAGTTTTAAGGTTTGTTTTAAAAATAATTAGATATGAATAGCCATCAAGGGTATTCTTCACAATATGAGGTAGGCCTCTACTCGTTACCAAATTAAAGAAAAAGGAGGGTGAGAT
>JBMFKU010000027.1:0-14758 GCA_049971805.1 Caldisphaera sp.
CCTACTGATGTTTATCTTTGATGTTTAATTTATATAAAAGGCTTTTTTAAATTATACGCCTATTCTTTTATCTAGAATTATTTAAAACAAATTAGGTTTCTAATAAGATAAACAAGGAAAATGTCTTATGTTTATAGAAGAAAGGCTTTAAATTTTTTGATTAAAATAACTTGAAACAAAGGCTAATCTGCAACAACTCAGATCTCTTATTTCTAAATCCCTAACCTCAAATCTTTCCTTATGTAATGGGCTATTTAAAACTAAAGTATGATACTCACCGTTTTCACCTAAAGGATCTGCATTGTCTTTTTTAGATAAATTAATAAACCAATCTATGTTATCTTTATTGATAATTTTTCCAACACTTTCTCTCAGATTTTTTGGTCTAGCACCCAAAACTTTAAGCTCGTAGTTATCTTTTATATCGTCCATTAATATCTCCAATGTATCTTTATTCCATAGAGGCTCTCTTAATTTTGCGCCACTTTCTTTTGCTAGATTCTCCATGTATTTTAAATGATCCTCAACGAATACATCTCCAGCAACTAATGTATCAACATTAAGCTTTCTTAATAGATCAACAGTTTCATTAAATTCCTTTCCCTTATGTAATCTTTTAACAACTATTGGAATTCCTATTGCTGATGCAGAAGCAATTGTTGCTTGCAAATTAACTATATGCGGGCTTGGCTCTGGAAATTCATAGATTAGAAAAAGAAATTCATCAACAGGAAATTCTATTTGAGCAGCTCTTAGCCCGTCTTTTCCTCCTGAAAACATGGAAATTTTTATGCCCAAGCAACTCACCTAAATTCTTTCATAATATAATGATACATTTTTTTCCTTTAAATTATTTAAAGCTATTGTATATATTTCATTTAATGGGGCTTTTCCATGATATACATCTTCATCAAACTCCATTCTTAATCCCATTCTTAATCCTATTCTATAAGCTGGTCCATTTTCTGCATGGAAAAAAGCTTCCATATTCTTAATCCCTCTTTTATAGGAACCTAGGATAAGCATTGCGGCAATTATTGTTCCTAACCCCCTCTTTCTGTGCCTAGGATCAACAATAAAAGCAAGCTCAGCTCCTTCTATATTATAAGAATATGTTTCTCCCAAACCTGCTATTCTATTGCTTTCATCTTCTCCTATTATTGCAAAACCTAGCTTATTTTTTTCTCCAAATATTTTTTCTACATGAGATGAAAAATCCTTAAAATAACTTAAAAATCTAAAATATATAGATTCAGAATCCATAGATTCATAAAACTTAATAATTTTTTTCTTATCTTCTTTTTCTGCATATCTAAAACTATAATGAACTCCACCATCTGTATATTCAGCTAATATATTTTTCAAGTTCAATCCCTATATAGTATAGGATAATCTAATATTTATCTTAAAATGCTTCAAATATTTATACAGGCTCATTGTGAAGTTGAATAAAACTTTGAAGAGCTATTAAATTATATTTAAACATATTGGACGTATACATTAATATTATCTTTTATGATAAAGTAGATATAAATAATATACTTAATGGCTTGATGAGAAATTATGTTATAACGTTGGTGATATACCATTAATTTTCATTGTAATTATTAAGTGTCTCAAAAATAATTTTGTTAACTTAATATTCGAAAATCTATTATAATTTCTCTTGATCTTAAATTTTCATGCCCAATTAAACTATTAAATATGAGTTATAATTTATTAATATTATTTTATACTTCTACCCTGCATTGTTGTGTTATTACTTTTACCTTCCTTGTATGGGACATATTTATTAGATCTTTGTACTACAGAAGGCCCTGTTGAGATTGCTAACATTATTGAGCAAGATGTTTAAATATAAGGTGAGATATATTATATTAAAATTTTTATTTTTTAATTTTAATATAATTAAACTAATAGTGGGAAAAGTTTATAAATTCAGTTATTAAGAAAAATTGTGAGGTGTGGTTGATTGTCGAAGCACTCGTCGTCGATAACGTACCTAATAGGCTAGTTTTTTTGTTAGAAAGTAATGGTATTAGTGTAAACTATTCTCCTGGTTTGGATATTGAAAATATAAAAAGAATAATTAAAAATTATGATATATTGGTTTTTAGGAGCAGAATAAAAATTAATAAAGAATTAATAGATTTATCAGATAGATTAAAGATTTTGGCAAGGTTTGGAGTCGGTTTAGATAATGTTGATCTAGATTATGCCACAAATAAGGGGTTATATATAGTAAATGCACCTAATGCTCCAAGTAATAGTGTTGCGGAATTAATAATTTCTATGATATTGATTTTAGAGAGGAGATTATATAGAATAATTAACATGGTTAAAGAAGGAGATTGGCCCAAAGGTAAAATAATGGGAGAAGAGATTTCAAATAAGACATTAGGTATAATTGGATTTGGAAGGATTGGGAAAGCAACTGCTAATTATGCCCATTCATTTAACATGAGAATTTTAGCCAACGATATAATAGATGTAAGAAAAGATTTAGAAAAATTCAATGGAAAGCAGGTTTCTCTAGAGGAATTGCTTGAAAAAAGTGATGTAATATCACTTAGTGTTCCCTTAACTCCTTTAACATATCATATGATTAATGAAAAAAACATTTCTTTAATCAAAGATAATGCTGTTTTAATAAATACGAGCAGAGGAGAAGTTCTAGATACGAAGGCTTTGCTTAAAAATATAAACAGATTTAAAGGAGTTGGATTAGATGTTTTAGAGCAAGAACCTCCTAAGGATGATTTGTTTAAAAAATTAATAAGAAATGAAAATGTAATAGTAACATCTCATATAGGTTCAGAAACATTAGAAGCTATGGATAGACTAACTGAAGAATTTGCTAAGAACATTTTAGAAACGGTGAAAAGAATATGAAATATCTAACTCCTGGACCTATACAGCTTCCTAATGAGGTCTTGGATTATACTAAAAAACAACCCTATTTCCATAGATCAAATGAATTTAAATATATCTTTTCCTCAGTTATTGAAAAATTGGAAAAAATTGTTAAAGGAAATGCATTAATATTACCAGGAACTGGAACACTATCAATTGATACAATGGTATATAATTATGTTAATCCTAACGAAGATGTGTTATTAATTGATATAGGAGAATTTAGTAAAAGGTTAGGAGAATCATTAATTTCAAGAGGTGTAAAATTACATATAATAAAAAGTGAAATAGGAGAAGCAATAAGTCCAGATATTGTTGAGGATTTTGCTAGAAAAATAAATAATTTAAAGGCTATAGCATTGGTTCACAATGAAACAAGCTTAGGCGTTGCAAACAGATATGTAGAGAAAATACAAGATATAGCCAAATCATCAAATGCTGTTTTACTGGTAGATAGCGTTTCTGGAATACCAGCTGAAATAATAGAGAAAGAAATTGATGTTATAGCAACAGCCTCACATAAGGCATTTATGTCTGTACCAGGGGCATCAATAATATTTCACAATATAAATCCTAGGAGTATAAATAAATTACCTCTAAGTATGGATTTAAACAAGTTTATTAGCATGAAAGAAAAAATTGAAACACCGTATACTCCACCAATAAATGTAATAATGGGTTTGGATTATTCAACAAATTATATTTTAAAAATTGGTGTTGATAGATATGCTGAAATTCATAGAGAAAGAACTGATTACTTAAATGGTTTAGTGAAGTTGAAGCAGGTAGCAAAAAAAGAGTTTAGAAGTAATACTGTATCAGCATTTTATACAAAGGATGCAAAATCTATAATTAATGAATTAAGAGAAATTGGTTATACGATAGCAACAGGTATGGGAAGCCTATCTCAAAATGTTATAAGAATTGGCGTTATGGGAGATGTAGATTTTAACGATATTAAGAAAGTTGCGGAGGTAATTAATAAGTATGATTGATAAGAGATGTAAGCTGTGTTTAATTAACAGCAGAGTTAACGATCTAATTAAATTAAAGAGAGATGATAAAATACCTGATCTATTAAACAAAATGGCATATTATTTAATATCTAATAGAGATAGAGATGAATTGTTTGTCAATACCTTTAATTACATAAAGGAGATAATTAAAGATGAAGATCCTTATAGAGAGTTAAAAAAATATTTAAATAAAATTGGCAGGGAATCATCACTATTAGTAAAAAAAGAGCTTATAGAAAATAACTGGGATTTAAATCTAGCATTAAAGTTTTCAGCTGCAGCAAATATAATAGATACAAATGTTTTAGGCTATGAAGCGGCTGATTTAAAAGATGCTTTATATGATGAACCAAAGATATTTAACGATATAAATATACCCAAAGATAAGGAAATTTACTTGGTTTTAGATAATTCTGGTGAAGTTTATATAGATTTGTTATTAAAAGAGTCATTAAAAAGGAATGGATATGATGTTAGAACTGTAATAAGAAAGGATAGTTATGAAATAGATGTATCATTAAACGATGAAATTGGATCTGATTTAGTTATAGAAGGAAACAATTCTCCAATAAAAAGCTTAAAGAGCGGATTTATAATAGCAAAAGGTATTGCTAATTTAGAGGCTTTCCTATTTTCTGATCATAAATTAGAAACTCTTCATTTGTTTAGAGCTAAGTGCGAAGTATTAGCAGAAAGATTCAACGTTAGTAAAAACACTCCTATAATAATAGATGGCTTAAGCTTGCTGAAAGAAATAAAGAAAAATAATTTACAATAAATCTAAACTGTTAAATATTCATTAATTGTAACTGTAAAGTTTGAATATACGCCTTGCCGGTTATTATAATTACTTGCATTTGCAATGTTTTGTTTGCTTAAAAGATAAGGCAAATGACTTAAGAAACGACAAGCCTCACCCTTCTAGGGGGTAATGCTTTTAAGGTTTGTTTTTTAAATAATTAGATATGAATAGCTATCAAGGGTATTCTTCACAGGGAAGAAGTAAAGTTGGCCTCTACCCTATTACCAAACTAAAAAAGGATCTATATGGTGTAGAGAGGGCTAAATCCTTTTTTCATGTTAAAAGAAATCTTTTTATATTTGTTTATAACAGCTCTAAATGGACAGCTATGATAGGGCTCTATTATTTAGCCGGTTTATTTAGCACAGCAACTCCACCAGCTTATAATATATTTGCCGCAGGAGCAGTTTTGATGGGTATACCGTTAATGGCGTTATTTTTGGTTTCTCAAAGGATGATGACTAAGGCATATAGCAATTTGGCAGGAATAAAGTAAATATTATTAAAAATCTTTTATGAGAGGTGGTATGAAGTGGAATATGTAAAATTGGAAGATGTTTGGAAAACATATAAAGTAAAAAAACGGAAGTGAGTCCAGTTAAACGTCTTTCTATGGGTATTGATAAAGGTGAATTGGTAGTAATATTAGGGCCATCAGGAGAAGGAAAAACTACTCTGCTAAAAATTATATCAGGTATTATTAGACAAGATAAAGGTTGAGTTGTTCAAAGCTTATGGAGTAAACGTTCTTGTAGCATTTCAAGATGAGCCAAAGGATTACATGCAGGAGTTAGTAGAGGACTTCGTTGAAATCGTTAAATCATTCGCCTCTAGAATCTACGGTCATAGGTCTCACAAATATGAAAAGGTGGTCAAGTGTGTTGAAGACGTTGAAAAGGACGGTTAGGGTAGAGAGCGACACTCTTAACCAGTGGAAGTACCACGTGCTAAAAGATGTTGAGGAATTTCAGAGAAACATGGTTAACGAGATGATTGATGTAATACTTTCTGAAGGCTTACCAACTACAAGGAAGAAACTACACGAGAGGTTTTACAACCATTATAAGGAGAAGTACCCCTTCCTACCTTCAAGGGTAATTGAAGGTGCATATACTGTTGCCAGTAGGATTGTTAAGAGCTTTAGGGAGAAGATGAAGAGAGGGCTAACGAGAAAGGATAAACCAGAATACAGAAGGGTAATGATCACTATTCCTAACACGATTAACTGGGGGTTTAACAAGGTTTCGGTCAGCGTTTTAACTCACAAGGGTTGGGTTGAGATCCCACTCAGAATAACTAAGCAGTTCATCCACTACTTGTATGAAGGTTGGAGGGTTTCGCAAGAGTTAAAGTTAAGATTAGTGGGTAGGAAAGTACTCGTTTGGCTTACTTTTGAAAAGGAGGTTGAGGTTAAAACAAAAGACGGTAATTATATCTCTATTGACGTTAATGAGAATAATATTACCGTTGCGGTCTTCGAGAGTTATAAGCTCAGAGAGCTGAGGCGTTATGAGACTGGACTAGGAAAGATAGTTATAAACTATTCCTTGAGGAGGGAAGAAATTACTAAAGGGCATTCAATTAAGGAGTTAATAAAGAAGAAGTTGAGGAAACTGAAGGAAAGGGAGAGGAAAATAGATGTGTTAAGGAAAACTGTTAAGAGGATAACAGATTTGGCTAGGAATTTGAAGGCTAAGGTTATTGTTGGTAAGTTTTCCTCTAAAGCTAAAGATAGGATGGAGATTGGTAAAGATTCTAGGCTTAGGCATAGGATTCATCAGTGGAGTGTTATCAAGCTTGTTGAAATGTTGAAAACACAGCCGATAGCCGTCACGGAGGTTTCTGAATCTTACACTTCCTCTCTTAACCTGTTTAATGGGGAGAGGTTATAGAAGGGAAAGCAGTTTGTTGAGAAAGTTGTCAAGGTTTTCAACCCCCTACCTGATGACGGGCGCTGCTCACGAGGGTGTTAAGGTAGTGAAGGTAACTGCTAGGTATTTGGAAAGTAGTAAGGTTTTGCTAGAAAGGGATTCAATTGCTCCTCTTAACATTATGAAAAAGGTGGATGGGAGGGTAGTGGTGTTTCCCTCGACTAGCCCCAATGATTTAAGGGTGATTGTGTGTGATCCCTTAAGAGGCCGTGGCGAAATTAAAAGTAATTAAAAGTAAGGAAAAGTTACGCCACGGGTAAACACTAGTAACTCCCATGGTTGTGGGTTTGTCAAGAGGAGATGAATTATCATTCAATGTGAGTCCAGAATCAATAGTTTTGTTTGATAGGAAAAGCAATGTTAATTTAATTAGACAATTTTTATTTTACATTCTTTTTTATATAATTATATGTGTAATAGCCCTAACTTCTGTGTATCAAGGAAAAATAAATAGCTAAGTGCGATTCTAAAGCTCAATGGTTTTTTAAATATTATTAACTATGGAAAAGTAAAATAAGTCTAGTTCTCTTTATAGCTGAATTAAGTCAGTAAGCGCTATTAAATAAAAATGAAATATTACCCATCGTAATACGATTACCTTAGTTTAATTCAAGTGGGAATGGTTTTTATATTATTTTTGATATTATAAAATTTATATATCTCTGGTCAGTTAAATTAAAGTGGTGAAACGAAATGGGTGCATTAGCTAGTACAGCTATGAATACTCTTTTTTGGGAAGCAGGCGTAATGACATTACTCATAGGTTTTGTTAATATGGGTATTGGAGGTACAAAAAATAATCCAAAGGATTTTGGTATAGTAATCCTAAGCGGCGCTATAATGGAAACTCTTGCATTAGCTTTTGTTATTCAAGATGCTGCTGTTTTTGATGCAACTGTTGCTGCAGCCTTTGTTTTGTTACTATGGATGATATCAATAGCATTAATACTTGGAGGAACAAATATGTATATAATACAACATGCCTTATGGTTTACTGGTATAATATTTGCTATGTTTGCTACATACACAGCTATACATGGATTGATATTTATTTCTGTGATACTATATTTTTTAGTTCCTGTTACAGTATTTCTATCATTACATGGCTATACAGGAAAAGCAACTTATGCCAAAATTGCAGGAATTTTCTCAGCGCTTGATGGATTCCTATTCTTAATCTTGGCATTTGCAGGCTCAATAGGTTATGTTTTACCATAATTTTTATTTTTAATTTATGTTTTTTAACCTAATAGGTTTTTTATAATTCTTTGATAAATAAGCAGTAAACCTAATCTTCAATGCAGAATATTAGAGAATTCGATAAGATGTGGTGATTTAGTTAGTTTTTAAATTTTTTCTGGTATTTGTATTTATCTATTGATAAAACCAGCTTTTGTTTTTTCTTTCGATGAAATTACCAATCGCTCTGATTAGCTTAGGATAATTTTCATTAACCTTTCCTTAAATAAAATCGTAATGTCTTCTTCCTATATTTAATCCGCTAGTTCTTGATTAAAAAGTCACAAATAGTTTCGTTCATTATGTTTACGTATAATCTATAATGTACCTTCCGAAGTTCCTTACTTTTTATTTTATATTTTTATAAGAACTTCTTTCTTATGGTTTCATAATTGCATATATCGTTTATAATAATGCGAAACTTTTCTAATAGCCATGAAGGAAAATAAATAAGCTTAAAACTTTCAGTGTGAAAGTTGTTATTCGATCCAAGACCAAAAACAAATAGAAAAGATTTATACGATTTTCAAGATAAATTAAACCTTATTAAAAAATATATAGGCCAGCATCTTATTGTTGTTACTGGTTTAAGGAGAACTGGAAAAACTTCCCTTATACTTACATCTTTAAGTGAACATAACTCTCCATACATCTTTTTTGATTTAAGAGCTATACCTAAATCAAGAAAAGAGCTTTACCGGCTCATCTCTACAGGCCTTACAGATTTTCTTTCTAGAACATCAAAATGGGAAAAATTTACAAAAAATTTTAGGTAAAAAGTTTTTTAAAATTACCTTCTTTTCATTAATGCAAATACTATTGCTATAATAATTACGGCTAAGACAAGAGATATTCCAGTATTAATTAAATTGCTATTAGATAAAAGTGAACTTGGTTTGTTGCTTATATTTGATGGCTGTGTTGGAATAGTTGTTGTGGAAGTAATCGTGTTGCTAAATGTAGTAGTTGTAATTGGTGATGTTTCAGCTGTTAAGTTGTATTCACCTATTAAGAAACCATAGTTTGATATTGGTATAGGGGAAACTCCAATTTACTGTACATTAACTGTGAATAAAGGTAAATTGTTAATTTCTCTCCTGGATATGATGTTAGACCGTAGATCAAATATGTTGAAATTCCCGGCTTTGCTATGATATTTTCGCTCACATTTTTTGTTCCATTATTTATTACAACTGTTAAGTGAGCTGATATATTAAATGGAGTTCCCAACGAATTGTTTATTATAATACCTACAATACTTTTATTTGATACAAATACCTTTTGAGGTACAACTTGAGAGAATTCATTTTCAATATAGTTGTCTATTATATTATCATATATTATTGGTTGTTTTGCAAACCATGCAGGTCCATAGTTCGGAGGCCCTGCTTGAAAAGTCCAATCGCTACCTTCGGTAACATATAAGTAATTCCATAAGGTATAATACATGTATAATGGATTAACTTTGGTTGTGTAGTTTCCTAAGAATAATACAATAACTGGCATGTGCGTCATTTGATAAAATGATGTCATCCTAGCATTAGGAGCTCCTTTAAATGACAAAGGAACTACAGGAGATATTGGTTGACCTAACAATGAAGAATATGCAACTAAATATTCTCTAGCTAAGCTGACATTTCTCCATATTAATACTTTGCCTTGATAATTATTATTCCAGTTATTTAGTGATGTTGCCCAACTTTCTTCTGGTAAATTTGTTAAAACAGCTGAAACGTTATGGGTATTTATAGCTTGATTAAGAGTTTGTATTATTAGCCATTGACCTTCATATTTAGACAATGCCTGATATATTGAATATAAATCATTTGCAGAGTTCGGCATTGCATTAAAAATTATAGGGTTTTCTCCATCTAAAGCAACTACATCAATGCTTCCTGGATATTGCATGTAAATCTTTGCTAAGTATTGGATTAGTTCTTCTTGAGTTAATTTAGGTGATCGACTAAAGAAGGCAAAGCCAAAAAGATTTGATAGGGAAGTATCTCTAAATAATACGTAAATCCTTTGGCCTGCTGAGTTCTGTATGACGTAAACTCCATGCGGACCCAAGTTAAGGTACCCGCTAACAATGCTTAAATCTGGCGCCATTTGTATAAAAGCTTGATAATCTAAAACTGTTGCATTTATACCAGTTTCATTATATAACCATATAAGACTCAATATTAAAGGCCATTTCTAGGGTCCATTGTAGGTTCGTAGCCTCTAAGCACTACTTTATTTATGTCATTTTCTTTAAGTATTTCTAATACCTCCCTTATGCTAAGGAACCTCACTCTATCATTGTTCTACATATTATTTAAAATATCTTTAATTCCATTTGATTTTCGTGTAGAATTAAAAAAACTTGGCAATGGAGATGTATGTTGCCTCATTGACAAGTTTCTTATGCAATAATAACATCTAAAATTGCATCCATAAAAGAACAATTGAGCAACTCCATCATTATACCTAATTATATGGTTGATTCTAGCCATAAAAAACATTTAGATTAACTAGAAAAAACTGTTAATTTAGGTAGGGGGAAGTCACTAGGAGTGATAATAGGAGGTATACTAGTTATATTCAATACATTCGGATGGGTTAAAGCTATCAGAAGCTCCAACCCTTCTACAGTCATCGGTCCAGGTTCATCTATGTAATCAATATAGTAACCTCTTATAACATAAACTCTTCCATATCTTATTGCTGATATGTTTTTATAGGCATTTCCTATAGTACTGTTTAGCCAAGATATCAAATCAGATTCGTTAAAATAATTGGTTGGCATTATTATTATGCTAGGATTTGCTTCAAGTATTTCCTCTGGGCTTATTACACCCCACCAGGATATGTTAGAGAAGGCATTCTTGTTTCCAGAAAGTATTATCATGTTATTTTGGAAAGTATTATTACCAGTAACATATGTTGGGTCTATCCATCCTATAAGGGCTATATTATAATGGGTTTGATTTATGGTTAGAGAGCTAAGGTATGCAATGCTTTCAGACATGTTTTCAACTAATGCTGCAGCCTCCTTTGTATTGCCTGTAGCCATACCTACCATTATTATTGAATTATACAACCCATCAAGGGAATTAAAACTTGGCAATAAAAGGACTGGTATACCATATTCTTTAAAAACACTTGTTGATGCTGATGACCCATATCCATACGTTGCTATAATTAAGTCTGGATTTAGAGACATAATCTTTTCTATATCTAAGCCATAGTATGTATCGCCTATGTTGATTATTTTTCTTTCTTTGTATAAGCTTAATAACTGATTTTCATATTGTGGGGGGTAAATAATAAAGGCTGGCATTATCTACTCCGACAATTTGATTGGTAGCATTTATTGCCAATAGTAGATCTGTTGTTGAAGGATCTAGAGAAATAATTCTAGTTGGATATTGTGATATTATAACAGTGGTATTTGTTGCATCTATTAAACTTACAGGAAATTCATTTTGTTTTGACAGCGAATTTATTTCCTGTTTGAGGTATACTATTTGATTGTTTATACTATTATTAAAATTCTTAATACCACTTTCCAATGAACCTAACACGATAGCTAAATTAGACAAGTTTTTGTTAAATGATGTTTCTATTTTGTTGTTAGTTGATAATAAAGTCGAATTTAGATTAGCAATTTCTTTTTGTATATCATTATTCAAAGATATAATGGAATATCCCAGAGCACCAAATCCTACAATAACTATTATTATTAAAGCAACTATTAAGCCACTCGTTTTCACAAATCTCACCTTTAGTTCTAACTGGATAGGGTATCCAGTTCAGATTAAAAGCTTTTCATTTCCTATCAATTTCTAATCGTAAATATAACGCTATTCTATCAATTTTCTTAGTTTCTTCATTTTCTATCATTCTGATCCTTTTCTCACTTCTTAATTTCTTTAACTGAAAATCCTATTTCTGATGAGATAGAAACCAATTTTTATCTTCCACTAATTTCATCTTTGATATTTCCAGCCTATTATTATAAGGACCTCTCTTAATCTATTCTTAATCCTAGATTTAACAATAAAATCCTGCTTGTTAACTCCTTTTCTTTCCTCTTTATAAATCTCATAATGGCAGAAAGCTTCTCAGTATTGCTCTTTTTCACAAATCTAAACGTCTTACAATAGGGTTTACCACTATTATTTTATCTTTAAGATGCATGTATAGATTTATATAATATATGTCTTTGCTTTCAAGGCCTATTAAACTTTAGGCAATATCTTTTTAAAATCATATCCTTTCTCTTTATTCGAAACATTATAAAATTTACCTTTATAAGGTTAAATTATTCTTAGATGTATCTATTCTTTAATTGAAGTCTCCAACTAATTTAACCTGTTATTAAGCCCTTGGCTCAACTTCTTTATGAAATTGGAGATGGCCAGGCTCCTTCTTATCCTCTTCCATCTAATAACATTGACACAATATCAAAGAAGTGCCGCTCAAATACTTAGGCTTGATTTACTTCAATGAATCTTTTAAAAATGTTAAGGAATATATAATAAACGCAGTATTTTTTTTAAAAAGCTTTTTCTTATTGATATAACTATGTAATATTAATCTCACTTTTAAAAGGCTTTATACTTACAATTATACAGCTTTTTTACATTATTATAAATTTTAAGAAATTATATGAGAATATTGACTTATATGGTGCTAATAATAGTTTATCAGTATTCAACTCTTTTTACCTATATGTTGTTTTAATTGTTAGCCATAAGCTATCTTATTAATGAAAAGCTTTTAATCTGAACTGGATACCCTATCCAGTTAGAACTAAAGGTGAGATTTGTGAAAACGAGTGGCTTAATAGTTGCTTTAATAATAACATATCGATGGGTGATTTTATGAAAGAAATTGAAAGTTTATATAAAGCAGCTGAAGCAACTCTTTGCATGATGAAATGGAATTATTGTGAAAAGATTTATAGTATGATAATAGAAATGAAAAGCAATACAAATGAAGCTAATATAGATGAAGCAGGCATTTGGCATGGATACGCTATATGCTTAGAGAGACTAGGAAAAATAGAAGAGAGTAAAAAGGCATATAGAATTGCTTTAGAACTTCATTTAAGAAACTTTAAAAAAAGAAAGTCAAATTTGTGGGGAGGTTGGGCTGCCTTTAAGCTTGGAGAATATAATTTAGCTTATAAACTTTTTGAAGAGGCAGTAAAAGAAGATCCTAACTATGCGTATTCTTGGCTTTCTTTGTCAATGGTTTCTAGAAAATGCAATAGAGAAGATAGAGCCAAAGAAGCAATGGAAAACTATAGAAAACTAATAAAGGAAAAGCCCTATATAAGAAGAGAATGTGAGGGGAAGAAAATGTTGGTCGAAGCATATAAGGTATCAAATGGATGGGTAAAAGAATACATAGAAAATATATTAAACGAGATAAAAGATGATGAAAGGTTAAAGACATGCTAAATTTTTTAAAGAATAATTTATTAAAAATAGTTCTCAGGACTTTAAAATAATTAAAAATTCTGATATAATCGAAACTATGAATTAGCCTCCTTATGTCCTGAAGGGTGTTGATTCCTGGAATCTTAAGGGTTACCTCCTATATGATACTCTAATTTCTATTATCAGGTAATAAAGTCGGTTCCCACTCCTCAATCATATTTAATTGGCCTTAAAGACATCTCAAGCCATTTTAACTTTTTTATCTTGGTAGCCGCGTAGAGGCCTATCTCATATGGTGAAGCATAACTCATTTAATGGATTTTATTTATCTTAAATGACTTAAAAGTTTTTATACCACCGTAAAAGATGAGTTTTGCCTTTTAATTATCATGATCCTAGGAATTGTATTCAATTATAAGTTAATCTAATTCCTTGTAGTAAATCTTTTTTAATTATTTACAAAAGAGTGAAAGCTTCGCTTTCCAGTACTGAATAAAGTCAAAGTTTATAACAAAATTGTTAATCCTGTTAAACAAATTAAAATTATGTATTAGCTAACTTTATCTATCATTAATAAAGTATCTAGTATCAAAAATAATTCCTATATGATCCTTTGCTCTTAACTTAAATATTTACTCTCATTCTCTTAACAGCTTCCATATAAACGTTATCCTGAAATTCATATTCATATAATATACTAAGTTTTTCTAGTTTATCTATTAACCTGCTAAGAGTCGATTTTGGAATAACAATTCCATATTTTTCATTAATATAATTTCTCACGCTAATCCACGTTTTGCTTCCAGATGCTATAGCTTTGAGAACCATCTTTTCTTTTGGATTAAGCTTTTCTAATTCGCTCAAAGCGAGACCAATAGCATTATCCTTTATTTTTTCCATATTATTAATACCATCAATGTATTCCCTGCCAAAAATTACTAACCAGCCAACAATGCCATCGAAAAATTCGATCGCTTTTTCAATTAATTCTGGTCGTGGCTCGACTCTTTCTTCTTGAAAACCTTTCCTTAAAAATTCTCTTGATTTTTCCTTTGAAAACCTTTCTACGTTTATTTCATACACTGCTCTACCATAAAGAGGTGATGATGGATCTTCGTATCCTAAAAATTTTGTAGCATACCAATTTCAGATCCAAAAACTATAAATTTTATATTATCAAGATTATCATAGGCATATGCAATTAGTTTCTTTAATTCTGAAGATACTGGAAGTCTCAGGAATTGAACTTCATCAAAAATCAAAATAAACTTCTCATTTTTCTTTTTCATTTTATTTAAAAAACAAACACAAGAAGAAAAGAAAAAAGAAAAGACAGCTAACTACTAGCTATTCTAACTAGTTGCTTGTGAAAGAAGGTTTTGAATTAATTGCTTAGTTGCTGTAATTGTATCGTTTGCTGAATAACCA
>JBMFKU010000028.1:0-14619 GCA_049971805.1 Caldisphaera sp.
CCCCATGTTTTACTTAAAACAAACATTAAAAGCATTACCAATTTAAAAGAAGAGGTTTGCCGTTTATTTTATCATTACACGTTTTTCTTGCTTACTTATTTTTCCAACCTGCTTTGTATTTTTTAACTACAATTTTTCCCCATCAGCAACATCATCTATATCCATAGACCTTTTATGGAATCCCCATACATGGAGCTTATCTGCTATGTCAAATATATCTGTTAAACCCAATTCATAAGAGGCCTTATCTATAAGCCTCCTAGTCCATTTTCCCTTAAGTTTTGCTTCTCTTGCCTCTTGAAGATCATAAAATTCAGCTAATAGTTTTACAAACTCTTCTGCAGCCTTATATACATTTTCAGAGGCTTAAGCTACTAATACTATTGTCATAAACCATACTTAAGGAGCAAATGGTTAGGTTTTAGTTTATTTATACGCACAATTAAGGAGATTTGTTAACATTAGAACAAATTTCTAAAAGAGAAGTAATAAAAACAGTAGTCAGTAATGTAACTTGTTTTTTGCTTACACCATGAGATTTGATACTTCATTTGATAATAGCAACACATTTACATATGTTACTACAAAGTGTTTTGCCTTTTTATACCATTCTACATATGCCATGCCTTTTGCTTCTCTTCCTCTAACGCTTATTATAACTCCCCGATAACTATAACCCTCCCATATCTCTTTTCCCCTTGATAGCTTTACTTTTGCATTTTCATCATAGGCACTTATTACGTTATACTGTTTCAAAAGCATTGGTACCTTAATTCTCATGTACTCATCAAGATTATCAACAACATCGTTAAGTCCTTCGTCTGCAAAGCCTATTATGTTAGAAGTCTTTTTAATACCAGTTCTACTCAAATTTTCACCTGATATTTTATAATAATTCACAAGTTAAGTTTTTTATTAATCTCGATAAGGATAGAAGTTTGCCTATAATATAAAAAACTGAATGTAATCTTATATGTGTGTATTTGCAAAACAATTAAATGTATAGGTGATAGAGAAATGACGTCTGAAGGTATTGATTTTGAGGCTTTAGGGGACTTTCTTGCGGCTGAATCAACGTGGATCGGAGATGGTAGAACAAAGGCTAAGATTCATGATATAGAGCTAGAGGTAGATAATCCTTTAAGTGTGCTTCCAATAAATCCTCCTCCTAATGTAACTTGGCCAGAGCAACTTGTTCCTGCAGCCCTTGCTGTTTGCTTTATAACAACGATGACAACTATTAACGAAAAAATTGGCGTCGACATAAAATCTCTTAAGGTCATAGCAAAACCAATACTGGGTATCGATACCGATAATGGGTTCAGGTTTGAAAAGATATTGATAACAATAGAAATGTCTATTTCTTCGGGTGAGAGGAAAAAAGCCGAAAGGCTTGCAGATCTTACCCATAAATATTGTTTGATAAGCAAGGCAATAGCAGGTAATGTAGAAGAAGTTGTAGAGAAAAAAATAATGGAGGTCTAATAAATGTCATAAACTACCTATTCGATTCACCTTATTTTGATATATTTTTCTATTTATATAAGATATCATCAGTATTTTGCGATATGCTTGGATGACTTGTTATTATTGAAGTCTTGGCATTAGCCTAAGTGTTTGTTATGTATTTCAAACAAGAATCTTGAGAAAATTCTCTTATATTCTCTTATATTTCTTATTTTTAGTACATTGACATTTTGAGTTATTGATGAAATTTGATTATAATAGCTTACAAAGCTTTTTAGGTTACTTTTTTGATTAATCTCATATGAATCTATAGAAAACAGCCTAAAAACATACAATACTATAATAACAACTGATGATAATGGCAATATAATAAATATCTATAGAAAAACACACCTTTACGATGCATTTAACTTTAAAGAATCTGATTTCTTTAAAGAATCTAAAAATCCTTATAGAGTCTTTGACTTTAATGGATTTAAAATAGGAGTTATGGTATGCTATGAGATAAGATTTCCTGAAATTGCGAGAATTTTAGCTTTAAATGGAGCGGATGTAATATTAGTCCCAAGTGCATGGTTTAAGGGTTACAATAAGGAAGAGCATTGGTTAACTATGATCAAAGCAAGAGCATTAGAAAATACTGTTTATATAGCTACATTAAATCAAATAGGAAATGTATTTACTGGCATAACAAGTTTCGTAGACCCCCTCGGAATTATAATGCATAGAATGAAGAGGAAGGAATTATTTTTGGCGAAGTTGACAAAGAAAGAATCAATGAAGCTAGAAAAATATTACCCTTGCTCTCTCAAAGAAAAACTGATTTATATTCAGGACTTATTTAGCTTCAATTTTTATCATATAAAAATTTTTAAACTATTTATTAAGTTAGTAATTAAAATATATGCACGTTTAAATTTATTAATCTAAAAAACATAATCAAATATGTATATGGTGTTTAATAACTTTATGTTATTAAACACTATAGGTGATAAACATGACTAGCAATTTGCCTTATGAAAAGAAAGAAACTTTTTTCCCTTGTAATGGAGAAAAGTGTCATGGTATTTTATATTTGCCTTCTGGTGTTAAGAAAGCTCCGGCCTTAGTGATGGGCATGGGTTTTGGCATGGTAAAAGAAGTGCATGCTGATGACTATGCCCCATACTTTGCTCAGAAAGGAATAGCTGTTTTCGTTTTCGATTACAGAAGATTTGGAAGAAGCGAAGGGATGCCACGACAAGCTCTATATCCAATGGATCAAGTATCTGATTATAGATGTGCTATTTCTTTTATGAAAACTATTGAGAAAGTCGATCCAAATAGGATATGCGTTTGGGGGACAAGCTTTTCAGGAGGCCATGTATTAACCCTATTAGCATTTCCAGAACCTGGCCTAAAATGCGGAATATCCCAAGTTCCAAATGTTTATTCGTATAGAACAGCCTTGGAATATTTTGGTAGCCTTGAACCAGTTTTAATGCTATACTCACAGAACTCAAAGGATTGTTGCGAAGGAAGACCTTCTTATATTCCTATAGTATCTAAAGATGGTATAGCAGCTTTAATGACCAAGGAGGCTTATGAATATTATACAAGCATTGCGTCAAAATATGAAACTTTTGAAAACAAAATCACTTTAGATAGCCTAACTCATATTTTAGCTTACAATCCAGGGGATTACTCTCACTTAATAAAGAAACCTTTATTAATGATAATTGCATCTAAAGATCAAACAACACCTCCAAAAATAGCTAAAGAAGTAGCTGATAGAATTAAAAGCGAAGTAACAATAAAGGAATATAATGTAGGCCATTTTGAAATCTATAAACAACCCTTATTAAATGAAATTGCAATTTATGAATCAGCATGGCTGTTAGAGAGGTTATGAGCATGTCCGATTGCAACTGGTGTAATATAGAAAAGTTAAGTGAAAATGTTTATGCAGTTATTGATAAAAACGGTGGATGGTTTTTAAGTAATTCTGGCCTTATTGACATGGGTTCATATACATTAGTTATCGATACACAATATAATGAAAAAAGAGCTAATGATATTATAAACGTTATCAAAAATTTAGGGCTGCCGAAGCCCGGTTTAATATTAAATACACATCATCATGGAGACCATGTATGGGGTAACCATGTCATAGGAGCACCTGCTATTATCCATAAAGAGGCAAATAACATGATAAAAACACTTAAAGAAATTGGATCTAGCATTTATGAAGCGTTCTTTCCACAATTAGACTTTAAGGGTTCAAAATACACATTACCTGATATAGTAATAGGTGATGATGGAATAATTTTAGAATCAAAATATGGCCCTATTAATGTGGAATATCTAGGACCAGCACACACTGTAGGAGATCTAATAGTTATAGTAGATCATGCAAATACAATATTTGCTGGAGATATAATATTTAACCAAGTTACGCCCTTAGCCCTTGATGGTACGGTATTAAATTGGATTAAAGTGCTAGATAAGTTGGAAGATATTTCAAAAGGTAAAAAGATTGTAGGAGGGCATGGAGAAGTTACTGATGAAAAAGTAATTAAACTTATGAAAGATTACCTTATACACATAGCAAATGGCACCAAAGAGAGTTTATTAAATGGAATTTCAGATCCTTTAATAATAGCAAAAAGTATAGGCCCTGGACCTCTTAAAGGATGGAGCCTTGAAGAAAGAATAGTTTTCAACATCGCTAGAGCAATATTAGACTTCCAAGGTAAACCTCCTGGAGAGATGGTAACAAATTTACCAGAACTAGCCACGAAAATGGCAAAATATCCATTAAAATAAAAATATTTATCAATAATATTATAAAAAATAAATTATTTTAAATAGATCTTAAAATAATTTCATATAAATTTTTATATAAAAAATAAATTAAATGCCTCTTAATGTTTCCTTAGAAATATTCCAGCTATAGCTACAACAATTATTATCGCAGCTATACCCCCAACAAAAGTTATATTAGTTGATATTTTTGCATTTTCAATTAAAGGCCCATTAACAGTTACATTAGAATTATTTGGTAATGTATAATTGCCAACCCATGTTAGAGTCTCATATATAGGCACTGATTCGTATAGCTTAATAGTAGAACCAAAATTGTACCAATTGTTTATACCATTTATTGTTACCAAATATTGCTTATAATAATCTGCCGTTTCATTAATCATAGGATATAGCACGGTTATTGAACTGCTTTGATTCAATACGTATCTTTCTTGATTGCTAATATAAATTACCTCAGGTAAAGCAATTACTGTTTTATAGTTGAACCAATTACTTATTGTTCCGTTAGGTAGCTTGATAAAGACGTAATATTGTTTAATATATGATGGAGTTAGGTTAAATGCATTGTTGACAACAACTCCATTTGTTTGGTTTATTATGTATCTTGTAACGTTATTTATATAAATCATTTTGGGCAAAAATATACTAGATCCATAATTGTACCAACCACTTATTGTTCCGTTAGGCAATAATACATTGATGTAGAATTGTTTAATATATGATGGAGTTAGGTTAAATGGTGAATTTACATTAATTATTCTGCTTTGATTTAATACGTATCTTTCTAGACTACCATTATATATTATGGAGGGTAATGTAATTACAGAATTTACATTGAACCAATTATTTATCGTTTGATTAGGCAATTTAATGGTTACGTAATATTGCTTGATATAATTTATAGTTAGGTTAAATGTGCTATTAATTGTTATAGTGTTGCTTTGATTTAATACGTATCTTTCTAGACTACCATTATATATTATGGAGGGTAGCTTAATGAGCATTCCTTTGTTAAACCAATTACTTATTGTTCCGTTAGGTAACCTAATATTAATAAAATACTGGTAAGTGACTGAAACAGATATGATTATTGGGTTTCGTAAAATAATCTTACTTATATTTGAGTTAATTGATTCTCTAGCAGTGCTATTAAAGTAATAAATGTTGTATATAATTATTTCTGTAGATTTGTTATACCAATCGCTTACTAATGTTGAATTAACTCCATTTATTTCAGCAGGTATGGCATAATTTATCTTTAAATAATATTGAGTATAGAATGGTGGGGTAATAATCATTGAGGAGTTTATTTTATAATAGGTTTCTTTATATATAACAAACCTTGTGTAGCTACCATTATAAACTGTTTGTGCTGGTATATCTATTATCGTCCCTTCATTGTACCAACCATTATTTATTTTTTGATATAAATTGTTAATATAACCATTTAATTCGAATGGAAAAGTCACATAGAATTGCTGTTGATATACTGCAGTCACATTTGCATTAACATATAAGATTATTGTATTGCTTTTAACTATTTGGCCATTTACTATTAAATATTTAAACAGCATCCTGCTGTTATTATTTATATAATAAATACTTGGAAACGTTAAATTGACTGGAGTATTAAATAAATAATTTCCACTTAAATGAGAAAATCCGTCAACATAAAAATCAACTGGAGAAGTAACATTAACTATACCTCCTCCTACCGTCAATGATGAAGTAAACGTTTCTATTGGCATAGAACCTGCATATAAAGTTACTGATAAGTTGTAATTACCAGGTTGCAATATATACGATATTGGAGAGTATTGACCGAATGTTTGGTTATAATAGTTATTACCTGATATTGTTATCAACCATTCCCCGTTTGGAGGAGTTAAATATAAGGTCAGGTTATTTCCATTTAATTGATAATATGATTTAGGTTGCCATAAGAATTCTTGTTGATTTTGCCCTTCAATCTGATGTACAATACCATTTTTATAATATTCTTGTATTCCATAATATTGATTTACATTTTCAGCGGTTACGCTAGCGGTAAATATAGAGGGCTGTAAACTTATTGCGTCAGGTACACTATAGAAATTACCATTATATTCGTAATAAAGGCCCATTGAAGCGTTCCAATTATATACAGTTAATTGAGACCCGCCACTTGCTCCTCCTACAACCCATTGTGTTACGAATGGATAATAAGGAGCGTATGAGTTTATTGAACTTTGAATTCCAGTTAAGAATTGTGGATTGCTAGACTTTACATAAACAGTTATTTTATCATATAAAATCCATCCTGAGTTAAAAGTAGAGTTCTGAAATTCATAATACATATATATTTGTGGATAGCCATTGCTGCTCTGGTTTATAGTCATATATGCATATAAATAAAATGGAGAATTTGTTGAATAAGTAATAATATTATTATTAGATAATGCCCAACTGTAATAAAATACCTGATTGTTTGAAGTAGAGAAACTACCATTTCCAGAGACAAGACTCTGATTTAAGCTATAGCTTGGATAAGTGCTATTCCACAGGTTATCTATAATATTTACATTATATACACCATTTATATAATAAACTTGAAAAACATCTTGCGCCCATAATGTCATACTACTTGTAACGTTAAAATTTGAGTTTAGTTGAACAGAAAAAGCACTATTATTAATAGGCGCACCAGAATAAAAGCTACCTCCATAAAATGCGAAGTAACCTAATAGAGAATTTGTTGAATAGCTATATTCTATTAAGTTGTTATTTATTAAAGCTGATCCATTATCATTTATGCCAACACTTTCATTAAAGCCTGACTGCAAACCAATTACTTTTCTTGCACTCATAGTTATATTACTTTCTTGACTTTCATATTTGCTTATTTTCATAGAATGGGATAAAGGCATAATTAATATCAACAGCAAAAATAACGAAAGAACAGTTATCTTAAACCTTTTTGATTTACCAAAGTACACAATCCCACCTTATGCAATTATTAATGGTGTTTTAAAATTATATAAATCTTGGGACATGAATTTTTGGGAATTTTCATGAATCTATTAGCTTTTGAATTAAATACTGAAATACAAGAATTTACAAACTGAATTGAATATTTCTCATATCTAATGAGATTTAAGGTATATGGGAATTCCCGTAATCTAATATTTTAAAGGCTTATATAATTTCTAATCTTAATTATTAATTGTATATAGGATGGTGAAATTATGAGTAATCTACTAGATAACACTATTGAGGAAGAAATAATCGATATTTCTAATAAGTTTAAAAATTCGAAAAATACATCCAATATTAAAAAAGTTATAAGGGAAAAACTAAATAAATATAAAAAACTACCTATTAATCTCGATGACAGATTAAATTTAGCTACATCGAACGAGGCTGGAATAAGAGAATATCAAAATATAAAAAATGAACTGTTAAAATATAAGTTAGTAAAATACTTTCATGACAATTCTTTTGATATTGAATCAAGAAAGAAAGATGATGGGGTTTTAAAAATATCGTTTTCTATTGACATTAATAGTAAAGCTGATTTAAGATTAAAATTATTTATTATAAATAAAGAAATAAAAAGAATAAAGCTGATTTGGGATGTATATGAAGAGGATGAGGATGGAGAGGAGGATGAGGATTATGAAATTTCATATTCAATTGTATTGTTAGATAAGGAAATAGATAAAGATTTTGATAGTTTTGATAAAGATTATTCGATTCTATATTTGATACAGGAACTAGGAGAATTAAAAGATAATCTTTAATTTATTATCATAAATATTTATTTTTAGAAAATTTTATTTTCTATTTTTAAAATTTAAAATTTCTCCAACAATACCTGATGCCGATAATTCTATCAACCCATATAATAGCGGATATACTAGTATTAATATTAACCAAGATATTCCAGCTAACGCTCCAACAGTCTTAGCTAAAGAAACTAAATAATTTATTGGGTATACTAAATACATTAATAAAGAGCCTATAAATCCAATTAAAAAGCTTGAAATAAGCCTTAATGATCTTCTTCTTATTAATCCCATTATTATGCCTGGTATTATTCCAATCCAAACGTAAGGAATAAAATATGATAAGGCTAGAGTTAAAGCAATCGAAGTTATATATATTATTAAATTAGTCTTATTCATTTTATCCACCTCTAGGAATTAAATACCATGTAGCATTAACTTCAACAACAGGTGAAAATGGATAATAATTAAAGTTTAGCCATGAATTTAGTTGCGTTTCAAACCATGGGCTTGCGGGATTTTCACTGGGCCCTCCTGGGAATATTGAATAAAATTGATTAGTTGCTGGGGAATCTACTATCCTTAAACTTGGTCCTTCACTAACAATTAGTGGAATAGAAATTGTACCATTGAAGTTAAAGTAAGCTGCTGATGGAGTAAAACCATCACCCCATATGGGTATTGGGCCATAATTGAGAGATGAAATTCCAGCAGGATTTATGAGCTCTAATACATGTACGTTACCCCATTTCCAATTAGAAATATTACCCAGCTTACTTGATAAATAACTCATTGCCTCATTATAAGACAAATTAACTACTTTACAAAAACTTCCATTAAATAATGATGAATTCGGATTATGTGTCGCAAAATACGCTAGATCGCTTGTAATTAAAGTATCAGTTCCATAAAAACCAACTGTACCTGTTAGCAAATTCTTATATTGGGTTAATCCATGTTCATTTAAAACTGGGTTAACTACATTATTTATTATGTTCAATAAAGTATATGTATAAATTGTTGGTGCAACCTCGTTTTGATAAAATGTATAATTCCATGCTGATAACAACAAAACACCTTCTTTAAGATTATTTGAAAAGTTCTCATTTTTTAAGCATGAAACCATTACAGGATCTAATATGGAAGCCCATGAATCAGTTACATTACTTTGCAAAGATTCCATATCTGAGATAGTCATGTTCCTATGAGAATTCAAATATCTATATATTGTTAACGCCCTTCCATCAGAGACCCAATAACCTCCAACAAATGGGTACGGATAATCTATAAATGCTGTTGGTTGATTTGGTGCAAAGGCAAAGCCCCTTTCAGGGTTAATTGATTGAGGCAAGTAATTAAACGGTATATAACCAACAGGTTCATAATTAGGTATTGATCCATTTAAGATAGTTCTACCACCAACAACCTCTACACTTTCATTATTTGGTAATGTAATCCTTATTAAAGGATAGAGGCCCGCTGTAATAAATCCTGTCTCATTCTTTGAAACCATTGCTAAATTCTGTGTTGGCTCAACCCAATATCTTGCTGCATTTAATAATTGAGAGAAATTTGTTGAATTATCCAATAGGAATTCGGATATCAATGTTAAGAATGGATAATATTGATTTACCAAATAAAGGCTTATACCCATTTTTAATGTATTGTTATAAGAAACTAAAGGCCCGTTATTTGTATAATAAATTGTATATTTTTTGTTCAATAAAGTAAAATTATACTCCTTTAAAGGTAACCATTCACCATTAAATAGATAAGAATGGTTTTCCATATTTACAATTTCTAAATAAGCGTTGCTAGACGCACCTAAAGGAGTTGTCAATCCCCATGCAGTATTTTCCGTATGACCTATCAAAACACCTGGTTCTCCAACTAATTCATAACCAGTTACGTTTAATCTAGGAGATACTAATTGTAATGGAAGCCATAATGACGGATCATATAAAGTTAAATGCGGATCGTTAGCCATCATTGGGTATCCAGTACTGCTGTAATTACCAGTAACTTCCCATTCATTGCTACCTAAATCAACAAAGCTTAATGGATCTGAGCATATTTCATTAAGAGATGAGATAATTAATGGGATTGCCTTATATAAGGTTTCATTACTTAATCCATTTGCAAAATTGCTATAAAAGTTCAATGACCAAAAATATGAAGGACTTATATTAAAGCTTTGAAGATTTAAGTTATTAACAGTTCCATTGCCTGGCATTGCTGTTAAAGAACCATTTGTATAATAAGGGTAATATGGGAAAAGTTCTTGAGTTAAATTGTAGCCTAAATGTGTATAAATTAAAGAAAGCCTTAGTTCATCGCAAAAACCTTTGGCTAATCCCCATGACAAAATGAACGACAAGCCTCGCCCCTTCTAGGGACGGGGTAAAGCTTTTAAATAGAGCTTTTAAACTTTGAAATACATAAAAGTATTGTGAAAACAATAAGGTGTGTGGGGAAGCCCATAATGGGCATACCATGTGTGTGTAGTGTCCCCACCCACACAGATACATATCCCTGAGTCCCTAGGATCTGGGAGCAGAGGGCAACTCCCAGTGAGGGATAGGGGTAATGGGCTGAAGACCCAGCCAGTGGTCTACCGCTGGATGAACGGAGCGGGGTGGGTAATTCCCACTAGCTATGAGGTGATGAAAATGAAGGTGGTAAACCACGAACCTGTGAGCCACCCTGGGGGAACCCTCGCCCTTCAGGGCGGGGAGGAGGTCAGCCACCTACTGCTAGGCTTGATAAGTGGTTGAGGGCTTAGTCCCTACGCTTGATCATGAATGAAGATTAAGATGATTGAAATGAAAGTAAGAGCAAACAGTATCAAGCTGGTAAAAAATATTAATATTAAAATATTTTTAATTTTTATTTATTTTTATCAAGATAAATATAAATTTAACTCCATATTATTACCTAAGGGGATGCAAATGGTTTATGGTCTAAATAAAAACCAATGGATACAGGTAATATCTGCATGGCTTGGTTGGCTTTTAGATGGCTATACAACTATTGCATATGCGTTGGTTGCATTAACAATATCTTCCGTTTTCTTTCCTCCCTATTTAAAAGTTTTAGGTATTGTCTTAACTTTTGCAGGTTTTGGGGTTGGTGCATTAGCTAGATCAATAGGTTCTTTAGTTTTAGGCAACTTTTTAGGAGATAAAATGGGAAGAAAAAATATGCTTGTTATTACAATCTTAGGCTTTTCCTTTTTATCTGCATCAAAAAGTGTATTGCCTGGTTATAATAAGTTAGGGATTTTTTCACCAATTCTTTTATATCTAATATTATTTTTCGAAGGCTTGTTTGCAGGCGCAGAATATGGGGGAGGGTCAACTTTAGCTATGGAAAGTACTCCTCCAGATAAAAGAGGTTTTGTAGGTAGCTTTGTGCAAAGTGGATATGGAACAGGTTACTTTATTGTTTCTTTGGTTTTGGCATTTATTTCTATGATAACAGGAAAATCCTTCTCAACAATAGGATGGAGAATATTATTTGCAACAGCTATCATTCCTGGTATAATTGCTTTTGCAATAAGAATATTTGCTAAGGAAACAAACATATTCGAAGAAATGAAAGAAAAAAAGGAAATAGAAAAGATTCCATTGAAATCTTTGTTTAAATACTCTCCAAAACAAATGATTATTGGATTGCTCATAACAACAGGTCTCCTTGCTATTAATACAGCGACTTTTTCCTTTTGGCCTTCCGTTATGTATAATTTAAAATATAATGAAGAAATAATTGGCTTTTCAGTTGCTGTAATTAATCTAGTATCTTTATTCGGTGTATGGTTTGGTGGTTTTTTGGCTGATATAATAGGTGGTAGGAAAAAGCCTATGATTATTTATGGAATAATTTTTGCATTTTTATCGTATTTTTTAATTAAGTATGGCTATACAGAAAAATTAACCATTTTTGTAACTCTATTTTCAATTCAGGCTTTTATTGAGGCTATGATATTTTCAACAATACCAGCTTTTCTATCAGAATTGTTTAGTAAAAAGTATAGAACAACTGCTGTTGGATTTACATATAATGGTGGAGCAATTATAGGAGGCTTTGCAATAAGTTTTATTTATGCAATTTCATTCATAGGTTTGGTAAACGCATGGCTAATAATCCTATATGTTTTTACTATAATAATGTTGATAGGCATATTTTTGGCCCCAGAAACTTGGAGAAAATCAGCTAATGAAGACATGATAAAAAGGTGAAAAAATGAAAATTATTAATGGTTTTAAAATATGCGGTTATGAGGATGAAATTGCTTTATCAGGTATAACAGCTATTTTTCCAAAAAAAGGAAATATAGCTAGTGTTTACGTTGCAGGAGGATCTCCAGGAACAAGGGATACAGAAGTTATAGATCTTGAAAGAAGAGAAAATCATGAAGTAAATGCAATAGCAATAGTGGGAAGGAGCATGTATGGCTTAAGAGCTGTAGAAGGTATTGTCGAATCATTAAGGAAAGATGGAGTTGGATTTAAAGTAAATGATAATATAATTGTTCCCATAGTTCCTGCAGCCGTAATATTTGACTTTTATTATAATGATATCTTGCCTGATGAGTCATGGGGGATTAAATGCTATAAAAATATGGGTGATGAAGTTATAATTGGAGATCATTGGGCAGGAAAAGGTGCAACTGTTGGAAAACTTATGGGAATTAAATATATGATGAAAAGTGGTCAAGGTTTCTATAAGGAATCCATTGGAAATGTTGAAATAGGTGTATTAAGTGTTGTCAATTCTATAGGAGAAGTTGTAAATGAAAAGAATGAAATAATTGCTGGGGTTAAAGTAAAAGACAAAATCATGCCATTTAATGAAATTATAAAGAACAAATTACTGAAAAAATCTTATATAAATACAACTGTTTCAATAGTTATGACTAATGTGAAGGCAACTCCTGAGCAGGTTAAGTTGTTTGCTAAATCAGCATACATAGGTTTATCAAGGAGGATCAGACCCTTTAGTTTATCACTAGATGGCGATATAGTTTTCGCTGTAACAACAAATGAAGTTGAAGAGGATTTAGATTTAATTAGAGGGGCGATAGAGGATATAGCATCTAAAAGTGTTTTATCTATATGGGGATTATAGATGGATATAGATGATGCCATAGATGCAATAAAGAAAGATATGATAAATTTTTTAATAAAAATTATAAACATACCTACGGAAAATCCTCCAGGATTAAATTATGAAAAGTTTGTTGATTATGTTTCAGAATACTTAAAATCAATAGATTACAAAGTAGAAATAGTGAAGCCTAATAAAGAAGAGCTAAAGCAACTTGTTAAATTTGGAGAAGGTGAAAGGCCTAATATAGTTGCAACTTATGGAAATGGCGGAGTAAAAATAGGCTTTAATTCTCATTACGATGTAGTTCCTTCTGGTAAAGGGTGGTCTCACGATCCATATAATGCTGTGATAGAAAATGGAAAAATATATGGAAGAGGATCATCTGATATGAAATCTGGTATAGCTGTACAATTATTCGCAGTAGAAGTATTAAAGATGCTCTATGATATAAAAAATATTACAGTTAAACAATTTATTGTGCCAGATGAAGAAACTGTAGGCAATAGAAACGCTGGCACCTATTATCTAGTAGAAAAAGGGTATATAAACAAAAAGAATTTGGATTATTTAATTTTTACCGAACCATTAAATCCAACAAACATTGGAATTGGCCATAGAGGTGCATTATGGGGCTTTTTTAAGCTAAAAGGAATAAAGTCTCATGGAGGCTTTCCGCAAAAAGGTGGAGATACCATAAGATGCGCAGCTAAAATAATAAACTATATCTATGAAATATTAGAGAATGGATCTAATATTGTATCAAAATATCCTATTATACCAGAATCATCTAGAAGGCCTTCATATTTGGTAGGCACAATAAATGGAGGTGATTGGATGAACACAGTTTCTGATTATTTAACTTTCTCTTATGTTAGAAGGATTGTACCAGAAGAAAAAATTGATTCTGCTATTAATGAAATAAATGATATAATTGATTATGGTAAAAGAACATGTCCAAATGTTAATATAGAATTCGATCAGTATTATATTACAGATAGTATAATATTTGAAAATAGTCAGGGGGTTAAATTAATAAGTAAGATAATAAAAGATGTCTATAGCGTTGAGCCTATCTTAGTTTTATCCCCAGGAACATTTGATATTAGGTTTGTATATAATAAAGGTATTGACACATTTAATTATGGTCCAGGATTACTGGAAATGGCACATGCAACTGATGAATACGTTTATATAGAAGATTTGGTAAAATCTACAAAAGTTATTGCTTTGTTTTTAAAACAATTCATTAAATAGCATTTAATTAATTATTAAGTTCGGAATTGTATTAATCATATGATACCTAAAGCTGTGCCAACTAGAAGATCTTGTAGAAATAAGAGGCGACACACTTAGGTATGTAATCAAGCTATACTTGGATTCGTGTATCTTTATCCTTCAGACGCGGGCTAAATCCTTTAAAATCGTGATAGCAGAACCTTTAGTCATGGAACTTAAGGTGATAATTGTGGACGGC
>JBMFKU010000029.1:0-13123 GCA_049971805.1 Caldisphaera sp.
TCGGTGTGAGAGGTCATCCTTTGCCAGTAAAAACTAAGCACATTTGAATATAAAAAGGATTTTTACTAAAGTGAAAAGGGATTCAGCCCTTTGCCCATAAATAATCTAATGTTTTTTAATAAAGTCTTCTTTGTTGTTAATAGAAAGTAATAAATATGATAGAAGAATCAAAATAAGCAGGAGTCTTGGGAGGAGGGCAACTCAAGGTGAGGAATAGAAATAATTGGTCTAAGATAACACAAAGCTTTATAGTTGTATAAATGTTATTGGTGAATAAAGATGTACATATCTATAGGACGATGAAAATGATAGATCATAAAATAATGAACAGCCTTGAGGAAACCTTGCTCTTTAAGGCAGGAGGAGGTCAATCGTTTGAATACAATAGAAGAGTTTATTTCTTCTTTAAGGAAATATAGCCATTTAGTTGGATTTAAAATAGATTTAGAAATGGCAAGAAAAATTGAAGAAATACAGCTTAAAATAATTAAAGATATAGATGAGAAAATTAAAGATATAGACTTGAGTGATCTTAATAATTTTGTGTCTGAGCTCTCTAAAAAAAATATCATGCAAGAATTTATCATGGAAGCATCACAAGAACTAGGAGAGGGTATTGGAATAAAGGATGCAGATAATGCATTAAAAGAGGCCTTGGAAGGGAATATGAACATAAAAGGAGCTAGGAGTTCTCTAATAGTGTTGCAAGCTATATCTAGATTTTTTGCAGAAAAATATGAAAAAAATAATGGTCAAATAATAAATGAGAGTCCTTACTGTCCTGTTTGTGGGTCAGAAAGTAAAACAATGATAAAAGATGGAAATCGCTATAAAATGATTTGCCATTTTTGTGGATATACATGGATTGTGTCTAATAATGGATTGGTATGTCCGTTCTGTGGCAATAGAGAGGAATTTAGTTTAGGGTTTTTTAGTGATAGAGAAGAAAGAATAGGATTAATGTATTGTCAAAGATGCGGATCTGATTGGAGGATTATCTTAGATGAATCAATAAAAGCGCCAAGTATTTTATTACCTTTGATAGCTTTAGGTGGAGAAAAGTTCAGAGGGGCTTTGCCTGGTAATGCTAATAAAAGCATCGATAATTCTTAACATATTTATCCCTATGCAAGTTTGGAAGATGGAAATGCTGTATCCTAAGGTAACTAATGATATTATAGGGTTATTATACATGCACTTTGGCTTCTCAGAAATTGAAGAACTTAACCTTTTTACTATGCTTGATTCATAGTAGTTAACAATTGGCATACCTATTATGATAAAATAAAGCATCATAGTTACAGCTATATAAATTACATTTAAAACTAGGCTGTCTTTTTTATTAAGAACTAAATTTTCTATTCTTTTTAATATTAAAAGAAAAGTTATTTCCATTGCTGATCCTGCAAATGCTAATGTTATTGCTATTACTACCAATGATAGCGATAATACGCGATATTCTTGAATTATATTTGATATGATAGCTATTAATAATCCACTGCTCATAAGAATTGGTGATAAAGTTACCTCAGATGATTTAAAGTAGTTCTTTGATGTCTCTAAAACTCTGATTTTTTTATTTAGCTCATCATTATATTCAATTTTATTCCCCGTTTCATTCACCTAATATAGACAAAGATTAAAAATTTTTTAACTTTTGCTATCTAAATGTCTTAAGCAAATGCATACCAATAAAACTATCTATGGTATCAACTTTTGCTTTTAGAATCTAAGATTTAAATTTCTATAGCTCAAAATAATTAAGGAACATAATTTAACTAACTTGTAGGTTCAACTTTTGCTTCTATATTTAACATTTTTGATATGTATTTAGCTGTATACCATGCCTCATCGCTTCTCGAGCCATCTATAATAACTTTTTTAGGTTTTGATTCCTTAACATATTCTATAATCTCTTTAAAGGTTGCATGGTCGCTGAACGAAACATTAAATGTCTTTTCGTCAACTTGCATTGCGATGCCTCTTAGTTCCCAACCAGTTAATATTATATGAATTCCATCAAGTTTATTAAATTGTTGTCTTTTTAATGAATGCATAAAAATTATTGTGCCGTTATATATTTCATTCTTATTATATAGCGATATGTCTCCAAGATCAACATTATAGAATTCTGAGGCTACCTTTGACATTTTTAGTGTTTTCTGATCTGTTAAAAACTTATTTTTTATTCCTCTAACTCTTAATTCAACCATTATTTCTTGTAATTTGCCGTTATAGCCATAAACCCATATAGGTTTTTCATGTGAATATTTATTAATTAAGCTGATTAATGCAGCTAATGCATCCCAGTCTGCCCATCCTCTTTGATATTTCAAATTGCCATATGTAGCATCTAATACTAATACATCTAAATCTCTTAGAGGTTCTGTTCCTGGTATTTTAAAGTCTCCAGTATAGCCTGATGTACCATTGTTTGTTTCTACAATAACTTGTGCACTTCCTGCTATATGTCTTGACTTTTTTAATGTTATTCTTTCACCATCAAAGTCTATTGGTTTATTATAATCGAGCTTTATCACTTTATCTTCTGGTATATTATAATTCAAGATTTTGAGAAATTCATGAGTAACTGGTGTTGCAACAATAAATATGCTCTCTTTAATGTTTTTTCTTAACCCCTTTAAATGATCTTCATGAGCATGCGTAACAACCCTTATAGGGCGATTATAATAGCCATCAGCAACTACATTATTGCCTAATAATATTGCACCATTTTCTGCTATTTTGGCTATATCCATTTGGAACACTTCCCTTTAGCGAGTTAAGTTTCTTCGTTTTTATTATTTTATTTAAAGATTAAAAATTCTCTCTTAGTACAGAAAAGGTTATTATTCAAATAAGATCTAAACTCATGCTCACCTCAACTGGATTCCTTAAGCACATATAATGCTTAAAAATTATTAACACCACATATAAGTGGTGTAAACTAATTGAAAGTCCTATAGCTCTCTCAATGATCAAAAAAGTAATAATTGCTAGCTTTCATTTTTAGTTCTTCAATGTTCTTAGGATTTTTACCCATCATAAATGGTGAGACTTAATTAATTTATTACTAATTTATGTATAAGTAATTTGGTATGCAGAGAAACGATTGCATAAGAGAGATGAGGTGAGAGTTGTGGTAGAAAAAAAGCTAAAAAGTGCAACAAATCCAGAAGATTCGGAAAGTAGGCAATATCATATTATGGTATTGCCAGGAGATATTGCTAATTATATCTTATTGCCAGGAGATCCTTCCAGAATCGATTTAATAGCATCATACATGGATTCATATAAATTAGTAGGATATCATAGAGAATATAGGACCATAACGGGTTTCTATAAAGGTATAAAGATCTCTGCTACTAGCACTGGTATAGGAGGGCCTTCTTCATCAATAGCTGTTGAAGAACTTCTTAGGGCTGGTGCTAAGACATTTATTAGGGTTGGCACATGTGGTGCAATAAAATCAAAAATAAATGTAGGGGATTTAATAATAGCAACGGGTTCTTTTAGATTAGATGGAGCAAGCCTTGATTATGTTGATAAAGGATATCCAGCTTTGGCAAATTACGAGATAATTAATGCATTAATACAATCTGCTGATGGTTCAAATGCAAATTATCATGTAGGTTTAGTAGCAAGTACAGATACATTCTATGTTGGCCAAGGAAGACCTGGTTTTAATGGATTTATTTCAAAAAACAAGGAGCATATAATAGAAGAATTGAGTAAAGTTAATGTATTAGCATTTGAAATGGAAGCTTCAACAATATTTACTCTTTCACAAATTTATAGTGCAAGGGCAGGATGTATTTGTGCTGTAATAGCAAATAGAATTACAGATGAATTTATAGCTAACGCTGGAATTGAAAGCATGATAAAAGTATCATTAGAGGCAGTAAAAATATTAGCAGAATGGGATAGCCTAAAGGCAAATAAAAATAAAAAATGGTTTTATCCTGATCTAATAAATAGCAAATCAACTCTTTAAGGCCAGAAAGGACTAAGATCAAAAAATTAAGCTTCTAAGATTTCCTTCTTTATTTGCTATGTATTTATATTCTTTATAAATTTTTATACTTCTATGGGGTCTGCTAGTATGCAATCGAATTTAGAGATAAAGTTTAAAATATCAATACTGTAAAAATTCAAATCAATACAGTAAGCAAGGAAATGCTTGCTGAATCAAATACAGTTAAATTTTTGGTTCTAACTTATACTAGTAGGGCAATGATTTATGGAAGAAGGGCTAAGGTATCATCCATCGTTGTTGATATCTAAGAGCTATAATGATAATCTCAAGGATAGGTGTATTATATTAGGAGTAACGGCAAGTATTTCTTTATATAGATCACTAGATACAGCTAGATGGCTTATGAGAAGAGGGGCTAAAGTAATAACAGTTATGACTGAGGAGGCTGCAGAATTAGTAGATCCTAATATGTTTTATTGGGCCACTGGTATAAAGCCCATAGTAAAACTTACAGGAGCAACAGAACATATAGTATTAGCCAAAGAATGCGACTCTATGTTAGTTGCACCTGCAACATTTAATATTATGTCAAAAATTGCTTATGGTATAACTGATAACCCGGTATCTTTGACAGCAATATCTGTAATTGGGTTTGAAAAGCCTATGATTATTGTACCTGCAATGCATGAAAATATGGAAAAAACGAATCAATATAGGGAAATAGAAAATAGACTAAAAGAGAGCAATGCTTTTGTTATTGAACCTTTTTTAGTTGAAGAGGTAGCAAAATATCCGGATCCACAATTTGTTGCTAGGGTTACAACTTCGCATACATTAAGGAGTTATGATATGAAGGGCTTAAAGATATTGGTTACAGCGGGTGCTACCAGATCATGGATTGATGATGTAAGGTTTATATCAAATCCAAGCTCTGGCAGAATGGGTATCGAACTTGCTATAGAGGCATACTCAAGAGGAGCCCATGTAGACCTTTTACACGGACATACTGATATACAAGTTCCTCACACAGTTAATTCATTTTATTGCGAAACAACTGATAAAATGGCCGAAAAAATCAATGAGCTAACAAAAAGCACTAACTATGATATTATAATAGGTGCAGCAGCCCCGGTAGATTTTAATGTAGAAAATAAATCTGAGGGGAAATTAAGAAGTGAAAATAACTATGATATAAGACTGATATCAGCCAAGAAGGTTTTAAAATCGATAGCTAATAGACCAAGGATATTAATTTCTTTTGCAGCAGAATCCATTAAAAGTGATTCAGAACTTTATGATAATGCCAAAGAAAAGTTAAGAAAGTACAACGCAGATATAGTTGTTGCAAATCCAGCCAATATTTCAGATATCGGTTTTTCCAGCCTTTATGATAAGGTTTCAATTATATTTAAAGATGGTAGTATAATTAATGTAGAAAAAACTTTAAAAGAAAATTTAGCTAGAATTATATTAGATAGAGCTGTATCTTTAATTAAAGGTGGTGTATAGTGGATAAGATAAGTATTAATGATGTTATTAATATAGATTACAACCATGCAAGGAAAACTATAGAAAATTTTTTGGCTAATGAATTGGAAAAATCAAAAAGATCTGGCTATGTGATAGGATTAAGTGGAGGGGTAGATTCCGCTACATCATATTTCTTAGCGGCAGAAGCTGTTGGTATAGATAAGGTATTAGCCTTAATTATGCCAGATTCAACAGTTACTCCAAAAGAAGATGTAGATGATGCAAAAGAACTAGTTAAGATCCTTAAAGGTAAGGTACAAATAATAGACATAAATCCTATTGTTGAGGTTTATAAATCAACTATACCTGCTTATGAAGAAAAAGACGTGGTTCCTTTAGGTAATATAAGAGCAAGAATTAGGATGACATTGCTATATTTTTATGCAAACAAGCTTTCCAGCTTAGTATTAGGAACAGGAGATAGAAGCGAGGAAACTATAGGATATTTTACTAAATATGGTGATGGGGGAGTAGATGTATTACCTATATCGACATTGCTAAAAAGCCAGGTTAGAAGGCTTGCAGTGAATTTAGGTGTACCTGAAAAAATTGCATTCAAGCCAAGTAGTCCTAGGTTATGGAGTGGACAAGAAGCTGAAAAAGAACTAGGTGTATCATATGACACAGTTGATTTAATAATATATTCAATATTTGACAAAAAAATAGATATTGATGTTTTTGTTAAGAACAGCGGTATTAATAGAGCTGTTGTTGAGATGGTTTTAGACATGAATAAAAGGAGTGAACATAAGAGATCTTTGCCATCTTCTTTAGATGTAAAAAGTGTTATAAAATATATAGCTTAATTAGCCTTTTTTTATCAGTCTTTTATAGGCTCAAATCCAATACTGTTTTCTTTTTTATCAACCTTACCATAATATCTGCTTGAATTTGCTTTTAAGACTAAGTTTTCTGCTAGGTCTATAATTTTTTCTGATAAACTAATTTCTGGCAAAAGTTCTTCTTCATACTCAGATTTAGCTTTTGTAAGAAAGTCTACTATCATAGGTAGTTCGCTAAAAGCTATGTTTTTTATTATATTTCTTTCTTCTTGGCCAAGTTTTTTTCTTTGAGACATTTTTTGCAATATATTTTGAATATTTTCTGGGTTAAGGCTATAAAATTGCAACTTAAGCAATCTTAACTTAGGATCATCCTCTTTATTTGAATTACCTTCATATTCATTTATCACACTTTCTAAGTATTTTTTATCAATTATATCCCACCAATGTTGAGAATCTGATCTATAAGTTGTTCTAATAATTTTATATTCTTTCTCAAGCTTTGCTATTAATGGAACAGGATTGTAATCAAGTCCATATCTGTTTAGCATATCTTTTAAATCCTTTAGATCAAAATCTCCCAGTTTTGCTTTTCCAATAATTTTTGAGGATTCAAGAAGAGCCTTTAATATGTAATACCCCCTATCTCCATATTTTGATAAGAAGTCTTTGAGACTTTTTTGGTCCTCCTCGTCTTCTTTCAATTGTTATTCGCCTGAGCATTAATGCTATTAATTTCTAGCTGCAGCAGAGAATATTAGTGGTATGCATAATGACATCTAAAGTAGAAGTTCCAGTAGACAATAATACCGAAAATATGCAGGCAATTTTTGCAGATAAAATATATAAAAAAATAGGTAATAAAGAGGTGCTAAAAGGAATAAGCCTTAAGGTAAACAAAGGAGAAGTTCATGTAATTGCTGGTCATAATGGTGCAGGAAAAACAACTCTATTTAGGATTTTAGTAGGGTTAATAAAACATGATTCTGGCAAATTAAGCGTATTGGGATACGATCCATATAAGTTTAGAGTTGAAATAAGTAAAATGCTTGGCTATGTTCCAGAAGATTCATCTCCATATGATAGACTAACTGGTTATGAAAACCTTAGATTATTTGCGTTGTTGTATAGCAATGGTAATGAAGATTTGGCAGAGAAATTTATCAAAAAGGGTGCAGAAATATCTGAACTGAATGATGCAGATTTATCAAGAAAGGCTGGAGAATATAGCAATGGAATGAAAAAAAGATTATTAATAGGAAGATCCCTTATGCACAATCCAAAATTGGTATTATTAGATGAACCAACTAATGGATTAGATGTTTTCTCTGCATATAAAATAAGGAAGTTAATAAGGTCAATGGCATCTGGCGGAACAACTTTTCTTATAGCTACCCATAATATGTCAGAGGCAGAAATATTAGCAGATAAAATAACATTCATTGCATACGGCTCAATAATTTATACTGGAACAATAAAGTCAGTAATAGAAGAGTTTAATTCAATAAACTTGGAAGAGGCATTTATTAAAGCCGTTGGTGAAAGTATTGAGGTCTAAGGCTATTATATGGAAAGAGCTACTAGACTTAAGCAGAGATAAAAAAACACTTGCGGCAATGATTATTATACCCTTTATCGGCTTGCCTGCGATTGCATTATTAGCAACCGGTTTAACTTCAACACAAACTACGACTGTTTATATAGAGGTATTAGATAAACAATCTATGAATTTATCTAAATTTATTTCCTATCAAATAATAAGTCAAGCAGAAAATGAAGGGTTGAAAGTAAATGTTACTATATCAAATGTATCACCAAAAAGCATTTATAATATATTATTAATAATACCAGACGGTTTTTATTCGAATATATCTAAGATAGGTGGGATAGGTACAATTTATTTAAAAAGCCTTATTGGTAGTGTTCAGAGCTCAGAAGTAGAATCTATAATATACTCTGTAATTGGCCAGATACGAAATGATATTGTTATAAAAAGAGTAGAGTTTTTATCTAATGCATCAGGAATTAATGTTAGTGCATATAATATATTAAATCCAATCTCAGTTTTCACAGGTTATTACTTACCCTCAGGAAAGGCGGCTACATCATCTCAAGTAGAGCTATCATTTACAGCTAGAATGCTTGAATTTTCGCTTTTCTTTGTTGCAAATCCTGCAATAGTTTTTATGGGAGATAGCATTTTAGGTGAGAAAGAAAGGAAAACATTGGAAGCGTTGCTTTCAACTCCAGCCCCAAAAACAGCATTAATTACTGGAAAAATGTTTGCTTCTATAGTAATAGGTTTAATAACAGCTTTAGCAGATAGCGCAGGTGTTATAATCTATTTGTCACTAATATCTCCAGGTAGCCTTAAATTAACACCAGGCCTAATAATGGTAAATCTTGCTGTAAGCGCATTATTAGTAATTATGACATCCTCTATTATAACTCCTATAGTGTTAAGAAGTTCATCTGTAAGATCAGCCCAAGCTGTTTCATATATGGTAATGATGGTTGCTTTAGGAATTTATTTTAGTGCGTTATTGGTAGATTTACAAAGATTACCTTTTTATGTAGAAATAGTTCTTTTAATTATACCATTTACTCATGCAGCTTTGGCTATTTCTAACTTTGTATTAGGTCAATATTTGAGTATGACAATAAACTTTGCTGTAATGATAGCTTTTATATTGCTTGGCCTGTACATATCAATTAAATCATTTGATAGTGAAAAGTTGATATTAAGCAAATAATTTTATTTCTTAATTTATTAAAATATTAAGGTCTTTTTTCTCTAGGCATTATTACTTCTTTAGGGGCTTTGTTGAAGGGTTCAAGATATTTTCTTAAAACCTTTGGAATAATTACTGATCCATCGGGTTGCTGATAATTTTCTAATATAGCAGTTATAGCTCTGGTAGAAGCTATTCCAGTGCTATTTAATGTATGTACATAATCCCTGATCATGCCTTTTCTTCTAATTAATCTTATGTTTAATCTATAGGCCTGCCAATCTGTGCAATTGCTCGCACTTACCATTTCTCTAAATTTACCTTGACCTGGCATCCATACTTCTAAATCGTATTTCTTTACTGCACATGCTCCAAGGTCTCCAGATGCAATGTTGACAACTCTATATGGTAATTCTAGTCCCTGAAATATTTCTTCTGCATTTGAAATAATTTCTTCATGATATTTTTTGCTATCTTCAGGTAAAGAAAATATGAATTGCTCTACTTTATGGAATTGATGAACTCTAAATATACCTTTAAGATCTCTATTTCCTGCACCGGCCTCTTTTCTAAATGCTGGACTTATACCAACATATTTTTTAGGTAGCTCATCATCATATAATTCGTCGTTATAGTATAATGCAGCTAAAGGATGCTCTGCTGTTGCTATCATATAAAGATCTTCATTATCTATTTTATAGATTGCATCTTCAAATGTTGTTAAATCAATAACTGAGCTAATTACTTCATATCTTAACATATACGGAGGTAATACCAAGTTATATCCTTTACCTGTTAGCTTGTCTATTGCATATAGTAACAAGGAGAATTCTAACCAAACAACATCATCAAATAGATAATAAAACCTTGATCCAGCAACCTCTCCTGCCTTTAATGTATCTCCAAGCTTTAAAGTGTTTTCTAACATATCTGCATGCCCAATAGGCTTGTAGTCAATAATTTCAAATTCAGGCCTAAATCCGTATTTTTCTGTTTGCTCTTTAAAGTCATCTAAATATTCCTTATAAACCTTAGCTTTTCCCCAAAATCTTATTGGTACAGTCGCATCTTCTCCTCCTATTGGAACGTCGTCAAAAACAATATTTGGTAACCCTCTTAAAGCTTTGTTTCTCTTTTCCTCTATTTCATTTAATTCCTTTTCAGCATTTTCTAACCTTGATCTTAATTCTTTAGCTTGATCTAATAATTTCTTTTTTTCATCAGCTTTTGCTTTAACTATTTCTGAGCTCACTAAATTGTGTTGATGTCTTAATTCATTTATTTCGGTTAAAATTTTTCTCCAATAATTGTCTAAATTTAATACTTCATCGACTATAGAAGGATCCATTTGCCTTTTTCTTATACTATCTTTTAATACTTCTGGATTATTTCTTAGCATTTCCAATATTGTCCAGGGCACTTAACTCACCTTATAGTTTATTTTTGCAGATACTTTTATTGTTTATATTTTTAAATAATAGTTACAAAATATTTATTTAATACTAAAACTAAAAAATAATAATTAATTTTATCCAGTCCATTTATATAGAAAAACTATTACACTGTAGAAGTCAACGGCACTTCCTGTATTAATATTGATAGGATTAGACACAAAGAATGCCACAGGCGCAAAATGCTGTAATGGTATTGGTGTAATTATTTGAGGTACAAACCCGCTCTGAGTAGCATAGGAAACTGCTGCTGGTTCAAAACTAGATGCATTTCTCAAGAAAATTGCATTTTGACCAAAAACCCCATATTGTTTCATATCTTGTATTCCATTTAACATCATGCTATATATAACTGTATTTAGCACATTTGTAACATTTTGGGATGGAGTTCCAATAAATCCTGGGAATTGAATAAATGTAGCTCCTTGATAAGTAGTTTCTGATGTATAATTAGTTAGTAAAGGTGATGATAAAAATGGATTAACTTTATATGCTATTCTAAGCATCTGATATGATTTAGCTATATCTCCCATACCATATGTTATCGCATATAGTTGTTCAGTTGGATTAATTGTTATTATATTCGGATATGGAAACATAACAACTTGACCTGTTGAGTTTTGATATTCTCCAACAAACACATCATAGGCTAGCAAATATGTGTTGTTTGGAATTGCATGCAGATAATTTAATAGCGCCGATGCTTCATCCGGATTACCTGTTAATATGCTTGCTAAGATTTGTATTTGGGTTCCATTTAATGTTGAACCATCAGCTACTGTAGTTCTATTGGAAACTACAGAGATCCAATAACCATAATCCCACCAACTTATTATAAGGGATTTATTGCTTGTATTATATTTAAGATAATTTAGAGCAGATGTCCATGCGTTATTCAAAGGTACTATTGTTTCAGGACCTGTCGAGGTCTGTAATGAAAGTGGTTCCATCCAACTTGTGCTTAATGCTGGTGCCATGTATTGCATAGACACATAATCTTGGTACCCATAATATGCTCCAAATCCTATTATTACTATTGCCAATAAAACGCCTATTATTAATGCAGATTTTTCTACTTCATGGCTTTCTTTCATTTCTTTAACGCGTTTTGTCTGCTTTATGTTAACTTGCTTCTTAAATGTGAATAATAAACCAATTGATAATCCTGCAGTTATATCGAAGAAGTAGTTTGCTGATGCTATAAAATATGATTCATTGATTGTTCCAATTAAAAATAAAAATGCTATTATAAAGAGTACTAGCATTAAAGTTTCGCTAAGTGTACCTATTTTCTTTTTTATTAAATAATATATTAATATAATGAATCCGATAATTGAAACAAATATTGCAGGTCCAAATGATTGAAATACCGTAGATAAGCTTGTACCGGCATACTCTGCTACTGTTAATGATAAAACAGAGGTTGTTGGTACAATACCTAGGGCTAGCAAGACTCTAGATGAGAAAGATAATATGTCTGAAAATATGGCTATTCCTAATATAGCTATACCAGCAATTATAACCCATAGATGCACCTTATAATCAAACTTTCTCGTTATTCCTATTTTGTTTAAAGGTATTTTATCCATGTAAGTTTCAATAGCATACACTATTAATAGTACAGGTATTGCCAAACCCAAGCCCTTAACAAAATAATGTAATCCTACAGCAGGAGATAGAACTACAGGGATTGCATAGCCAATTGAAAGAATTAAATGTTTTAATAAGTTGTTTGTGTTAGGTTTTGAGATAAATGGATCTAATAAAATTATCAAGGATATCATTAAAGTTATATATTCATAGCCTCCCCATATCCATGCAACTGCTCCTGCTATTAATCCACCTATTAACAAATATATTAGTGATCTTATTCTTTTGTACGATTTATATCCTAGAACAACAAACAAAAAAGAAAGTGTGAAATAAGCTAATCCTGCGTTTGTTTTTCCTGGATAATCAACAAATGCCTTAAAAAGGAAAGATCCCGGATAAAATGCAAATGCAATTGTAGATGTTAAACCAGCAATTCTTGAATTAGTAAGCTTCCATATAACGAAGTATAAAACTATAGTATTTAGACCTGCTAAAAATACTGGCTGCAATGCTAATGTTTGGATTACATTTAAACTAAACTTGCTAGTAATTAGCTTTGTTACAGCTGCTATTAACATACCTCCTCCAACGTACTCTGTTTTTAGGAAATTTCTGCCCCATGGATACCAAAATAGCTTTACATCCTTAAGCCCAGCTAAATTAAAAATACCATTATGATAAAAATAGTTTGATAGCCAATATAAAATCCACGGGTCATTCCCATTTAATGTATTTATACCATAAAGCTTTGCGGGTATTAACCTTAAGTATACTGTAATTGCCGTAACTATTATAGCTATTGCAATAGACAATATTGTTCCTAGCTCTTTATCAAATAGGTTTAAGAAATTTTTAGATTCGAACTTTTGCTCCTTGTTTTTAATTTTACTCAAATTTTCTCCCCGCTTCTTCTAATCTGTGTATGTAAAATAAGTTGGGCGAACTATAAATAATTTAATATCCTTTAGGTGTTTGGGCTTCATAAAATTTTTTAAATTTATATTCAATTCTCAGCCCTTGGGCTTCACCAAGGTCACGAGGCATTGCCCAGTTCATATC
>JBMFKU010000030.1:0-13006 GCA_049971805.1 Caldisphaera sp.
TAAAAAATGAATGCAGTGAATCACAAAACTAGAACAGCTCTAAGAGAACCCTCACTCTTTAGTGTGGGAAGGGTCAGGAACCACTAAAATCACTATATAAAGAAATTCATTAAATGAAAAGAAAAAACTAAGAAGAAAAAGCACAAAGCAAGACTATTTATAGCTATCTTGTTATTTTAATTTATATTTATAATATTCTTCGTGCTTTTTAGATTTGAGGCTTAATAATTGCAAAATCTTTGTTACATGAAGGATAAAAGATTGCATTTTCTTTTAATAGTTCTGCAACCTTATAAGATTCCTTATCATATAAAAATACCTTTGCAATACTTAATGCTAAAGAAGGGTCTTCAATACAACATGCAAAAAACCCCGATGATTTTGCATTATATTTTTGCATAATTTCATTGCCTAAAATTAAATCGCTTTCTATAATAATGTTATTGCTTTTTGAAAGATCCCTTATCAAATTCCTAAATTCTTTATTTTCTACAACATCTTTATCCGCACGTATAATAAAAATTCTATCTTTAAAATCTTTTAAAAGACTTAAAACGTGTATAGAGTAAATTCTATCTTTATCACTTAAGTCAATACCTATGCATTTCTCAAAGCTATTAATCTGAGTTATATCCATTAAATTATTGCAATAAGGCCTTTTAGAGATACCAATTTCTATATAATTATTTATTTTAATTAGATTATCTTTTAAATTATATGCCCATAATAAATAAGGTTCATCAAGCATTATCTTGCTTTTTTCTGATCTAACACAGACAACCTTTTTATTTCCATTAATATTAATACCTGAATATATAATTTTACCATTCAATTCCAGGCCATCGCAATCGCATAAATAAAATGGCTTGTTGTATAAAAAAACAGATAATAAATAAAGACCTATAGGGCCTGTTGAAGATGCCAACCCCAATAATATGGATCCCTTAATGCCTTCATCTAAAGTTGAAGATATTAATGCATTTACAAAGCTAACAATAAATAAAGTTAACAAAAAATAATAGGTAAAAAAGTTATTCAAAAAATTTATTAATAATAATATAATTAAAACAAAGGAAACAAATGCTGGGGGTATTGGATTAATAGGCCTGTCTATATTTAAAGATCCCTCACCCCTTTTTAAAGCAAAGCGTGCGACCAAAGAAGAAACGATACCCATAAAAGAAGAAAGCAATAATATGCCCCAAAAATATTTAATAAACAAAATTGGTATCAAAGATATTGAAATGCCTAGCAAATAATTACCTATAAATGTGGCGAGCAATGAAAAAATTATTATTATAAATGGTAATAAAACCAAATAAAGCAATGAGCCTAAATTAAAGTTGTAAAGAATATAAGAACTTCTATTAGAATAAAAAATAACAATCAAATATGAAATTAAAACAACTATTTCTGCTATTTGTTTGTTTAAATTTTTGCATTCCATCCTAATTTAAACACCATTATTTTAATAAAAATAAAGCTATTTATTTTTTAGAGCCTTAAGGTTTAAAGCTTTTAAAACCTGCATTTTTATTATATTAGTTGGGAAACTGTGGGGTAGCCTTTATGAATGAAAAAGCAAACCTAAAGATATTGGAAGAATATGGTGTTATAGGCTACCCCAAGGTATTTATTAGGATTTCTGAAGATGAAGACAAAAGAAGGCTTTATGATGTAATAGAACCAATACTAGATGAGGTATCTCAATTTGTTTATAAGGAAATTATGAACTATGTAGCAAAGGATCTAGATTTATCAAGAAAATTGAGCTTAAAGAAAAGTGTAGAAGAAGGTATAGAAGTGCTTTTGCCATTAGCCAAAAGCCTGGCATCCAAAAAAATTAAAATAGGCTTTCATTTAAGAAAAGATGGTAGACTAAAGGATTTAGAAAAGAAAATTAATGATTGTGCATTAACCTCATCATATTATGCCTCAAGGGATCTTATAGGATATGGTAAAATAGAGCCATTGATGAGGGATCCATATATAGAGGATATATCATGTAACGGCCTGCATATATCCCTATTTGTATACCATACAAAGTATGAATGGCTTACAACGAATGTCGTTTTTAATAGCGAAGATGAATTAAATTCAATAATTTCAAAGCTTGGAGTTAAAAGCTCTAGAGAGCCCTCCATTGCAAATCCAATAATAGAAGGCGTTTTAAAACCTGAAGGGTATAGAGTAAACATAGTTTTAGATACAGTATCAAGACATGGTCATAGCTTTACAATAAGAAAGTTCAGAGCCGAGCCTTTTACAATAATAGAATTGATGAAAACAAAAACTCTAGACCCATTAGTTGCATCATTTATTTGGTTAGCTGTTGAAAGCAAGCAAGGAATTATATTTTACGGCCCAACAGGTAGCGGTAAGACAACATTGCTAAATGCATCAACAATGCTTATGCCAACAGAATACAAGATAGTTACAGTTGAAGATACCCCTGAAATATATTTACCATTCCATGAAAACTGGGGAGCAATGATGACCAGGTCTTCTACAGATCCAAGAGTAGAAAACATTACTTTACAATCGCAAATAGAGGCGGCATTAAGACAAAGGCCGGATGTCATAATAGTAGGAGAAATAAGATCAAGAGAAGCATTTGCATTCTTCCAGGCACTGGCAACTGGTCATGGAGGTCTAACAACAGTTCATGCAGAGTCTGCAGATGTCTTAATAAAGAGGCTCGTCTCTCCTCCAATGAATGTGCCAGCTAGCCTTATATCTGCAGCAAGACTGTTTGTAAACATCTTAAGAGTTGAAGAAGGGGGAAATACATTTAGAAAAGTGATGAGAATCGATGAATCTTGGGGTTATGATTTCAATACAAACAATGTTATATTAAAGGAAAAGATTTTATGGGATAGACAAAAGGATTATTGGTACATTAAAGGAAAAGAGAGCTATCTATTAAAAACAGTTGCACAATTAAATTTGATTAGCTATGATGAGGTAATTAATGACTTAAAAAGGAGAGCAACAGTACTTAACTGGTTAATTAAAAAGGTTTCTAATAGTACAATGCTTAATGAAGTTCTCAGGCTATACAAGAGGGATCCAATCGATATATATAAACAAGCTGTTTCAGAATCGGGAGAATACAATATAGAAATAAGAGGGGATTAAAACGTTTAAAAGATCAAAAAAGGTAAAAAAGAATAAAATACATAAAAATTTTTTAAAAAATTTAAATTACTATATAAGCTTGTTTTATAATAACATTAGGCCATGTAATTTAATATATAAGATAAACCACGACATAAGCTATTTAGTTATAGGCTCTGGGATCAGCAAGAATCTTTCAGATTATTGCAAAAAAGCTGTATTAATATACCTTTTCCTGCCAACATTATTATGGGAAGTAGCTTACATATACATGGGCTTAAATCCTAAATATGATTTAGAAAAAATAATAGTTTTCTCGATATTAACAGCAATTATTGGCTATATCATATCAATTTTTATAAGCGTTTTAATACCATCGTTTAAGTATTCATCTAGAAAAGACTTGTTGGAGGCAAAATTCCATGTATTTGCATCTTCCTTAACTTCAATACTTGCAGGGGGTGAAGGGTTAGCAATTGCTTTGCAAATCTTTTCTACAAAATATGAAAATGAGTTGAAGGAATTTAATGTTGAACTAAACTATATAAAGGCATTAAGCAATTTAAATGTTGATCCAGTAACAATACTCGAAGATCTATCAAAAATTACCCCTTCCCCTAGCTTAAAGCTTTTTTGCCAATCATTAGCCAGAGGAGAAAGGGCTGGTGCAGATTTAGTCCAAATAGCCCAAGACTCTATAAACTCCTATTTGAATTTCTACTATTCTTTAGTTGAAAAGGTATCTGCATCGATTGGTACATTATTGGAATCATTTCTTGTTGTGGGTATAGTTGCACCTGTTTTAGTTGGAGTAATGGGAATGCTGTTTACTGTAATGCCCGTTAGCAGTTTAAGCTTTAGCTCACTAATTATATTGGTTATTTTTATATTAATACCGATAGTTTCAATAATAACAGCAGTTCTGGCTGATAACCAATCAAGCAAGCTAAAGCTATAGGTGGGAAAATGACAAAAAGGGTTGGACCTCCAAGGCCTACAAGATACATATCTTTTACACCAATTTCAGGCCTCATATCATTGCTTCTATTTTATTTTTTATTTATAAAGCTTTTTCCAACACAGTTTCCAAAGTTTATCATATTTTCGGGCATACCTGTACCTGCAAGTAACATAACTATTATATTTATTGATCTGTTTTTAATTTTCCTCCTTCTTCCTCTCGCATTTTACTCAAAAAAATATACTGTATTTATGCAAAAACTAAAAGAACAGACAAGGGGGTTTTTGCAAGTATACCCAAGCGTTGCAACTTCATTGCCCTCTGTTTCACAGGCAATAATTGCATCTATAGACCTAGTTGAAGAACCTTTAAAGGACTATTTAGCTGCATTTGGCTATCTTTATAAGATGACTGGCGATTTAGAAGGTTCTTTCTTAAAGATATTTTCAAATGCCCCTAGAGATGTTAGGTTATTGCTTATATCTATATTGACAACAGCCAAAAGTGGTGGGAGGTCTAGCGATGTATTAAACGTTACAAGTAAATACGCATCAGAGCTACAAAGGATGGAGTCTTACCTAAAAAACAAGTTGCAATCATACTCAACAGTAATAATGATGGGTATAGCAGTTTATGGTTTTTCAGTTGGTATGACAACTGTTATGCTGGAAATACTAAGAAAGAGCCCTTCTCTTGGTTTAACAGGGATTTCTACATATGCAATAAATGTTGAAGGTGTTATAGGGATTTTCTTTTATTCCCTTTTAATAGTATCTGCTGCATCTGCATATGTAATTGCAAAGATAATTTCAGACTATGCTCCAAGAACTAGCGAATATTTTATTTATTTAATATCAATTGGTACAATAAGCATGATGATAGCATTTTCCATGGCCCGGGGTTTAATACACTAAGGTGGAAAATTAATAAGGTCTTAAAAACCATATATATAAGGGGATAAATTGAAAAATAAAAGAGCTATTAGTGATATTGTTGCAGAAATAATGATGATTTTAGTAACGTTAGCGATAGGATTTGTTTTAATAGCCTATCTATCTTCATCCGCAGGGTCATTTGTTAGCCTTGTAAATTCCAATAGCAACAAGGAGCAATTAAACCTCCAGCAATATATTGTTCCGATGGGATCTTATGTAAATAAAAGCAATTTATATATAATTTTTAATACAGGCCCTATGGGTGAAGAGGTTTACAATGTTTACATTAATAGCACATTAATCAATACATGCCAGGTTTCTTATAAAAACAACTGGTATTCATTACCTGCTAATTTGCCATCTAATGCGGTTGCTGTGATAAAGTGTTCCAACATAAAAAACTCACCACTACTGGTAACAATATCTTATAGTGGGGGGGAAGTAGAAATTGAGGCAAATCCATCATAAAAGATCTCAATCAGCAATAGTTGGTGCAGTAATTTTTGTCATAGCAGTTTTTATCGTGGCTGGAGTATTAATTTCTCTAATAAACTATAATGAAAACCTGTATTCAACCCAAAAAAATTCCATACAGATACAACAAATGGTTAGCTTGATAGAAAAAGATATATTTTCTTATTATTACTACAATGGAAGCTATATCTTTATTAATGTTACAAACAATGTTTATCCCTATGGCTATTATATTTCTGGCATTTCAGTTATTTTAAGCAATGGAAGCTATATAACTTATGATCAATACTCTGGGGCTAGCAACTCATTAAATATAACAGTTAAAGGAGTTAATGGAGGGGTTGCAACATATAACTTTTTGCCTGTTCCAATGAACCCTAACTACTCTGCCCTAATTATTATAAAGAATATTAAATCAAACCCTATAGGAATTTCTATAAGCGTCGCTAATGGAAAGGCCATAGCTTCAATACCTGTTGAGAATTTACAGCAAATTCTTTCAGCATTAAGAGGAACTGGTGTTATATATGTTGTTCCACCGGTAAGCAAAATAATAACTAATAAATATTTTGTTGTTAACTTTACTATTGTGGATATAAACCCTTACGATATAACATATAGCCAAACCCATGATGAAAATAATAAAGGGTATTATTCATGGAATGTTTCGTTTTATTACACAACAAAATATATTAATGGTACTTTATACTATCAAAATTCATTATTTAAAGAACAATCTAGTGGTAGCAATCTGTATTTATCCAACGGTTATAATATAACATACACAAACGTACCTTCAGGTTACTACTATTATTACAATATATCCGATCTATACTTATATTCTTCTAGTAATAAACAAACGGAAATAATATGTTATCCAAATCCAGCTTCTGGTATAATTCTAGTTAACCAAAATATCTTTATAAATATTACTTATAATTGTCCTGGAGCAAAAAAAGATTAAATTGATAAAAATATAAACAAATCTTACCTTTTAATTGGGAGTATGGTTTAAGGTTTGTTTTCAAAATAAATTAGATAATGCTAGCCATCAAATAGAGTATGTTTCACAATATGAGGTAAGCATCTACTTATTGTCAAATCCAAGGGTAAGAAGGTTTAAGATGTCTTCCTCAGGTCAAATAAGGATAAGGAGTTGGATTAACTTTACTCCCACATAGGGAGGAATCAGAGTAGCTCCTTTAAGGAATAACTCTTAAGATCTCAGAAACCCTCGCCCATCACGACGAGGAGGACAGATTAGACAATAATACTGATTTTATTTTTAAATTATTTATACAAATTGAATTAAAATTAAATAATTACCTTAATAAACCATTAGTAATTTTATTGTTCTTTAGCTCCCTTCTCAATAAGTTTTTTCCTCAATTCTTGGGGTATTTCCATTGATTTGTTATTTATTTCATCATATACCACGGTAACTATTTTGCATACTGCTGATAACTCATTGCTACTCTCATTGTATATCTCATAAGTATACCTTATGCTGCTCTTACCCAATTGGATTTCTTTTATGTTAACGCTATATAGATCCCCAGGCCTCAAGGAGTTTTTATAATCACACTCTGCATGTACTCTAGGCATTATCAATCTTTTTCCAACTTCACCTTTTTGAGAAATGTTTAAAGATGCGTAAAAGTCCTCTTCAGCCCTTTCACATACTCTAAAGAAATTTGAGAAGTGCATCATTAATGCAGCATCTGTTTCACTCCAATAGACTCTATATTTAGCTGAGAAAATAGGCCTTTCCATATTTATCCCCAAGAAAGGAATCAAAAGATGGATTTAAAAAATTAACTCAAAAGGAATCAAAAACAAGCTTAAATTCCCTATTATAAACCTAATAGTTAATTAGCCTAAAAATCAAAGAAGAGATAGGTGGAAAAAATGTCAGCATCGCCAGAGCCTGCAAGGAGATTTGTTTCGCGTTTAAACTCAATTTTAGATAGAACAATTACAGTAAAATTAACAAATGGAAAATATTACTCTGGTAGATTATCGGGCTATGACCCATCGAGCTATACAGTTATGCTTGAAAACGCAAAAGATAATGATGGAAATGTATGGCCTTTAGCCATAATATTTAGCAACAATATAAGTGAGCTATTGATAGGAGAGAGCGAGGTATTTAATGCAAAGGAATTCTCAGAGTTCTTGGCAAGATTTGGTAACATAGAAAGGCATTTAATAAAAATATATGATGATATAAATGTTGTTGAAGTTGGTAAAAACATAAAGGTATCAAAAAATGGTGTTGAGGGATCCGGGCCATTGGCGCAAAAGATCTATAGCATATATAGAGAATACTTAAGAACAAAGGGGATAAACCAGTAAGGTGCCCAAATTAAATGTTTATTATAAAAGAATTTGAGCTTGAGGGAAGGCTAGGAGTTATAAAAACTAAGAGAGGAAAAGTGGAAACCCCTGCATTCTTTCCAGTTATAGATCCGTTAAAACAATTGGTCTCCATAAAGGAAATTGAGGAAATAGGATTTGACCAAATAATAACAAATGCATATTTATCCTATAAAAGATTTGGTGAAAAATTAATAAGTGAAGGAATCCATAATGTTTTAAACTTTGATAAGGTAATAATGACAGATTCGGGCGCATATCAAATACTTGAATATGGTAATATAGATGCTTCCCAAGAAACAGTAATGAATTTTGAAAAAGCCATAGGCAGTGATATTGCAGTTATATTGGACAAGCCAACAGGTGATGTAAATAAATTAGATGCCGAAAAAAGTGTTGAAGAAACTCTAAAAAATGCCTATGAGGCTGTAAAGTTAAAAGATGATAAAACTTTATGGGTTTTACCAATACAAGGAGGTAGATACCTGGATTTAATAAAAAGAAGCTCTGAAGAGTCTGCAAAATTACCATTTGATATATTTGCAATAGGTAGCCCAACAGTTTTTTTAGAAAAATACAGCTATAAAACAATAATTGATATGATAGCAACTGCTAAAAATTGTCTCCCCCCTGAAAAGCCTGTTCATCTATTTGGCGCAGGCCATCCATTAATATTTCCATTTGCAGCATCTTTAGGTATTGATGCATTTGATTCTGCATCGTATGCATTGTATGCAAGAGATAACAGGTATATGACCGACTATGGTACAGAGAGGCTTGAGGATCTAGATTACTTTACATGCAATTGCCCAGTTTGTTCTAAATATACACCAAAGGAGCTTATGGAGATGGATAAGAAAGAAAGGGAAAGACTTCTTTCAATGCACAATTTATATGTAATAAAAAGGTCTATAAACAGGACAAAACAAGCAATTAAAGAAGGAAGACTATGGGAATTTCTTGTTGAAATTTCCAGGTACAGGCCAGAGGCCTATGAGGCCTTAAGATCATTAAGCAAATATATAAAACAAATAAACAAATATAATCCAAGATATAAAGGAAACCCAAGGGGTCTAAGGTTTTACAACGAAGAAAACCTTTGGAATCCAAGGATAATAAACTACAAGACCTGGATACTAACAAAATATTTGCCAGATGAAAAGAAAGTAATATTAAGGCAGATACCTAAAGACACAAGATATTGTATGGGGGAAGATGGAAGGGAGGTTATTTATTATACTCCATACATAGGCTTGATACCATATGAAATCTGCGGAGTTTATCCAACGATCCAATTCCATTATTATGATCCCATACCAATACAGGTTGAGAGGGATTTAATAAACATGGTTAGAGTTTTTATTATTAAAATGAAGAAATTAGGCTATGATATAATTGTTGAGGCCTCATATAACAACTATTATAGCCATGATATAGGTAAAGAGGCAGAAAGACTTAAAGTTAAGGTTAATTGGAAATAAAGAAAACTACATATAAATTACATATAAATGTTTGAAGAACCTTCTTTAGGTATTTCTGATTGCAACATCTTGACAATTTTATCTATTTCTTCCCTCTGCTTAACTGCCAGCTGCTCTAATTCAGGAAGTGCGGCTTCCATTTTCAGCAGGCTCTTTAATATAGCCTTAACACCAACAAATGTAGCATCATAATCAACCCCCTCTATTATTGAATATGGCAATACCATAACCGTTGGTATCTTAATTTTCTCCAAATAAATATAAAGCAATGCTAAAGGTCCAACAACCCCAAGCCCTTTCTCCATTCTAGGGGCATCTAATTCGGGGCCTTTGTATGAATTGTTTGAAAGCCATCTGTAACCAAACTTCTCATTTTCACTCATAAATTCCCTGCTTAGCCCTCCAACCAATACCGCATATTTAAATCCCATCTCTTTTATCCATAATGATATTTTATTGCTATAGGAGTTTTGGTCAATTATTTCTGGCACTGCCCTATTAATTAAAGCAGAAGCCCCTTTGTTTTGATATATCTCGAAAGGAAGACCAATTCCATCATCTTCTACCAATATAACTGATGGCATTCTGCTAGTCATTATATAACCTACCTTTTTCATAGACAAAGCTAACGAAAGGTATTTGGGAACCATATAACCTACTCTTCCAAAACCTGGAAAACCTGTTACAAGTATGTTATCTTTAAATACTTCTTTATCTACATCTATTACTATATCAACTTTTCTATCCATTTCCTTGCACCTTCTCCCTTAGTCTTACAGCTTCCCCTTTGCCCAAAGACGCCATCATAAACCCAGGCGCCCTAGCCTTTCCTACACCTATAATCTGCCCCTTATAGTCTATTATGACGACTTCATCTCCTGGTCTTATCAGAGGATCTGATGATATAACATCTATACCCATCACATCCCCCCTATAATCTACATCGTTTCTTGCTATTACCCTATACCTTGGAGGATCGGAATTTTCTAATATTATCTTTCCTGCCTCTAAACTTATTGTAAATCCATAGTCTGTTGGTCTCATAGTCATAATCCTTTTTTCTTCTAAATAAACATACCTAAGCTTACCTAGTCTTAATGATATCTTTATAGGCAATTTTATAAATGCATTTGCAACCTTTTCATCAAATTGATATGATAATAAATTCCTTATCATCTTTAATTGATCTTCATTTGGATCTAGCAATTTCATTTTTCAAACCCTATTGCCTTAATTTCCTCTTCTTTTATTGCCCCCTTCCTTAAAATCTTAATCTTACCATTTATTATACTTACAACAGTGCTTGAAACGCCTATCCTTGCTTCCCCTCCATCTATATATAAATCAACCTTATCTCTTAGCATCTCATACGCTTCTCTAACATTTTTTGGAGATGACATATGAGAAATGTTTGCGCTTGTACCAATAATTGCTCCCCCTACATCATTGGCTAATAGCCTACAAAAATAGCAATTTGGCAGTCTAACTCCAATGCTTCCCCACTGCAATAAGTGATTAGGTGCATTTTCTGATATTTTCTCTACAATAGTTAAACTACCAGGCCAAAACCTTTGGGCTAATTTCCAAAATATTTTACTAGGATTAACAAGCAAAAAGGAGTGATGGCTTTCCCCTATCAGAATCGGTAGTGGCTTACCTTCCTCTCTTCCCTTTACTTCATAAACCTTTTTTATTGCATCTTCATTAAATGGATCTCCAGCTAAACCGTAAACTGTATCTGTAGGTATAACTACTAAACCCCCTTTTTTTATTGTTTCTGCTGCTTCCTTTATAACATCCCTTTCAGGGCAATCTACGTTTACCTTAACCTTTTTCATTAATTCCACCATAGCTTTTTTAATTAAACAAAGCCAATATATTTTTTAACACTTTTATACCTTTGCGATGATAATAACTCTTGGTGAAACAATGTCTATTAGAGACTTAAAAGGAAAGGATATGCTATGTTTAGCAGATTACACACCAGAGCAAGTGCAATTCCTAATAAACTTGGGCTTGGAATTAAAGATCAGGTATTATACTGGGGAAAGAATCTTAAATACTTTATCTGGAAAAAGCATAGCAATGATATTTGAAAAGCCTTCAACAAGGACCAGGGTAAGCCTAGAAGTAGCTGCTTATCAGCTAGGGGCGCAACCAATAACCCTAGGATGGAATGAGCTACAGCTAGGAAGAGGAGAACCAATTAAAGATACAGCTAGAGTATTGTCTAGGTTTGTAAATGGTATAACTGCAAGGGTTAAAAATCATGGGGATTTAATAGAGCTAGCCAATTACGCAAGTGTACCTGTAATAAATGCATTGAGCGATTTATCTCACCCTATGCAGGTAATAGCTGATTACATGACTATCTACGAGAAGAAAAATAGGCTAAAAGGAATTAAGCTAGCATTTATAGGGGATGGAAGCGATAATATGGTTAATAGCTTGATGGTAGTAGCTTCCCAATTGGGTGTTGATTTCTATCTTGGCTCTCCAAGTAGCTTAAAACCAAATGAAAATGTATTTAAAAAGGCTTTGGAATTTTCTCAAATAAGCGGTTCTAAAATAATTTTTACTGAAGATCCTTATGAAGCAGTAGATAGTGCAGACGTTGTTTATACAGACGTATTTGTGAGCATGGGACAAGAGGATATCGCAGAACAAAAAAAGAAGATACTAAAGCCTTATCAAGTTAATATAAAATTAATAGAAAAAGCAAAAAATAAGGCAATATTTTTACATTGTTTACCAGCACACAGAGGGGAAGAAGTTACGGATGAAGTAATAGAAGGTCCTTGGTCTGCTGTATGGGATGAAGCCGAAAACAGGTTACACAGTGAAAAAGCTGTTTTATCTGCTCTTATACCATAAGACATTTTTCTAAAGAATTTATATCAATCTCTATAGGATCCATTGGAATAGACCTTAGATGATTTCTTATTGATTTTAATATTAATTTATTTTGATTAATATCTAAATAAAAAACATTATCATAGACATTTATTAAAGGTATCTCCATTAAATCTTTTTCATAACTATTAATAAAATAAAAACCTGTTACATTATTAACTGCCCTTCTAACTAAATTATTATAGTGCTCTTCTTTATATGTTTCTTTATCTGCAACAAAGTCAATATAATTTCCCAGGCCTTCAATTATTATAATATCAGGTTTTTCTATTTTTTCGATTGCCTCAGCTATTAACTCTAAATCAATTATAGATCGAGAAGTCGGATTTAAATTTCTAATAAATAAATTGTTTAATCCCTCTTTATATAAATCAAGGTGATTTTTTATGCACCTCGTTAATGCATCAATTATAGTCCTTTCTCCATGCATGTAACTTCTATAGTGTATCCTTAACTTATTTTTCATAATTGAAGGTAGTAATATTGATGTTATGAAAGATAAAGTATCTATGCTTGGATTTGCCAAAAAAACATTTTGGGTACCTGAAACCAAGGAAATTTTATTCTGGCCAATTATAATATCTATATAGCCTTTTTCAGGCATAATGCCAGAAGGTATAGACTTTAAATCTGGAGGCATTCTAAATGAAATAATATCTGGAACCCCTATAGTAAACGGTATTTCACCAATGTTTATTTCATTCCCCCTCATCTTCCTTATTTCCATTAACCTAACAAGCTTCCTCTTT
>JBMFKU010000031.1:0-12959 GCA_049971805.1 Caldisphaera sp.
ATTTCATAACCCCGATTCTGCTCATGCCGAATATCTCTGCAACATCGCTGGGGGATTAAGTATCTCTCACGGCGTCCTCCACAGTATCTAGAAGTTATTAAAAATATTTAAAAGTTATGCAGAAAACGTATTAGTCTATTTCTATTGCAATGAAAGTGAGATCAATAGCATCTTGAAAAAAGTTGTAATTCTTGAGGCCTCAAAAACTTTTTTCAGGGAAAGGGCGAGTTAGATAAATAACTATAGGAAATTATATAAATTCTAAACATGTAAGATTTATTAAGGAGTTATAGTAATGGCAAATAAAAATCTATGTGAGGAATGTGGAATTAGACAAGCAGAAATATATCAATCGCATAGCAATAGAAAGCTGTGTAGAGAATGCTTTATAGAGGATGTAAGCAAAAGGGTAATTAATGAAATAAAGAAATGGAATATGATAGGCAGTAATGATACGATTTTAATGGCATTAAGTGGGGGAAAGGATGGTTATGTATTACTTGATGTATTGAGCAGAAATTATAAATCTAATAAGCTAGTAGGATTGAATATAATAGAAGGGATTCATGGGTATAACAAAGAAGAAGATGCAAAATACTTAGCAAATACTGCAAAGGAAATGGGAATTGATATAATAATTACCAGTGTAAAAGATTACATTGGATATAGCATGGATGAGATTGTTAAGAAATCATTCGATGCCAAAACTAGGTTAACTCCATGTACATATTGCGGATTAATTAGAAGAAGGATTATGAATTATTTTGCAAGGGAAATTGGAGCTACAAAATTAGCAACGGCTCACAATCTTGATGACGAAAGTCAGACTGCAGTAGTAAATTTACTGAAAGGAGATATTTCAAGCCTGCTAAAACAGCATCCTAACACGAAAATTGTAGAAGATGATATGTTAGTACATAGGATTAAGCCTTTGAGGAAGATTTATGAATGGGAAACAGCCACTTATTCTTTTTTAAAGGGATTTCATTTACAAGAGACAGAATGCCCGTACATAAATATGGCACCAACTCTAAGAGCAAAGGTCAGAAGGGAGCTATATAATTATGAAAAAGAAAACCCAGGCGTATTGTTAAAATTTATGGATACATTAGATGAGATATTGGAAATGTTTAATACAAAAAATACTTTAACAAAATTAAGTAGGTGCATTAAATGCGGTGAGCCCACCGCTATAGGTAGAAAATATTGTAAGCTTTGTGAGCTGCTATCGAATATAGGCATAGATAATCCTAAGTATGCTTTATTAAAATTGCCAAAGAAAAACGTAGTGATATGAAATTGGTCTGCAATATTTCATTAAATAAATATTCTAGATTTTTTGGAAAGGATTTGTATTATATTGATAAACCAATTCCTTTAATGGGTCACATAGCATTTGGGATTATAGATAGAGGAACGAATGTAATTCAAATAAGACCTTCAACACTGTGCTTTCATGATTGTATATTTTGTAGCGTTGATGCTGGACCTAACTCAAAAAATAGGAGAAACGAATATATAGTAGATGAATATTGGCTAAAGGATTGGGTTGAAGAAATATCAAGAATAAAAGGAAAAGGGATAGAAGCTTTAATAGATGGTGTTGGAGAACCAATAACTCATCCGAAAATCTTAAAAATTATTTCATTGCTTAGGCAAATAAAGGAAATTGATAATATAGTAATGGAAACACATGGAGGATCTTTATCTTTTATTTTGGCTAAACAGCTTGAGAAAGCTGGGTTAAATAGAATAAATCTTAGCATAGACACATTAAATCCAGAAAAAGCAAAAATTTTAACGAACTCGTATTGGTATGATGTATCAAAAGTTTTAGAGGTTGCTGAAAAAATTATAAAAGAAACAAATTTAGATATTATATTAACGCCAGTAATTGTACCAGGTTATAATGAAGAAGACATGAAGCAGATAATAAATTGGGCAAAAAATAATAAATTGGGCAAAAAAAGCAATTTGCCAACTGGAGTTTTGATACAAAAGTTTGAAGTTCATCATTTTGGAAGGAAACCCAATAAAGTGAAGAGTTGGTCATGGGATAAGTTCTATAGCTATTTGAAAAAGCTTGAAGCAGAAACAAATTATAGATTAATAGTTAGACCTGATGAATTAGGATTTAGAAAGACCACAAAAATAGAAGTTCCTTATAATATAAATGAAAAGGTAAAAATAAATATAATAGGTGCAGGCTGGTTAAGAAGCGAATATTTGGGTGTAGACAAAAATTGTTTAAGGGTTATTACAGTAATATCTCCACGTCTAGAGCTTAAGGATAATACGGAAATATATGGTAAAATAATTAGAAATAAGGATAATATATTTGTTGCAAAACTTTTATAAAACTATAAATTAATTTTATTAAAAGATCTAAGCGTAGCGAGAGAAAGGGGAGAAGGTTGCAATACAAAAAATTATATAGGATTTATTACACGGCATTCGATGATAAAATTAATGAGATCGTTGTAAATGAACTTAAAGAAAAATATAAAACCAACATAAATATAATTAAATCCATTTTAGTCCCAGAATTTAGGGCCTTGGAGTTAAATCTTAATAAAGAAGGATTTAGTAACGAAATTAAAGAACTAGTCTCTTCATTAACTAATTCAAAATATGTAAGAGTGGATTTTATAGATACATCTATTTGAGGTAGTTAAAAATGAAAATAAATGAAAAGATATCTAAGGAAAAATATGATCAACGATTTATAGAAAGTTATGTAAAGGATTATTGGGAGAAAAACAATGTTTATCAATTAATAAAGGAAAAAAGCAAACTATCAAACAAAAAGTTTTATTTTCTAGATGGTCCTCCTTATGCAAATGCCAATACAATTCATGTTGGTACATTGTGGAATAAGGTTTTAAAGGACACATTATTAAGGTATTATAGAATGAAAGGATTCAATGTTTGGGATAAGCCAGGATTTGACACACACGGCTTGCCAATAGAAGTTATGATAGAGAAGGAGCTTGGTACAAATAATAAAAAGGATATAGTAACAAAAATAGGAGTTGATAATTTTATTAATAAATGTTTAGAATTTGTTAAAGGTAATATAGATGCTATGTCAAAGGACTTTAAAGAAGTTGGAGTATTTATGGATTGGGAAAACCCATATATAACATATGAAAACTCATACATAGAATCTGGTTGGTATTTAATAAAGAAAGCCTATGAAAAGGGGTTATTATATAGAGGAAGAAATGTGTTACACTGGTGTCCTAGATGTGAGACGACTTTAGCAGACTATGAAGTTTCTGAGTATAGAGAACTAGAAGACCCTTCTATTTATGTTAAGTTTAAGGTTAAAAACGAAAAGAATAGATATTTATTGATCTGGACTACAACTCCATGGACTTTACCAGCAAATGCATTTGTTATGGCGCATCCTGATGTAGAATATGTAATAGTCAAAGTAAACGATGAAGAATTAATACTATCTAAAGATAGACTAAAAAAGGTTATGGAGGAAGTCAATGCCAAAAATTATAATGTAATAAAAGAATTAAAGGGAAAAGACTTGGAAAATCTTGAGTATATACATCCATTAGAGGATGTTGTTAATGCCCAAAAAGATTTAAGAAAATATCATAAAGTAGTTATGGCACCAGAGGCAGTAATAAGTGGCGAAGGAACAGGTCTAGTCCATTCAGCTCCTGGGCATGGAGAAATAGATGCCATTGTAGGATCAAAGATTGGTGTGCCTTTAGTTAGCCTGGTAAATGATCAAGGATATATGGTTAGTGAAGCAGGTAAATATGCAGGGCTATACTTTAGAACTGATGCTAATGAAAGAATAATTAAAGATTTAAAAGAAAAAAATGCTTTATTTTATTCAGGAAAAATAAAACATAGATATCCGGTTTGTTGGAGATGCAAAACACCTCTACTGTTAAAAGCAACAGATCAATGGTTTATTGCAGTTTCTAAAATAAGAGATCAACTTGTAAAAGAGGCGGAAAATATAGAATGGGTTCCAGAATGGGCTAAGTCAAGATTTATGAATATAGTTGAAAATGTAAGAGATTGGGTTATAAGTAGGCAAAGATTTTGGGGAATTCCTTTACCAATTTGGGTCTGTGAAAATTGCGGCCATATAGAGGTTTTAGAGAGCACTGATGATATAGAAAGGCTTGGTGGTAAAAAGCCCAAGAACTTGCACAGACCTTGGATAGACGAGGTTACATTAAAATGTCCCAAATGCAATTCAAATATGAAAAGAGTTGAAGATGTTTTAGATGTTTGGTTTGATAGCGGTATATCATTTTATGCAAGTTTAGGTTATCCAAGGATAAAAGAACTTTATGAAAAACTTTCTCCAGCAGATTTAATTTTAGAAGGTCATGATCAAACAAGGGGCTGGTTCTTCAGTTTATTAAGAAGTGGAATAATTGGCTTTAATAAATCGCCATATAAAAGAGTGTTATTGCATGGTTTTGTATTAGATGAACAAGGTAGAGAGATGCATAAATCATTGGGAAACTATGTCTCTTTTGAAGAATTGATATCAAGATATCCTAGAGATGTAATAAGATATTATGTTCTTCAAAACACTACCTGGGAGGATTTAAGATTTTCATGGCGTAATATAGAACAGATATCGAGAAACTTTTCTATAATTTGGAATGTTTTTTCATTCTCATCTATGTACATGAGTTTGGATAAATTTGATCCAAAGGAAAATGATATAAACAACTTACCATTAGAAATGGAAGATAAATGGTTGATTTCAAGAATTAACAGTTTATTGAGAAAATATAACTTATTGTATTCGTCTTTAGATGTCCATAATGTAGCAAGGTTATTGTTTGGATTTATTATAGATGATGTTAGTCATTGGTATTTAAAGTTAATTAGAAAGAGGGTATGGGAGGAAGAAGATAATCCAAGCAAAAGAGCAGCTTACGCAACTTTATATTATGCGCTTAAAAACTGGTTGTTATTAGCTTCACCAATAATACCCTTTATCTCTGAATATTTATATCAAAATTTCATAAAATTGGCAGAGCCTGAATTACCAGACAGCATATCTTTATTAGAAATACCCGATGCCGATATAACAAAGGTAGATGAGAACTTAGAAGAAAGAATGGATTTAGCTAGAAAAATAGTAGAAGCCATTATATCAGCAAGAATGAAAGCAGGAATAAAGATAAGGTTTCCAATAAAAAACGTTATGATTTCATTAAATAATAAGGAATTAGCTGAAAAAATAATATATATGGAAAAACCAATTAAAGAATTGGCTAATATTAAACAAATTCAATTAGTTGGTCCAGAATTTTTTGAACAAGCAAAGATTTACAAGCTGGAGCCCATTTACAAAGAACTTGGACCATTATTTAAAAAAGATTTACCTTCAATACTAGATTCTATTAAATCTAAAGAAGAAGAAATAGGGTTATCATTAATTAAGCAAGGTAGCTATAAGTTGAATATAAATGGTAGTACATTTACTTTAGAACCAAGGCACTTTAAAATACAAGCTTCATACCCCGATTGGTTGGAGGTTGTAGATGCAGATTTCGGAATAATAGCAATTGACAAGAGATTTAGTGAAAATGAATATTTAGAAGGTGTCGCAAGAGAAATAATTAGAAGAATACAGTATATGAGAAAGCAATTAGATTTACCAGTTGATTCATTTATAGAAACATGGATTTATGGCGATGAGGAATATATAGAAGACATAAAAAGATCAGAAAAATATATTAAAAATGAAACTAGAAGTACAAATATAGTATATGATAACCCACCTAAAGATGTTTTTGTAAGGGAATGGGAGGTAGAAGAGAAACGTATAACAATAGGAATAAAGAAAAAGCAATAATTTATCCAAGCGAAATACATTCATACTTTTATTGTCCAAGAGTATTTTTCTTTGAAAAACACCTTAAGAAAAAACCTAGCTTAATGAATAGATTTAGGCTTTTTTTAGGTACGTTGTTCCATTTATCTTTTAGAATTAGAGATGTTATTAAAAGATATTCTTATGAGATTCCACTTGAAACCGATTTAGGAAATGTAAAAATCAGAGGTAGACCTGATGCATTTAAAATAGATAATGAATTAGCTTATATAATAGAAAGAAAAAGTTCGAAATCACCATATAAAGGAGCTTGGATAAGTGATATAATGCAAGCTACTGCGTATGGGATTATCATTACTAGAGAAAAACAATTATCACAAGCTAAAATAGAAATTAGATATCCCAATGATAAAAGATATTTCTTGATGGATTCCAAATTAACATCTCTTGTCTTAAAAGGCATAGATGATATGATATTGATAAAGTATTATGGCATATTGCCATATGCAAAAAGAGGAAATAGATGTAAGACATGCCCGTATAGAGATGAATGCTTTATGTTAGATGAAGACATGGACGATTATAAAAATGATTTATTTGAAAATGGAAGTTGGATAGAAAAATTAAACTTATTGGTGCAGGAAGATCACTCTAATACTTAGAAAGGGATAGTTGAGAATGTCAGAAAATGAAGATATAATTGAGAAAAAAGTACATGAAATTTATAGCGGGATAGCTCAGAAAGGGTTAATGATTAGAGACCCAAAAGAAGCTGTTAAAATACTAGAAAAAAATTATAAGCTAATAGTTGATGAGAAAATTGTAAAACTAGTTTATGCTTCATTTTTAAATGGTAAACCAGTTTTGTTTGAGGGACCACCTGGTACTGGGAAAACAGAAATTGGTGAGGCATTACTTGAATTATGGAGTGGTAAGAAAAGTTTTTTGCTTCCTTGCAGTGAAAATTATGATGAATATAAAGTTATTGGAGACTTTCATCCTTTAATGGCAATGAAGATGGGCTTTACTGAAGAATCCTTTGTTCCAAGGCCAATGCTAGCTGCGATGTTATTAGATGCTGGTATTTTGGTAGACGAAATAAGAAGAAGTAGCGACGAGTTTCAGAATTTATTGTTAGATATAATTGATAAGAGAAGAATAGTTGTTCCAGAGCTTAAGAGAATTTTTCATGCATCAGGGTCTGGATTTCAAATAATTTTTACGAGCAATCCTGATGATGTAGCCCAAAACGAGTTAAGCGATGCATTTTTAAGGAGAGTTATTAGAATAAAGTTTGATTATCCAAGTAAGGAAATTGAAAGCAAGATAGTTAAAATAAGAAGCCTTGACGAGCCTAATATATCGAATGATATGATTAACATAATTTTGAAAATAATAATTAAATTAAGAGAAAGTTCAATATTACATAAACCTGGGGTTGATGAAACGGTTACTTGGGCAAAAATGGCACAATTTTTGGCTAAATTAGAAAATGAAGATCAAGTAAGTATGAAGCATATAAAAGAGTCTGCTATTTCATTATTATCCAAGAGATCCGAAGATGAAAAAATAATTGAAAATGTGATAAACGATGTCATATCCCAGTATTAATTATAATAAGCTTCTTAAAATAATACCAGATATAATGGAAAAGCTAAGAAATAGGGGATTTAAATTTGGGGCTAGCTATTCGTTACAAATATTAAACTTAGTAAATGCCTATTCATTATTTGATAATACCCAAGTTCTAAGTTATAACGATGTAGTTCAAATATTTCTTTCTGTATTAGCTAGAAATAGTCATGAAGAGAAGATAGTAAAGGAATTACTTAATGAAGAATTTTTTGACAAAAACGATTTTATAATAAAGGAATTATATTTGATTAAGGAAAAATTTGAAAATAAACAGATTTTGCCGGAAAAATTAAATGAAAAAGATTATGAGCATTTTGTTATATTAAAAGCATTAAATGCTGTGAGAAAGCAAGGTAAGTTTTATAGGCTTGTAAATGAGTCAGATTTTAAAGAAATAACAAGAATAGCATCTGAAATGGAAGAAAAGGAGATAGAGGATAAAATTATATCTTTAATAAGATCAATGAATCCAGAAGAAATTGTAAAATTGCAAAGGAGCGACCTATTTTATAAATCTTTAAATTATTTGCCAATTAAGAAATTAGAAGATTTAGGACTGCTATTAAACAAAAGACATAATAAGAAAGCAGTTATTGAAATAGGGAAAGCAATTAAAGAAAGGGTAATTAAAGGAGAAAAGGTAAATGCTAAACAAGTATGGGATTTGTTAAAATCCCTCGATATGCTTGATGACATTGTTGAAAAAGAATTAATGTTGCAAGAACAATCTTTAGTTAAAAGGTCAAATCTCAACTTAAATGATATTAATAAATTAAGTGGGATAGAAAACGGAGAGCTGGTACCAATGTTAATAAATAGATATATAAAATCTGCAAAAACTAGAAATGATATAATTAATATAATCAGAAATGTTAATCCTAAGGATTTATGGAAGTTAAATAGATCTCCAATCCAAGGAGACGAAGGAGAGCTAATTAATGCTGCAATATATTCATCAATGGCATTAAAAGAAAGCTTAGAGTATATTAAAACTAATAATGAAGGAAATAAGATAATGTCTAGGTTCTATTTAAGCAAAGCCCAAAATACATTAAATAAATTAGAAAATAAAAATATATCTTTAGGAAATGTGAACAAATCTTCGATACTTTCTATCATAGTTAAAGCAGACAAATTATTGGATTTCTTGGAAAAGGGAGAAACGGCTTTTTTAGATTCCTTCGATCTTCCATTGGCATTTGATATTTTAAGAAATATGTACAAAAGATTAGATGGAGAGCAAAAGATAAAAATAGAAAGAATTGCAAAAAATTATCTGATAAAAACGTTAAGCCTGAAGGGATATAAAAAATTACCTATAAAGAAGAAGTCTACAATAAAATCAGGTAAACTGTTAATTAAGGAAACATCAATGAACATAATAAGAAACAAAGAAGATTTTTTAGTATATAAGAGAAAAGTAAAAGGGAAGCAAATATCATTGGCATTAGATATAAGCAGCTCGATGGCAGATTACTCATCTTGGGCATTGAGCATTTCGTCAATATTTTTACATAACATAAATAAACTGGTTTTATTTTCATCAAAGCCTATTGTATATAAAGGACTTAGCTTTAATAAGATAGTTAAATTGCTTTTGTCTTTAGAATTTTCAGGATATACAGATATATCATCTGCTTTAAATGAATTAAAGGATAAAAATAATAATCTTGGCGTGATTATTACAGATTTAAAGCAAACAATTAAAAACAGAAATCCTGAGTCTATAACTAAAGAATTAACAAATTATGGTATGAAGTTAATTTTCATTTTACCTAAAAATCATGATAATAGGGAAAAACATCTAATAGAAGAAAATGGGGGTATAGTAAAAGTTGTTTCTTCCCCAGAAGGTGCTGCTAGAGAAATAATAAGGATATTAAGGTATTAATTTATTAAATTTTCCTTTTCTTAGGTCCATCACAGTTTTAACTAGACTTCCTATTCCAATTGCCCCAACTACAAATACTACTAATATAAAACCTATATCTATAGCGCTTAGATTAGGTATTGGATTACCAGTTGATATAGCTAGGTTATCTATGGAAGGTAATGCAAGAATTAAAGCGCCTATAATTGAAAATGCTAGTCCTCCATAATAAAGTGTATTTCCTGCAGTCTTTAAACCTACATATTTTATTTGAGATTCATTATATCCCATTTTTTTCATTAATCCACCAAAAAATGCCCCTATGATTATTTGCATTGTCATTGTTCCTAGACCAAAGAATAGACCTGGTAAGGGAGCATAAATAATTGATGGTACTTTAGGTGCTAAAATAAATGTTATTATAGTTGCATATGCTCCAAAACCAAAACCTGCTATTAGTCCATGAACTACAGTCATTTTTAATGGAACATCTTTCTTTGGTTCAATTCTTTCAGCCTTTTCTGTGTGTCTATGGGTTGGAATTAAATGAACATGCAAATATTTTCCATGCATTACATATGATCCTGCAATAAACATAACTATACCAACTATTATGTACACAGGACCGTCTAGGTTATATACTTGATAAATCCTTGCTAAACCTATATAGCCGAGGGTAGTAAGAAAGGCTCTTTGTATTGTAAACCCGAGAGAAAACAAAAGACCTGCTAAAAGGCCTCCTTTTGTGCTATATTTTCCTACAGCATAACTAAATGTTATTGGCCATGTATGTTCATCTGGAGTAATTCCATGTAATGTACCTAAAATATAAGATATTGCTATAATAGCACCTAGTGTTAATGTTCCTGAAGGATTCAATATTTATTCTAGCAAGTTCATTCTCTCACCTGTGCACATTTCATTCTATTCTTTATTGGAAATGTGCACTTTATAAGCTTTTCTTAATATTTTATAGAAGGTATATTTTATTTTATATAAAGATTTATAATTTATAAATTTATAAAAGTTAATTTTTTTAAGGATTAATTTAATTTAATATTAGGGTATAAAAGTGAAAAATCCATTCGTCGATGCAGTGGAAACTATAGCAAAATCTATTTCGGAAAATTTAAAAATTAATTATGCTGATGTATTTAGACTTCTTTTAGAGCCAGTTAAAGAAGAGTATGGAGATTTTGCCTTCCCTTTATTAAGATATACAAAAAATCCAGATACAATCATTTTCTATGTAAATGATAAATTAGATAAAAAAGACCTAAATATAGTTAATGAAAAAATATTGTCAGGTTTTATAAACTTTATATTCAAAGAAGACGTACTTTTTAAAAAAATAGTTGAGTACATAGGTTATGGAAATAAAATAGAAGTTGAAGCCACTGAAAATCCTAAAATTATAGTAGTGGAGCATACAAGTGCAAACCCTATACATCCATTGCACATGGGGCATGCCAGAAATGCATGCATTGGAGATACTTTGTTTAGACTTTTATCTGCTAGAGGGCATAAAATAAATACTAGATTTTATGTTGATGATATGGGTAGACAATCAGTTTTGGCTGCTTTGGGCTTTAAGATAATAGGAAAAAATCCAATGGAATTATCTAAAGAACTTAATATAAAACCAGATAAATTAGTGGGATGGGTCTATGCAGTATCTACTACTACAATTGATGCTATGGAGGCAAAAATGAAAAATGATATTGAGGAGGCAGAAAAGCTTGGTTCAGTACTTGTGAGGCTAAGGTCTCAGGATCCCGGAAATATTTTTGATTTACTTTTTAATAAATTGAATTCATTAGAAGATCCTGAAAAGGAAATATCAAACATAATGGTAAGGTATGAAAAAGGATTAGAACCTGAGAAAACGTTAGTAAGGTCAATGGCAAATTCAGTATTGGAAGGCTTCAAAGAAACGCTGTCTAGATTAGGTATATTTTATAATGATTGGGATTGGGAAAGTGATATATTATGGAAAGGACTAGTAGACGATATGGTAGAAAGGGCCAAGAAAAGCAAATATTTTATTAAATATAAGGATGCAGACGCAATAGATATACCAAGGATAATAGAGGAGATAGTTAAAAGTAATGATATAATTTCAAATATCATAAAAATACCTAAGGGTTTTGATATGCCTCCTCTTATATTAAGAAGAAGCGATGGCTCTACCTTATACACAACTAGAGACATGGCATATACAATTTACAAATTTAAAGTTACAAATGCAGATAGAGTTATAAATGTTATTGGCACAGACCAAAGATTACCGCAACTACAGTTACGATTAGCATTACTTGGGTTAGGATATGAGAGGGAATCATTAAATCTTATGCATTATGACTATGAAATAGTTAGACTACCAGGTAAGGCAATGCATGGTAGAAGAGGGGAGTATGTAACATTAGATGAAGTTCTAGATGAAATAAAAAATAGTGCAATAAAAGAAATTAAAAATAGAAATCCAGATTTTGATAATAAAACAATTAATGAAATAGCAGAAAATATATCCATTGGGGCAATAAGATATGCTATGATACAGCTAAATGCATCAAAGCCATTAACTTTCGATATTAATAAGGTATTAAATCTCAGAGAAAGTAGCGGTCCATACTTACAATATACTTATGTTAGATCAATAAATATATTAGAGAAGCATGGTGAAATAGATTTTAAATCGATTGATTATAATGCCATAAAGAATAAATTAAGGAGGTCATTATTTTTAAAATCACTAAAATTTTCTCTTGTTGCTGCAAAAGCTTCTGATGATTTATCTCCTGAGGATTTAGCTAGCTATTTAATAAACTTATCAGACTTATTTAATCAATGGTATGAGGCTGATAGTGTTTTGTATGAAAAAGAATATAATGTAAAGGAAGCTAAGGCTTTTTTAGTTTACTTAGTCAAACAGGTTCTTGAGCAAGGAATGCATTTATTGGGAATACCTATTGTTAAAAAGCTTTAGTGAAATAGGTATAATATAATTAAAAATCTTTAAAAATTTATAAATACACAATTAACACAACTATTCTGCGGCGACAAACTTGGATAATAGTGAATTGTTAAATGATAATGTTGATATAAATATGGCTTTTGGCTATCCTGGTTCTGAACCTATAAACAAAGATAAAATAGCTGAGATTTTACATAGGTCAATAAAAGAAAGTGGAGAATCCTCATTGCAGTACACACCTGCATCAGGACTAAGTTTTGTAAAAGATACAGTAAAAAAATTTTTAAGCGAAAAAGGAGTAAAAATAAATTCTGATGATGAGTTAATTTTACCTCCAGGAGGGACATCTGCTCTTTTTTACACATTTTTTGCAACTTTAAATCATAAAGAATATGTAATAGTTGAATCCCCTACCTTTATTGGGACGTTGAATACATTAAGATTTTTAAAGTCAAATATAGATCAAGTTAAACTTGATGAAGATGGACTAAATATAGATTTGCTAGAAGCAAAGATTAAAGAAATTAATAAAAATGGGGGCAAGGTAAAATTAATTTATACAATACCTACAGCCCATAATCCAACAGGAGTTATTATGAATGATGACAGAAGGAAGGAATTGATAGAGGTAGCAAATAAATATGATTTAT
>JBMFKU010000032.1:0-12810 GCA_049971805.1 Caldisphaera sp.
GGCTTGTCAAGTTTTTGACTACAATAAATTTTAAATGGGGGATATCTTTTAGGCTTAAAGTTCTTCCAAATTCTTCGTTAATTACTTTTACATCAACTTCTTTATTCCAATTTTTGCAAGATACATAAACCCTAAAATTGTTATCATAAACTATTTTCTCTGCCCATACATCTACTTCTAAATATTTACCGATTCTGGTTAACAACTTTGCATTCACATCTATTTGAAACCCTAGTTCGCTCAATACATTAGCAACTATCGATTCAAGGAGTTCCCTTGATGGATTCTTACTTTGAAACATATTAGCAGCAGAAAGAAAATTCGGATTTTGTCCTTTACATGCCCTTTTTATGAAATAGCTAACAGAGCTTATAGGTCTTCCAATTTTTTCCGATATTTCTAACAAAGGTCGATTTTTGTAATATTCTTTGCATATAAATTCTCCTTCTTTTTTGGTAATCTTTCCTCTAGTATTATAAGATTGTTTTCTTGAAGGGCCTATACCATGTTTTCTCAAAATTCTATAAACAGTATAAGCACCAATATTATGAGATTTAGCTATTTCAGAAATTTTTAAGCCATTAAAATAATCTTTAACTATTTTATCTTCCTCAATTTTTGTAAGCATCTCTATTACCAATAGAATATAATTTTCCAAAGGTTATATATTTTTGAATTGAAAAATTGAATCAATTTTATATTGAGTTGAGTATCAAGTAATAATTAAAAGAGAAATTGCAACAATATAGATTTACAAATTTTAATCATTTATACGAAAAATTTTACTTCTAATATTTTTCAATATTATTTTAAAAATATAATGGATTGTTTAAAAAGTGAAAAAATTCAACTCGAAAGAATGGAAATAGAAGAGTTAAATGAAAAATTGAAAAAGAATAAGAGTAGAAAAATAGTTATATTTTTAAAAGATGTGCCCGATAATAAAAATTGTTTCTGTTATTGATTATTGTTTGTTTTAATATAGCAAGTTTATTAAAGAGACTCAGATAGTTTTGTCACATTATTTATATATTCACTTAATGTCCTACAATAATTATTTTTATCGTCTTTATAACAATTCCTAGATTGATATTCATTCTTTGATGATGAGTACTTATTCAATAAAAATCTAGAGATTTCTCTAATTAACGAATATTTATCACCGCCAAAGATAAGTGTTTCAGCCATTTTATGCAATAGTAATGCGCCATCTTTGTCTTTTACTAAGAAATCTACAAAATTAGGAAAGCTATCAAATTTAAACTTTATATCAGATATTTTATCTAATAGTTCTTTTAATTTAATATTAGTAGTTTGTAAACCTCTTTGAAAGTTATTAGATCTCTGTAATCTCCATAACAAAGCTTCTATTTCAAAATCAATCGAATATATAGTGAGAGATGGTAATGAAGAAATGGATACTTTCAATTCCATTTCATGGATCCATTGCAAAAGAATATTAAGGATATAGTTTTTAGCTCAGAAATAAGTCAAGATATAATAGAAAACGAACTAAACAATATTCACGTTGGGTTAAAAAATAACTTTGAGGAATTAGTGAAACAGGCCAAAAAAGATAATTTCAAAATACCATTATATAAATTTTATAAGACAAAAAGTGATGAAGTTGATAAACAAAACTTAGAAGAAATGATTAAATCTATAGGTCAAACAAAAAGGAACTTTATAGCTCATGCAGGTCTTTTAAAGGAATTAGTTATTGTTGACGTAAAAGATTTAGTTGATTTAAATAAAAATATGGAAGATTTTGATAAAAAAATAACTAAAGCAAAATTATATTATAATAATACAGACGAAAATTTTGATAAAATATTGGAAATATTGAATAAAATAGTTCAAGGTATAGATAACCTGTGGAAATAGTTTTAATATACTAAAAATAAATTTAATTAATTTTTTATACCCTTTGAGACTATTAAGTTTTCCTAGACTTATACTTCATCAATTAATCCATTTAATGATAAGAAATTAAAAAAGCAAGCTATGGAGAATGCAATAAAGTTAATCCTTACCTGATGATGAATTTTGCTTAAGAGGGTAATTGTATTAAGATTGTGAAAATAGTTGTGATGTATTAGGAAAGTAGATATGCTACATTAGAAAATGACTCAATAGAACCTTTTTACTCTATAGAAAAGGTATATAAGGAAGATAGTGATGTTTTTCTCAATTTATCCCAATGATTTAGGAGTTAATGTTTACGATCCCTTAAAAGGGGTGCGCGGCCGAATTAGAAGTGGTTAAAAATAAGGAAAAGTTAAGCCGGGGGAAGGAGGGGGAGGGGAATAAACACACAAAACATATCATAGCATTTAAAATTTTTAACTTTAAAATAGCAATTAACATTAGGTGATTAAATGTCTTCTAATGATACAACGAATCTAAGAAATTTTGTAAACCAAGCAAAGGCTTTAAGACTTCTTGATTTAAACAATTTAAAGTACTACTATGGAGTTAATAAGGAACCTCTTGAAATACATGAAAAACTTTCTTTATATAAAGGCCCTAAATTTGAAGAAGAGTTAATAAATAGAAAGGAAATCTCAAATAAAATATCATTATGGGATCCGTCTAAAGATCCTTTAGTCTATGCCATTGTTGGTGTTTCTGGAGTTGGAAAAAGCTGGCTCACTTACAGAATAGTTAGAGAAGCTTTACTTTCTGAAGCTAATATAAAAGCTTACGCAATTGATGATATGGAAAATTTTGATTATCCTAAGGATAGATCTCTTTTGCTTATAGACGATTCAAGGGTAAGTGAATCTGAGCTAAAGGAAGCATATAAGCTACTTATAAAAGCAGTTAAAAAGCAAGAAAAAGAGGTAACAGGACCAATAATAATTACAACTACAGATATTGATTGGGACACAATTTATAAAACAGCTCTAAATGGTCTTAATAGTGATGAGGAAAAAGAAAGATTAAAGAGCAGAACTGTAATAGTTAATGTAGGAAAAGCAAGCAAGGATGAGATGCATAAAATTCTGGATCAGCTTCTTGGAGGTAAGATTCCCATTTCTAATGATTTAAAAGAAAAAATAATTGAAAATGCTAATGGGTTACCTATAATACTTAGGTATTTTATTGAAGGTAAAAAAGCAATAAGACAAAAAGATATAGATGAGATAGAAAAAGATCCAGTGAAATATGCCGCAAAAAAGATAGAGCAATTTTATCTATTTGACTGCAAAATATCATCAAGAAGGAAAGAAGACAAAAAGGATTTCTTGCTAATACTTGCCCTCCTTGGTGCTATATTAAAAACTAAAAATGTAGTTTTAGGCGAGATTGATAAAGATGCACTCAATCTTATATATGGAGAAGATTATGAGAAATCATACATTATAAAATCCCTTGACGCTCTTTTTAATGAGCAAAAGAAATTAAAGACGAAACAACCTAAGATTGGGACTATAGGATTAACAATGAAAGGAATTTATACAAGGTTTCCTCTTTTCGAAACAGATCCTATTTATGGCGAAATCAGGCCAATTCACAATTCAGTTAAAAAAGGTTATGATTATTTATTTAAATCAATTTTTGAAAGTTATGAGAGTGAAATAGATGATTGCATAAAAAATTTAAGAAGCCAAATGTATAACGTTGAAGAATATCATGAAGTTATTAATGGTATATTGAAAGAATTAGAAAGAATTCCTCAGAATTATTTTAAATTTTTTGAGGATTACCTTAAAAATAAAGAAAAATATAAGAGATATAATAATAAAAGAAAAAAGTTGGCTTATGATATATTATCGGTCGAATTTTTACATTCTCTATGGTATAATAAGGATATTTTTGAGCTTATGGCTCTTGATGTTCTCGTAAATATTGATGATATAGATGATAAGCTTTTACATGGAATCGTTAACTTATTATTTAATGATTTTGTTTTGAATAACATAAATGCTTTAAGCAATATTGATGATTTTCACAAACTGTTTTTGGGAGCATTAAAATCTAATGATGAATATGTTCGCTCACGTGCTTGGGAAAACTTAACAAAACTTATTGATAGGGGAATGATTGATAAAAGAGACTCGGATTACTTCCTCTCTTTATTAAAATCTAGAGATGAAAAAGTTCGTTTAACTGCTTGGGAAAACTTAACAAAACTTATTGATAGGGGAATAGTTGAATTAGAAAGTGTTAAAATAAGGAAGAATTATTTCTTATCATTATTGAAGAGTAGTAACGAATATGTGCGATTAACTGCTTGGGCCGATCTTACGAAACTTATTAGTAAAAAAATTTTAGGTAAAAGGGAAGATTACTTCCTCTCATTATTAAGAAGTAGTAACGAATATGTACGTCTATATGCTTGGTACAACGTACTTGAGCTCATGGACAAAGGATTGGTTGATTACGAAAAGGTTAAAGAAAATAGGAGCTATTTCTTATCATTGTTGAAGAGTAATAATGAATATGTACGTTTAACTGCCTGGGAAAACTTAACAAAACTCATTTATAAAGGATTTATCGATTTCGATAAGGTTAAAGAAAGGAAGAACTATTTCTTATCATTATTGCAATCTGAAAATAAATATGTTCGCTCACGTGCTTGGGAAAACTTAACAAAACTTATTGACATAGGGATTTTAAGTAGAGATTATATAAAAGATAATAAATAATATATTTTATTTTATATAATTAGTTGTTATCAATATTTTAATTAATTTATGTGTTTTTGATAAATTTTCATGATAAAGGTGTGGTCTTATAACTATTTAAAAAATTAGTTGTTTATTAGCGAGCATTATTCTCAATTAATTTGAAATATTTTAATAATAAACAACCTTTTTGTTACTGCATTCTTATACAAAGAATTTTTTTCTTTCTTTATACTTTCATTTGCTAAAAATCATACTTGTTAATTTTTAATTCAAAAATGTAAGAAATTATTATTATGATTATTCGCTCAAGTCTCTCATAGCTTCAATATATCTATTCCAATCATCATAGTTTACTTCCATTAGGCTCATAGCATTAATAAAAGATATTAAATAAGTTGAGGCACTTAACCTTCTAGAAATCTTATCTGCTGCCTCTATAAAAGTCGGTATTCCTCTTATTGATGTATTTTTTATAGAAGTCCATACACCTTCACACAATAATTCCTTATTCCTGCTCTCAACTCTGAAAACGCTATTTCTAACCTTAATGTATACCATATAACGATAAAACTTGTTTTTCAATATCTCAACTTCTTCCTTATAAATTGGAGAAATAAATTTATCAAATCCTTTGCTCATCTCAAATACTATTATATCATCAGTTGCTCCAATATCAACTAATTTTTTATATTTTTTAGCTATGTTTTCTTCCCTGCTTAATTTTCTTGTAAAGCTTAGCCTCTTTACTATTCCTATTAGATTTTCAGTCTTCCTTTTAATATTAAGAGTTTCAAAAGCTGATTTATAAGGCTCTCCAATAATTTTTGTATATGGTCCAGGAAAAATTGGGCCATCAACAATTAAAACCTTGCTCTTAGCGTTGTTTATGGCATAATTCTCAAGGCTTATCCTCAGCTCGTCCAAAATATTATCATCCTTATAGTTAACTGAATATTGCACATGGTTAACATTTTCAGTAACAATAAAACCTAGATCCTTTACTTTATTTATTACTTCGTTAGATCCCTTTATAGCTATAAATGGTATTGATGCATCTAAAGGTATTAATATATGCTTCCCATTATCGTTTGCGTATAGCGAAGCTAAGTAAAGGTTTGCCCCTCGTACATTTATTATCCTTGAGGAGCTGTCTAAATAACCAAATTCATCTAGAGGCTCACATCTATCAATTTCTCCTTCATAATTTATGTAACTCGTTTCATCAATAATGCCCGAAGGTAAATCTGAACCCAAGTAGCTTTCTTTATATGATATTTCAGATAAAATCTTCATTAATGATCTTATTGCATAGTCTACTTCCGTAAAGATCCCTATTAAATTATAGCGTTTAAAATTTTTAACTTTAAAATAGCAAATAACATTAGGTGATTAAATGTCTTCTAATGATACAATAGATTTAAGAAATTTTATAAACCAAGCAAAGGAAAATGCTAGTAAAAATGGGGAAGTAGTTGGTATAGCCTCTAGGATAACCCCAATATCATATGGAAAGGAAAATAATGAAATAAAGGCAGAAATCCCATTTGAAGTATATTTAAACAAAAAATTTTTGATAGGAAGCTATATTGGTATTTCGTTACCATTTTCAAAATCATTAATTTTAGGAAGAATAATAAATGTAGAGAGATCCGATATTTTAGCAATATCAAAAATACCTGCTTTAACTCCAACTGAAGATATCTCCAGTTTAACAACACCTCTTTCATTAACTATTGAGCTTCTATCTGAGGAAATAAACGGAGAAGTAGTTCCCCCTTCTTCTCCAATAGACCCTCAAAGCCCCATATTTATACCAAATAAGGATTTTATAATAAGAATGCTTGGTTTGCCAAAAGAAGGGGTTGAGATTGGTAATATAATGGAGGGTTATAAAGAACTGGATATAAGATTAAAGTTAACGGATGAAATCTTAAGACATCATATATTAATTGTAGGAACTACTGGTGCTGGAAAAACTAATTTGTTAAAGGTAATTATGAGAAACAGTAACATACCTTTGATAGTTTTTGATATACAAGGTGATTATGTTAAGCCAGCAGCTGAGCTTGGATATAACATAATTGTACCAATAACAAGCGATTATTCTAAATCAGAAATTAATGATATAATAGCTAATTACTTAAAAAGGAGCAACATAAGCAATAAAGTTGATAAAATAGTAGGTCCTATGGTTTTTCTAGATGGGGAGAAAAAGTTTAAAATTAATCTAATTGGCTTTAAGCTTGTAAAAACTTATGGTTTAATAGCTGAGGTTTCACCTTTCTTCTCATCCCAAGGTGCAGCATTCTTTAAAATGTTAACAAGTAATTGTGAAGGTACTATAGATTTATGGGAAAAAAATTGCGAAAGGAACTTAAAAAGCTTGCCTTTACATCAGACAACAAAAGATAACATAATTAGATCAGTAGTATTGCTAAGGGAAACAGGAGTTATTGATACTTATATTAAAGAAGGTAAAACCGATCTTTATTTAGATGAACCTCAATATAATGATATAATAAGCGGAAAAACAATAGTAGATTTAAGATTTGTTCTCGAGAAAGGTGTTTCTGCAGCTACCATGTCCGCTTTTATTATAGCAGAAAGAATATTTGAACTTGTTGATAGTAGGTATAAAAATGAAGGAAAGGAAACACCATTTTTAATGATATTTGATGAAGCTCATGAATATTTTCCTCAAAGTGGGAGAGGCGATGAAGGAAAAGAGGCATTAGAAAAATTGATTAACAGAATAATGAGGTTAGGTAGGGTAAGAGGGATAGGGACGATTCTAGCTACTCATAGGCCTACGGATCTAAATGATTTGATTCTTACTTTAGCAAATACTAAGATAGCGTTGAGGGCAGACGAAGACGCGTTAATGAAAATTGGCATGGATAAATATACGAATTTATTGCAATCTTCACCAGCAGGATATGGAATAATAAGAACATTTTCTTTAAAAGTTCACGATTTGGAATTTAGATCTTTAAAGTTCGCAGAAAATTCAGAAAGAAAAGATTCAACATAAATTTTAATTTTAAATATTTATGTAAATTTGCGTTAATTTTTTATAAATATAAGAAATAAAAAGATTTTGCGTTATTTTAGTGTATTCTAAATTAAAAATTCCTTATCAAGATTATTTTATTTTATATTCTAATATATAACTAATACCTTCTATAATAAATATTCCTATTAAAACAGGTTTTATAATATACGTGAACTTTACATGATCAAGAACACCAATAAATGTAATTAGTAAAGAAGGTGGGTGTTCTATATTTAAAACTAATTCTATTAAATAGCAAACAAACGATGCTATTGTTGCGTAGAAAATTCCATAAACAAATAATGAAAAAATTACTGCAACAATGCCTGCAAATAAATATGAAAAAACTATTGTGGTTTGCTTATTGATTTTCCAATCCTTATCAGCATATTTTGTTGATGCAGTTGCTAAAAAGGGTGGAAGAATATATTCTTCATGAAGAAGTACCTATATTAACAATAAAATGGATATAGATGTAATTAATTCCATTAAAGAAACAAACTTAATTTTACTGAAATTAAAATATAGTTTCATTAAACACCCCTTATTTATCTTTGTCTTATTAAATATTAAAGTTATGTAGGTTGCTTTTTCTTTAGTATATTTAATAAAAACATTGAGAGTAATAAATAGACGTTGCATGATTATATAAACCCTTCTTTTTCCAACCTGCTTTGTATTTTTTTAGCTACAATTTTTCCCCTATTAGCAACATCATCTATATCCATAGACCTTTCATGGAATCCCCATACATGGAGCTTATCTGCTATGTCAAATATGTCTGTTAAACCCAATTCATAAGAGGCCTTATCTAAAAGTCTTCTAGTCCATTTTCCCTTAAGCTTTGCTTCTCTTGCCTCTAGAAGGTCATAAGATTCAGCTAATAGTTTTACAAACTCTTCTGCAGCCTTATATATCTTCTCGGAGGCCTGAACAGGATCACGTTTTTCTATATATTCTTCAAACTCTTCTAGCCTCTTATTAATCTCTTGGACGTATATTCCTTTTAATGCTTCTTTTACGTCTTCTTTCCTCTTAAATTCAATTGCCACCTTTCTCACCATTCTTGATTTATCTTTCAAAATTAATATATTATTACAAGGTCTACCCCTTACTTTTCTAGGACGTGAGCCCCATCCTGGGGCTATGGGAGGTGGCGCGGAGCACCAGGTAGCCCTGGGTCATTATAGTATTGTTTGAGTAGGCATATACCTGGACCTGATGAGCCAGGATCTGGGCTCTAGCTATTACTGACTGGAAAGCTATTAGGTCCAGTGTAGATTATTATTGGCAAGAAGCCTCCCATTTCACTTTTATTAGCAACTTTACAATTTCATAAAGTTTAAAAAGCGATGCAAGCATGCCGAAGCATAAAGTTTCCACTTTCCTCACAAATGACGATGAAGGCCTTGGGAAGGGAGGAGCTTAAGGAGAAGAGCAAGGGACGACTAAGCCAGAAAAGAGGTCCTAATCCATGATCCTCGTAGTCCTGAGCTTTATGAAAAACCTTGGTATGAACGACGTTTATAAAGAAGCTGAGAAGTGCAACTTATAAAGACTCAGAATACGTCTACTAACTGACGAGTCCACTCACTACTTGAGTTCAATAACTTGAGGACCACGCTCGTCAGGAGGCTTTATCTCTGACGAGGCCCTTTACATAAGAGCGGGTGAGCTGTTGTCAGAAGATGTGTTTGAGGCCTGTCGCACCCGACCAAAAGGGCTATAATAAGAGCCCTCGGCGATAAAGGGCATATGACGTTTACTGAACTCATGGATGCCGCTGGGGTCAAGGATACAGGTACTATGACGTTTCACCCGAGGAGACTCTCACGACTTGCCGCGAGGATAAGGAGTTGGAGGCTGCTACAGCTGGTGACACAAATAGCGTCATTTGCGCTCACCTTCTTAGCTCCTGTCTACTTCCCGCTCTCGGTAGTATCCAGATACCTACTGCCCCTCGTCATGATGGAGCCAACCACCTACGTAGCTCAGGCGGTTAGACTCTCTCTGATGAGAAGCCCTTTCTCCCTAGCTTGGGACCTCACGACACTATTTTATGGGTTAATATTCGGTACTCTACCCATCTGATGGGGCCTGAACTAAGCATCCGTAATCCTGTTGAGGGTCTTAAAAAAGGTGTGAGGTCTATCCTTTCTCTATGATGGCCTAGGATCCCAAGAGCTCACTCAGGCTTCACCACGAGCAACTGATAGACAAGCTGCTTCCTCTTAAACCATCTCTTTATCTCAACGCTGTCACTTGGGGTTTCTATTACTATAGCCTGACAATAAAGTGGTAATCCTCGTCCTTCAGGATGGGGAGAAGGTCATTATGGAACTTTCTTTACAATTATAATATTATTTTTAAAATTAAAATGCTTAAATAATTTACCTTAGTTATAAATTTAAAAGAGAGAAAAGTTTATAAATATATAAACATATGTCTTTAGGGTGGTCACATGGGCTTTAGGAAGGAGTTGGGGTTTTGGCACGTATTATTTTTAACGTTAGGAGCAATTATTGGTGATGCAGTAGCATTTATTCCCGTTTATGTTTTAGGTTATGATGGTCCAGCAGGTATTTTATCATGGGTTATTGCATTTCTCTTAATTATACCTGTTGCTTTAGTTGTTATAGAACTTGGAACTATGTGGCCCAGAGCTGGTGGCGTAGCTTACTACCCAGCTAAAAGCAATGGGCCAGTTGCTGGTTCAATAAACGGTTGGTCTGCATTTTTAGGATATGCTTTAGTCACTCCAAGTTCTATAATAGCTTTTGTTGAATACCTAGCATATTATTTTCCATCATTATATAAATCAGGTTTTCTAACTGTATTGGGTATAGTAATAAGTGCAATAATAGCTTTAATAACGTATTTGATAAACAACAAGCACGTTGGTTTAATAGGTGACATAAACAATTATTTAACAGTTTTAAAAATAGCTATGGTTATGATACCTGTTTTGGCTCTATTTGCCTTCTTTAATGCAAAGAACTTTAATTCACCAATTTTAGGAGGTTTTATGCCTGTTAACTTAGGCGCAATAGGTTTCTTCACTGCAGTAACATCAACAATTCTGGCATACGCTGGATTTAAGCAGCCTGTTAATTATTCAGAAGAGGTTAAAGATCCTGGGAAGTTTATACCTAAAGCAGTTATAGCATCTTTAATAATAACAATGATAATCTATTTGGTTGAAAGCATTGCATTTTTAGGAGTTGCGGATAAAGTTATCAGTAACCCATCTCAATGGCCTTCATTAATAACTCTACCATATCCATATATAACGGCTTTGACATCAGTTAAAATACCTTCAAATCTTCTTTTAATCTTAATATTTCTAATGATAGCAGGAACGATTATTGCCTCATATACAGATGCATTAATTTATTTTGGTGGTGCCTCAAGAGTTGGTTATTCCCTATCATTTTATGATAGATAATTCCCCAAAGTTTTCTCAAAGCTAAACAAAGAGGGAGTTCCATACATTTCGAACATATTAATATTTGTCCTATCAATAATTTACCTTCTACTTTTACCATCTTTTGCAACAATATTTACTGTTTTAATAGATGCTTTCATCTTCTCATATGCTCCATTAGCTATAAGCGTTGCAGTTTTTAGGGCTAGATATCCTGATGAGAAAAGGCCATTTAAAGTTCCAGTATCTAAAATATTATCTCCCATTGCCTTTGTTATTGGAGGTTTACTAATTTATTGGTCAGGATGGAGCGCTATTTATATAGCTGGCATATCAGTTCTCATAGGTTTGGTATTTCTTGCTTATTATCATAAAAGCATAGGAATAAAGAAGAGGGATTTCATAGCAGGAGGATGGCTACCTTTATATTTGGTTTCAACAATGATAATTTCATATTTTGGGAGCAGCAATTTAAACAAAATACCATTCCCATACGATAACATACTATTTATTGTAGTTTCATTAATATTCTATTTCTGGGGTTATGAGGCTGGAAAGAAATTTGAATACTAAAGAAATTTTTATTTTTAATTGACAAAATAAAATTAGCCGTAAATTAAAAATATTCAGCATAGATAGTATTTACAAATTTCAAAGATGAAATTAAAATAATACTAAAATTTTTAAAATTACAACAATAGATAGTAGTTCATTGGTTATTCCAGGTGTGAAATAGCTAGTTTCTTGCTTTTTCTCAAAGTTATACCTGTACAATTTAATAACGCTCTCTGAATATGTCCTTCTTCATGAATTATCATAAAGAAAGATCTTAAGCTTGATATGATTTTGCACAAGGAGAGTATATCGGCATTGAACTTCATGTCTTTAGCTTACATAATATTTGCTTTGTTCTTGTTTCCTCTTATATTTTCAATAGCTCTCTACCATATAAGTGATGGTTTTTATAGCCTTTATGATAGGTTAAATTATAAAGGTTTTAAGAAAGTTAGTAAGGGTCTTTGGTTTATAGGATTCCTAGCTATGTATTTTTTGTTTATAGAAAGCGGTACAGCATCCATCATAGCATATCAGACTATGCATGCTAAGACCAATACTACAATATTACAAAGTATTTCTGTGTTACAAGCTGCTTCAAATCAAACTAGTCTGTCTTATGGCAATCCCATTGGCACATACATTGTATTAATACCCATTTATGTAGCTTTCCTAATAGCTTTGATGTCTCTTATTTATATGCTAATGGGTTTCAGGTTTTTAAAGAAGTGGCCTTCGTGATATAGCCTTTATAATTTATTCGTAAATATTGAAAATAATATTTAGATATGTTACTTATTTTTCCTTTAAGTTCTATTGAAAATAAAACCATTACTCTTTTTCCCGCAAATATATTTGCATTTAAATATTTCTGCTCCTATTTTAATAAAATATTAATCTTTATTTAAAATCCAAAATCTTTCAATACATTAATGATCATTAATTTCAGTTACTTCTCTAAAATATGATAACTCAAATTTTTGTTCAAGCTAAAAATAAAGACAACTAAATAATAAATTATTAATTTAAAAAATATAAATAATTATATATTAAATAAAATTATCCTGCTTCCAGATAAGTTGTTAAACCGAAGTATAAGGCAAATAGAATAGCAATTAGTATAATTCCTGGTCTTATATCGGAAA
>JBMFKU010000033.1:0-12444 GCA_049971805.1 Caldisphaera sp.
CTACTGCACCATCAAACTTGGATTGATCTATTTTACTTAAATCATCAGTTGTAAAGTTTTCTTTTATTTGATTTGTTGATGAATCAGGTATCGATATTTCTACTTCCTCACTAGGATCGATAAACAGAACTGGTTTAATCAGGGGAGACCATTTAAAATGGACATTTGATAAATTAAAACCATCTAATTTTTTCAAATTTCTTCACCTTCCTCTAATGTGATTCTTAGATCTTTCTTTAAATAATAAATTATTGCGCCTATTAATAACAATGATATATGAGGACTCTTATATTTTTCATGAGTTAATGAAAGTTTTGAGGGTAAAGCATTATCTTTTGCCATTGTGTACATATCTCTTGAACCTGCATTTATTATTGCAACTGTATCGACAAAACCACTATTAGCCATAAAGATAAATATAATTGATGCTAATATAAAACCTCCATACTTTACTGCCTCTAATAAACCTGGAACAAAATTGCTAAAATATGTGTTCATATTGTTAGGACCCCATCCTATTGTCATTGTATAACTTGCAAATGTAAAAAATAGGGCAAGGAGAATTATTGTAGCTATAACTCCTCTTCTTATATTTAAATGTGCTTGTTTAGCTTCGCTACCCAAAAAAGTCATCGATCCCCAACCAGCATAAGAAGTGAACGCAAATACCATTCCTATGCCTACTCCAAGGACACCTAATGGCGAATATTTTAGAGAATATACTCCTGGATCCCATGGATGAGGAGATTTAACTAATATTATAATTCCCAGTAGGAAAATTAATATCATTTCTATTGTTCCAGTATAAACACTATATCTTAATGAGGGCTTGATTCCAAAATAAGCTAGTAAGAAAGCTAGTATAGCAACTGCTAATCCTATAGGAAGCCAAGAATAACTTGGTAGTGATATCCCTAATGCTTGCAAACCAAATATTACTGCCAAGGAAGTTTCAAAATAAATGAAAGGAGTAGCACCTATCACAGTATATAGCATATATGTCCATCCACCAAAGGCTCCAACTTTAGACCCAAAACCTCTTTCTATATATCTATAATAACCACCGCTTGATGCAACAGAGCGAGAAAATTCATATACGACGTAAGCTGCAGCCAAAATAGCAGGTATGGCTATTAAATAAGTTAATGGCAGAGCTCCATAAGCAAAAGCTGCAGCTCCAGTCATTGTTGCAAGCGCAGCGATGGCAGGTGCTGTAAAAGATATTGATTGAAAAATCAATTCCAAATAAGTTACACTATTTTTCGCTAACTGCTTATGTTCCCTCTTTTCTCCCATAAAATTATACACCTGTTTACGGAAAAGTTAAAACATATATTTAAAATTTTTTATACTCTTATAAGTATGTAAATCTAATAAAAATATTCTAATAATTCCTTATAGTTTTCTAATCTCTTAATAATATTATTATACGCTTCATTTAATTGCAATCTTGGATCTGGTAAGTTTTTTTCTAAATCAAACATATTAATTGCCTTTTCTATAGAGATTAGCTTAGCTAATAACCCATTTATTCTTGACAATTCTAAAGAAGAATTGGGAGCCATAGATACTACATCTTCCTGGGTTCCACTTGTAGGTATTGAGTGAGAGCTCATAGGATTACTTATACCTCTTGAATATGCACTTAATTCTGCTGCTGTATACTGATATATCATGGCTCCAACAACACTTTTTTCTTTTACCAAAAATTCGCTTTTATTATTGATCTTATTATCAAGCATTTGAGAGATTCTTCTTTCTATTGAATTCATAACTGATATTAATGCTGTCTTTAAAAAATCAGAGATCAATGCAGAATAAATTGCATGAAATTGACACGCATGATAGACAGTGTTATCATATACTATAGGATTATCGGAGGTGGAATTAGCCTCGTTTTCCAGAATTGATTTTGCATAGTCTATTAAGTCAAATACTGCTCCATATATTTGTGGTACACATCTTATACTGTAAGGATCCTGCAATCTTGGTGTCTTTTCACATGGGTTATTTAAAACATCTATTACCTTTTTAACCCCTTTTTGCAATTTTGTCTCATAAACAGCCTTTGAAAAATGCTGATTATTACAACCAGTTAATTTTAATGACTCTTTAATTACATCTATTGAAATATTTAACAAATTTTCTGCTAGGTATGTATTGATTAATGATAAACCAGTGCTCCATGCATTACTATTAATTAGCGCTAAGGCTTCACCAAATTTTAAATCTAATGTATTTAAACCATTTTGTTTTAACGCATGATTGCAATCAATTATGCTATCATTATAATAAGAGCTTCCTTCCCCATATATTATACATCTAAATATTCTAGCTAATGGAGATAAATCTCCGCTAGCACCAACACTTCCTAAAATTGGTACTACAGGAATTATGCCATAATTTATCGAATCTTTTAATCTATCAATAATAATAGATCTTATTGGTGAATTTCCTTTACTTAGTTGAATCAGTCTAACAAGCATTGTAATCTTAGAAAAGATTTTAGGGGCAGGCTTGCCTATAGATGTATCATGCTCCATCAATATTATCCTTTCTCTATCGTAGTCTAAGTTTTTCTCTTCTTTATTAATTAATGCACCTAAGCTGGTTGAATATCCATATATTTTACTTTTTGAAGCTTCATTTTCATATATTTCTCTTGAAAAGTTAAGTTTTTCTCTAACTTTATTACAAATTTCTATCTTAGAAAATAGATATTTATCAAAGATTTCATTAAATGCTACTTTGTCATCACATATTATAGTCATTTAATATCACCAAACAACTGAATAACTTTTTAAGAAATTAAGTTTATATAAACAATTATAATTACAAAAGTATAGATGATTAATTGCTTTGCTTAACAGTTAATGAACTTTTATCTTTTCTGCCCTAAAATGCATGATTTAATTGCTATTTTTATAGTATCAAAGATCCATGGAAAATTCTATATATTTAATCTTAAATATCTTTAATGTAAATGATAGGAAAAAGATTAATTTAAAAAATAACTAATAAAATTAAATAATTTATATATTTAATAAGTTGTTAAAATATCTCTTAGCATCATTAAATTCGTTTACTATTTTCACACTGCTGCTAGTACCCAATATATCTGCACCAACATACAGAAACATAATTGCTTGAATTGCTGTTTTAATTCCTCCTGAGGCTTTAATTTTTTGGTTTTTACTAACACTATTTTTTATAATTAATATATCATCAATAGTAACCCCTCGTGGACCAAAACCAGTAGATGTTTTAATAAAATCCCCTTTGTTTTCTTCTATTATCTTTGATATTTTTATAATACTATTTTTACTTAAATAACCGGTTTCAATTATAAATTTTATTTTTGCTCCTAATTGATGAGCTAATTCTGTTAATTCCCTAATTTCTTTAGATACATCATCTATTTTGTTTGATAACAAATCCATTAAATTTATAACAACATCGACCTCTCTTGCACCATAATCAATCGCTTTTTCTAATTGTACCTTTTTGATTTCCAAAGGATCATTGCCCATTGGAAAGCTTATTACTGATGTTAAAGGAATATTAGATATTTCTGATGCAAATCTAACAGCTGATAAAGGTAATACAAGAGATCTAAATCCATATTTCTTAACTTCCTCTATTCCTCTAATAATACCATCATATCCATCTTCTGGCTTAAGAATTGTATGATCGATTTTCTCGGGTAACTCTTTTTCATTAAGAGGTAACGAATTAACTCTGCTCAAATTTCCTGCACCAATAAATTTTAAAAGATATAGATATTTATTTTGATATAATTATTATTGAAGAAATAAAGAAAAATGTTATAGTTTTGAGCGAATTATCTCAAATGTTGCACTGATAGTAAAGGAAATGAAAACATTAATAGATAAAATATCTTAAATTGCCAAAATGCAATATACGATTGTGAAAATCAATAATTTTAAAGCAAAAATTCTACAAAGATACTAAAGTAGTTTTACATAAGGTATCTTTTTATAATGCATAGATTTCTCAATTTTGTATAAAACAGTTTAATTCGATGTAATATAGAAAAATTTATATTATTATGAATGATTTTAATTAATTCATGGCACTATTTCAAATAAAAGGTTATATTTAATACAAGCTCTTCTCAACATAAACTTATTAGAAAATCCAAGGGTTTACCTGAATGCATAAATAACTTTTTAAAATTAATTAATAAATTATAATTCAATAAACCTATTACTATGCAAAATAAATTTATTATCATTAAAGAACAAAAATAAGCAATCCTCTTATTTTAAAGGTTCTCATAAAAACAGTTAATTACTTTTTAAAATAAAAAAGTCCTTATAATTATCATTTTTAAACTTATATTTTTAAAATAGGATAGGGTGTCCAGATGATTGTCTACGATAAAATAAAAAAATATATCTTTTACAGCATGTCCATGTCAATGCTTCTCTACGGTTTTTCTATAACATTGGGTTCTTTGCTAACACAGATTAATTTTTATCCAAAAAGTATAGACATATACCTATTAGTAACACCTCCATTATCTTTACTCTTAGGAAATATATTATTTGGACGAATTGCAGATAAAATAGGAAGGAGACCCGTATTGGTTATCACACCAATTTTATTTTCTATAGGTATATTTTTATTTTTATTACCTAATCCATATGTATCTTTAACAGGAGTAAATATACTTCTTTTCTCTATGTATCTTTAACAGGAGTAAATATACTTCTTTTCTCTATAGCCGGTGGAGATGAGCCTGCAATAATTTCATATGCTAGTGAAATCTTATACAGTGATGATAGAGGAAAAATAATGATGATTATAACAAATTTCGCTAACATAGGAGCATTAATATCATCATTCGTCTTCATAATTTTTAGATATTATATAGTTATAAAAATTGTTGTAAGCATTGTTTTGTTTATATCTCTTTTAACTTCTTATATATTTAGAAATAAGCTTCCTGAATCCAATTTATGGCTTAAATCAAATATTAAAAAAATAAAAATTACAAAGCAAAATCCAATAAAAATAATTGCTTTACTATTCATATCAATTTCTACGATATTAACATATGGTTTAATATCATGGGTAATAGGTCCATATTATTATCCAAGTATGACTTATTATATTATAATGCTATTCAATTTGGGAAACATTACAGGGGGGATTATAGGATATATAATTATAGACTATATTAAGAGAAATTCATTTGTATTTTTAGGATTTATTGGAGGACTTTTATCTTCACTATTATTACTTTTAATCCTTCACGTATATAGCAATTATATTATTTTCTTCTCATTAGTTGTTGCAAATGGGTTATTCACTCAATTAACTTGGGGATCTAGGTTAATATTAGAAGGGGAATTATTTGCAACAAAAATTAGGGCAAGCAGCATATCTTTAATAAGAAGCTCTGGGTGGATTATTTACATTATTTCAGTCCTTTTTACATTTAATTTAGTATATATTCATTTCAAATATATGATATTTTATTTTGGGTTATAGGGTTATCTGGCTCTGCTGTGTGGTATGTATACGGAATAGATACAAGAAAACTACCTGTCGAAAAATTAGACGAGATAATAAACTGATTTATTAACTCCTATAATTTTAACAATTATATATGGTGAAAAAATTTGGAGTTAAAAGGCGTAGTAGTTCCTATGATAACTCCTTTCAATTCGAAAGGTGAAATAGACTATGAAGGATTAAAATGGTTGATAGACTATACAATAAATAACGGTGTTAACGCTTTATTTCCAAACTCTACTACGGGGGAATTCGTGCATTTAAATGAAGAAGAGCTGATAAATTTTGTAAGAAAAACTATCGAATTTTCAAATAAGAAAGTACCTATATTACCTGGAATTACCACAAATATAACCCAATTATCCATATCTTTAGGTAAAAAATACTTAGATTATGGTGCTGATGGGTTAATTATCATGCCTCCATTCTTTTATAAGCTGTCGGAAAATGATCTTTATTTACATTTTTCTAAGGTAGCGGAATCTCTCGATGCCTCAATTATAATTTATAATAATCCTTCTACAACTGGAGTTGTGATACCAATAAGCATATATGAAAAGCTAGCAAGAGAACATAGTAATGTAATAGGAGCTAAAATAACATATGACAGCTTTGATTATATAAGAAAAACAATTGATGGGGTAAAAAGTATTAGAAAGGATTTTTATGTCTTAACAGGTATGGTTCAGATGTTTTTACCAATTTTAATAATGGGAGGCGATGGAACAGTTTCAGGGTTAGCTAATGTATTCCCTAAATTGCACGTCGAATTGTATAAAGAGTTTATTAATAGGAATTACAATAAAGCCTTGGAAATTAATAAAAAAATAATGCTTATATCGAAGATCTATGATATAGGTTTCTCAAATACAAGCGCAACTAAAACTGCTTTAGAATTGATAGGTAGCCCAATTAAAGGCTATGTCAGAATGCCTCTTAGGGAGGATAGCATAGAAAATAAGGAAAAGATCAAGAAAATAATTGACGAGGTTAATTCAATGTAATGAGCAATAGCATAAATTTAGCAAGTTAAATAAAGCTTTTTAATTGATTTTAATTAAATAATTAGATTAATAATTTAAATTAAAGTTACGATTTGCTAAAGGATTAACAGAAGATAATTAAATTCTTTGCAAAACCTATGTTTAGAAAAATTCAATCAAATATATTAAGGCAAAATAACATTGATTTTATTGCAAAATTTCTCTATTAGCAGGTATAAAAAATTTTAATTAAGGTATAAAAATTACCCAACTCCGCCAAGTTGGCTAAATTCAAGCCCTATTACCTTTACTAATATTCCAACGGTTTCTAGAGGAAGCCCTCTAAGAACATCTCTTATGAATCCATTGACTATCATTGCCTTAGCTTCTTCTTCTTTTATACCTCTTGATGCGAGATAAAAGAGCTGGTCTTCACCCAACTTACCAACTGTGGCCTCATGTGTAACCTCAGCAGTTGGCTCATCAACCTCATTTCTTGGAAGAGTATATGCTTTGCTTTTATCATCTAATATTAAACTATCGCATTGTACATGAGCTATACTGTGCTTAGCTCCTTTCAATACCTTTACTAAACCTCTATATCCAGCATTACCTCCTCTTGCACTTATGCTCTTTGAAATTATCATGCTTCTGGTTTCAGGTGCAACATGTATTGCTTTTGCACCAACATCCTTAACCTTTCCAAGCCCATTAGCAACACCTATTGAAATGTTTCTTGTAGAAGCTCCTGTACCCTTGAGTATTGTAGCTGGATAAGCAACAGTATATTTGCTTCCTATGCTTCCTTCAACCCATTCAATGTTTGCATGGTCTTCTGCTATTGCTCTTTTGTTGCTAAATGATATAATTTCACCGCTCCAATTCTGTATTGTAGTAAAGTGAACCTCCGCTCTCTTTTTTGCATATATCTCAACTGTACCGTCATGGAAACTATATTTATAAAGTGCAGGAGCCGCACAACCCTCTATGAAGTGTATAAAGCTATCATCATCTGCAATTATAAGTATATGTTCAAATTGTCCAACTAGTTCGCTACCTATTACAAAAAACGCCTCAACAGGATTTCTTATCTTAACACCTTTTGGCACATAAACAAATGCTCCACCACTCCAAAGTGCATAATGGAGCGCGGAAAACTTGTGATCCATAGTCGGATATACATGCGCAAAGTACTCTTTCACTATGTCTGGATATTTTCTTACAGCTTCATCCATAGTGGTAAATATTACATTCTTTGCCTTAAGTTCCTCCTTAACTGTAGTCATCACATTTTCACTATCATAAATCGTAGTAAGACCAGAAAGGAGTCTGGCCTCTTCCTCAGGCAAGCCTAGCTTTGCATAAGTTTCTTTAATCCAATCAGGTAAATCTTCCCAGGTCTCTGTAAAATTTATTTTTGGTTTTATGTAAGCTGTAAGATTTTCAAGATCTATACTTTCTATTTCGAGCCAGTTTGGCATGCGAAGCTTCTCGAAAGCTTCAAGCGATTTAAGCCTAAAGAGCCTCATCCAATCAGGCTCTCTCTTAATTTTTGAGATTTCTTCAACAATATCTCTTGATACCCCACCTCTTATCTCAATCTCCTTAGAATAAGGGATAGCCTTTGCTATAATATTTTCGCTTGTAAAATTTATGACATCCTTGAGCTCATTATCCCTTGCCAACTTACTATCCCCTCCTATTCCTGTTACTCTCGTTATATAGCAAATCTTTTAGATTATAGCTATACTTATATATATATTATTCGACTGGCCGGTTAGAGTATATAAAACTATCGATGTTCTTTAGTTAATATATCACAAATTACAAAAAATTAAGCCACAGATTCTATTATATAGCATGCTAAGCAAAGAATTTGAAAAAATTGGTAATAAAATCAAAATGACCGTAAATAGATATTATTGAAATGGGTGAATTCATACAATGATAACAAAAATCATTTATCATAATGGTAATGTATATGCGTAAGGCATTGATATATGTTGTTGTAATAGCTCTAGCATACTTTGGTATAGCTGCTATATTGGGTCAGGTTGATTGGCAGCTCTCTTCTTGGTATAATACAAATACCACATGGTGGTTTCCATGGGGACAATATAAAGCTGTATATGCTTGGGAATTAGAATATGCACTTATTATTATATTTACATCTTTGGCAGTTATTATGTCATTTCTTCTAGCTAGAGAAATTTATTTAAAAGAATACAAGAAGAATAACTAAATTTATTTGGCTGATAAAAATTATGATCATATCATAAAGATTTAACCATTTTAATTCAAAGAAATTTATCTAAACCTAAAATATGAATTTTCAATGAAATTAATAATAATATTCTACATATTTTTCAAACATTTCATTGAAAATTTTTCTAAATTCACTATCATTACCTCCCAATAACTTATATTGAGACTATAGCGCCTTTGCATAACTTTTAAATACTTCCAATCACTTCTAGTACTGCGGAAATGCTGTGGAGAGGTACCTAACGCCAAGCGAGGTTACCAAAATATTTGGCATGAGCAGGAGCGGTGTCATCAAGTGGATTAGACAAGGAAAGATCAGAACTGTCGAAATTAACGGTAGGTGGAGAATCCCATACAGTGAAGTCGAGAAGTTACTGAGCGGTAGTGGAAGGGTAAGCAGGTTATTGGGAGGGTTGTCAAGGCTTTTAATCCCTACCTGATGACGGGCTCTGCTCATAATGGTATTAAGGTTGTGAAGGTAAATAATAGGTATTTGGTAGGTAAGGATGCCCTATTGGAGAGGAACTCAATATCTCCTCTTAACCTTGTGAAAAGGGTAGATAGGAAAGTAGTGGTGTTTCCCTCGACTAGCTCCAATAATTTAAGGGTGAAGGTTTATGATCCCTTAAGAGGCCAGGCTGAATTAGAAGTGATTAAAAGTAAGGAAAAGTTACGCCATGGATAAGCACAATAACCCAGAAAACTCCAAAGCTAAATATTTAGGCTCTTCCCTTAAGCCTATATAACCTAAAATTTAAAGAAGCTTCTTCTGATGAAACTTCAGCTAGCCTTTGTAGTAATTCCTTGTATGAGTTATTAAATACTCTACTATTGTATTCCTTATATAATCCAACCGATCTATATCCTTCTGAACCTCTTCTATTCTCATTTTCATCTCTATTATTTCCCTCATTATCTTTTCCTTGTCTATACAATTACCATTCACCTTTCAAACCTCCTCCGCACCCTAAAGGACTAATTTCTAAATCTCTTAAGGCTTATGCCATTCTTGTTGTTCAGTTGCGTAACACAAGATATTCTATCAGTTTCTTAATAAATTCTATTATATTAGCAACTTTTTTACTATGGTTAGAGCATCATTTAAATTATTATAAAATCTATAGTTCAGGAGAAATATAAGATAATATTTTAATTTATTTAAGCTTACACTAATAATTATCGAGCAACTAACAAAATATATAAAAACGTCTTCCAAGATTTTAAAGAATCAACTTTTAATATATGTATCATAGTTTATAATTTTTATAATTTAAAATAGATAAAAATCATAAAACAAAGAAGAAGGTTGCTAATTATATTTTTTTCAATTTTAAACTTGTCTCAAATATTTTTCTGTTAAATACTTTATTAGATATTCAGGATTATATGGTTCTCCTAATTTCATAACTAGCAAATCCTTAGGCTTGTATGTAGATCCATACTTATGGATTAACTCCTTGAGGTTTTGTTTAATATCATTAAACTTCTTTTCTGATACTAAATCATATAGAGGTATAACTTTCAATAGATAATTTCTTACTTGCGCAGCAACTATATTTCCCAACGTATAAGTGGGGAAATATCCAAGATCACCATGACTCCAATGAACATCTTGCAATATCCCTTCACTAAAAGACTTGGGTCTTATTCCTAAGAGCTCTTCCATGTTTTGATTCCATATCTCAGGTAGATCGTTAACATTTACCTCTCCTCTTAGCATAAGTCTTTCCATTTCAAATCTTAATATGATATGAAAGTTATAGGTAAGCTCATCTGCCTCTGTTCTTATCAAGCTTGGCTTAACTGCTGCAAAATACCTAAATAACTCCTCATCGCTATATTTTTTTGTAAATTCTAGATGCCTATCAACTATTGGTTTTATATCGCTGGTAAACTGATAGCTTCTACCTATTATATTTTCCCAGAACCTGCTTTGGCTTTCATGGATACCAAGGCTAACCCCACTACCAATTGGACTCATTTTTAATCCTTGATCTATTTGCAATTCATATGTAGCGTGACCAAATTCATGAATAACACTAAATAAAGATCTCTTAAAATCAAAACCTTCGTATCTTGTAGTAATTCTCACATCATTTAATCCCATTCCTTGAGTAAATGGATGCGGACTTACATCAAGTCTTGCTCTATCCCATGGATAATTCAGCATATTTAGAACTTCTAAATTAACTTTTTTCATTTTTTCTGAATCATATTTCATTTTTTCTAATTCTGGTTCAAAATAAAAATATCCTTCAGATACAACATTATCTAAAATTATCTTCAGATTTGGCTTTAGATAATCAAATATACTGACAACATCCTTAGTCATTAATCCTTCTTCATATAAATCTAGTAATGCATCGTAAGGCTCATTTTTATAACCTAATCTTTCAGCCTTTTCAATATTCAATTTTATTATTTTTTCTAAATATTTGTTAAAAATTGAAAAATCATTTTTCTCTCTTGCTTCCTTCCATGCATGAAATGCTTCTTCTGAAGTCTTGGAAAGCTCATATATTAAGCTTGGAGGTATTTTCCTTAATATATTGATTTCTCTAGATAAGACTCTAACAACTCCTTTTTCATAATCGTTTAGATTTTCCTGATTAGATGCCTTTTCAACTAATGAAACAAAATTTTCGCTTAGAATTAGTTCTTGATATAATGTACTTAACTCAGCCATGGCATAGCCCCTTTCTTCGGATCCTAATGGTGGCATATATGTTTCGTTATCCCATCCCATTAATGCCTGAGCGTGACCTATAGACCAAAGCTTTCTATATCTATTAATTAATTCCTTTACAACTTCGTTTTCAAACATAATTATCACACAATTTCTATTTTTGTTATTTATAATAATATGCATTTCGTATTTACAAAAATTTATAATTACTATAAATATTTTTTAATAATAATTTGGCATATTGAAAAATATTTATTTTTAAAAATACTTGTACAAATAGGTGTGTAAAATTGGGTGCTAAGTCCGATATAGATTTGCTTAGGAGTAGTGTTAGAGAATTTTCAGAAAAGATATTGTCTCCTGTTGCAAAGAAAATAGACATAGATAACTATGTTCCAGAGGATATATTAAATCAAGTTGCTAATATGGGTTATTTTGCATTAAAGGTATCAGACAAATATGGCGGACCAAATTTATCTACATTAGAATCTGTTGTAGTCGTTGAAGAGCTTGCTAGGGTTTCTTCTGGAATATCTATCATAGCTACTGTTTCTGGTACAATGGTTGCATATCCATTAGTTCACTATGCAAGTGAAGAATTAAAGGAAGAATATTTAACTAGATTGGCTAAAGGAAAAATTGGGGCATTTGCATTAAGCGAACCGTGCTGTGGATCAGATGCTGCAAACCTAACAACAAGGGCAGAAAAAGATGGTAATGATTTTGTTATAAATGGCAGAAAGACGTGGATCACAAACTCTACATATGCTGATTTCTTTTTGGTAGCTGCAAGAACTGGTAAACAAGAAGACAGGCATAAAGCAATATCAATATTTGTTGTCGATAAAAACAAATGCATAGAAATATCTAAACTAGATATGATGGGTTATAGAGGTAGCGGCACAAGCGAGTTGCTTTTTAAAGATTGTAGAGTTCCAAAAGAAAACTTGGTTGGAGAATTAAATAACG
>JBMFKU010000034.1:0-11782 GCA_049971805.1 Caldisphaera sp.
GACAACCTTTAGGAAGTTCGATGGGAGTATAGTGGTGTTTCCCTCGACTAGCCCCAATGATTTAAGGGTGAGCCTGTATGATCCCTTAAGAGCTGTGGCTCTTTAGAAGTAATTAAAAGTAAGGGTAAGTTATGTCACTGGTAAACATTGGATTTCATAAAATAGAGTTAAGCCACTCTTAGGGAATAACATAAAATCTTTAAAGAGAACTATAAAAATTTGAATAGATATATAAAATAATGAAAAGGTGATTATCTGTGAAATATAAATGGTACGATTTGAGTCATGTATATGAAGAGGGTATGGTAGAAGGCTATGGACATTTACCACTAAAAACTGAGCATGTTACCAATGTAACTGGGTCTAGAATTACCAATATTACTATTAATTCGCACTCAGGAACTCACATAGACGCTCCATACCACCTTATTAACGATGGAATAACAATTGACTTAATTCCTCCAGAATTTTTCACTGGGCTAGCAACAATATTAGACATTCCAAAAAATGAGTTAGAACCTATTACATATGAAGATATAAAAAACAATTCTATGATTTTAGAAAAAGCAGATTTTGCCTTTATTAGAACTGGTTGGGAAAATCAATGGGGGAAAGATAGTTACATCTGGAAGTATCCTTATATTTTACCTGATGCAGCAAGCCTACTAACTAGATTTAAGATTAGAATAGTTGGTGTCGACACAATGTCACCTGATCCTTCAATAAAGAGCGGTCTTAGAAAAGGCTTTCCTGCTCATGATATCCTATTAAAAAATAATATATTAATCATTGAAAACCTTACTGGTCTTAAACCGCTTATAGGCAAAATTGTCGAGGCTTTTTGTTTTCCACTTAAAATCAAAAATGGTGATGGATCCCCAGTTAGAGTTGTTGCCAGAGAACTAATTGATGAAAAATAACACTAGCTTATAATAATATAATCAAATAAAATAAGATTAGATATAAAATTTGTATTCCATTTAAATACACTTTACTATAAATCTTTATTAAGTTAAAATTGATATATTAATACATGAGGTTTAAACATGATTATGCTTGATTTGTTAGTAAAGAGCAGCTGTGGTCTATCAAGGATTGCTCATGACTTTGATAAGGAAGTCTTATCATTTTCTGTGTTACCTGTTGAAAAAAGTTTTAATTCCATAGTTGCTTTTGTAGAAGTTAAAGAGAAAGGTCAAGAATATAACATGAAATCTTGGAAAAAGAGATATAACGATTTTGCATCGCTTAATTGGGATAAAATAAGTAGCAATGGAATTTTAGTTAGAGGTATAAAAGAGGGTCATGGCATAGTTAAAACTATAGCTAAATATGATGCAACTTTAATTACTCCAACAATCGCAGGGGATGGATATGAGAGATTTTTAATTCTGATTAAAAGTAAGAAAAATTTAGATGACGTTGTAAACGAGATATCACGAAATAATGAAATTATTAGCTTTAATTATGGCGAAGCAACTGCAAAATCTATATTATATTGGACTTCTAAAATTATATTAGATTTAAGTGGTGTAAATAATAGGGAGTTCGAGGTTTTATATAAAGCATATAAATATGGTTATTTTTCATGGCCAAGAGAAATAAACTTGGAAGAACTTAGCTATAAAATTAACATGTCTCAACCAACTATTATTTACCATATAAGAAATACAATATATAAAATACTTTCTAACATTTTACCTAGCTCATAATTAGATTACCTCTTTTTCTTTTAACTTAAGAATCTCCTCATCGGTGTAACCCAATTCTTGAAGGATTTCATATGTTGATTCTCCTAAAGGAGGAACCTTGTTGTTTTTAATTTCTTTAATAATTGGTGGAGCTGGTATTTTAATTTCCTTATCATTAAAGATTACGTCTACCATCTTTCTTGATGCATGAGGATCTTGAAGAAGATCCCATGGCTTGTTTAATATAGCATACCCTATGTTGTTTTTATCAAATATGTTTACAAGTTCATCAGATGTATATTTTCTTATTTCATTTTGGAGATAAGGTATCAAAAAGCCTCTATTTTTATATCTATCTTCATTTCTTTTAAATTTCTCTTCTCCACAAATTTTCAAGCTTAATGACTTACAGAAATCTGTCCATTGCTTATCAGTTGTTACTGCAACAAATATAACTTTTTTATCTTTAGTGTCAAAAAAATCATAGATACCCCAGGCAAAACCTTCTTCATTTATTGGTAAAATCGGTCTTCCTAAAACCTGGTATGTAGAGATATGCTGACCTACAAAAAACATAGCTGTTTCAAATAATCCTATGTCAACAATTCCTCCTACTCCAGTTTTTTCTCTCTCTAAAAGCTTTTGCATAATTCCTATTACTGCAAACATAGCAGCTCCTATGTCAACAATAGATGCCCCTAGTCTCATAGGTTTATCCTTCAATCCTGTCATATAAGCCAATCCGCTGTGGACTTCGATTGGATAGTCTAAGGATTTTCTGTTTTCATATGGTCCATAGCTGTAGGCTTTTAGAGATGCATAAATAATTCTTGGATTTATTTTTTTAATTTCCTCATATCCCAAACCAGCCTTATCCAAAGTTCCCCTAGCCAAATTATCTATTAGAACATCAACAGTTTTTAGTAACTTTTTAAAAACTTCTTTCCCTTCATCTTTGAGTATATCGAGAGATATGCTTTTCTTTCCCCAGTTAAGGTATGGAAATGTACCTGAGCTACTACCTGGTAATCTCCTTGCTATATCACCTTCATTGGGTTTTTCGATTTTTATTACTTCAAATCCTAATGAAGATAAAAGTAAACCTGCCGTAGGACCAGCAACTATATGGCCTATTTCTAATGCCTTCATAATTACACCTCTTTAGAAAGCTTTAATACATCTTCATAGGTTAACGCCTTACCGTCTTTTACGCTAATCTCCTTTACTAAGTTTACTAGGGATGCAAGTTTTTCATCACTTAAATTAATTCCATATTTATCTAATATTTTCTTTATTAGACTTTTTCCAGCATAAACATTTACCGAGAACCTCTCTTGAGAAAATACTGATATATAAGATGCATGTGTACCTGCTGTCATTGTGTTTGTGTTTATTCCCACTATAGGAAAATTATAAAAGAAAAATTTGTATCCTATCTTCTTTAAAATTAAATCCTCTACGTATTTGTATAACTCCAATAGAGCTGTTTCATCCAATCTCAAATTATATCCCTCTTTTTTTAAAGCATTGTACATTACAAACAAGTCGGCAATTCCATTCCTTTCTCCGATACCATATACAGTAACTGAAACTGATGTTGCTCCCTCTTCAATGGCTGCTAAACAATTTGAAACTGATAGTCCGTAATCATTGTGGCAATGAACTTCAATATCTATATTGTTTTTTAAAATTTTTAACGAATCTTTTATTAAATTCCTCATGAATTTTGGTGTAGCATTGCCAGTTGTGTCTGGAAGTTGTACTTTCCTTAAGCCTATTTCATCGAGCTTTTTTAGAATATCAATTACAGCAGATCTATTTGCTACCACATCAACTAGTGCAACACTTGTAAATTCGTCTTTTTTTAGAGAGTATTTAATATCATCAATAATTTTATCTATATTTTCATATTTAAATGGAAAATGCAATGCAATATGAGCCCCACAATTAAAAATTTCATCAATATCGCTTTTAATAGCCCTTCCTAGCCCATAAACATTTTTTATGAGTTTTTTGTTAATTATTTCTTCTGTGACTTTCTTCTCTGACCAATGAGCTGATGGATAGCTAACTATTGCATTTTCAATACCTGATTTGCCTAATAATTCTGCAATTTTTATTTTTTCCTCAATCTTAAACGAAATTCCTGGTGATTGAAGGCCTTCTCTTAATGTATCATCTACTAATTGGACCAAGCTTAACCCCTTTTTTATATCTTTTCAATTTCCTATTTACTTTATATAAAACCCCTTTTATGTAATCATTATTAAGCTTAACACGTCATTGTGTACTCAAAGGGTGATATAATTGGGCACTAGCATGAATAAGCATTCTATTGCTGCAAGACTAGATAGAATACCATGGACTAGTTTACACACAAAACTTCTTATATTATTAAGCCTCGGGGAATTTTTTGATTTATACGATTTATTTGTGGGAGGCTTTACTGTTGCGCCAATACATCTTTATTATCATGTAAGCGTTTCAACCTCAATATTTTATACAATAGCAATATTCTTCTTAGGAGCATTTGTAGGAGTAATACTTTTAGGATATATAGGGGATTATGTTGGTAGAAAGACAGTTATAGTAATAAATATGGCAATAATGAGCGTTGCATATTTGTTGACCCCGTTCTCGCCAAACATTTATGTATTAGGAACTCTGAGGTTTTTTGCAGGTCTTGGAGCAGGTCCAGAAGCAATACTTGTTGTAGACATAATGTCAACAGAATTCTTCCAGCCTTCAATGAGAGGAAAAAGGCTTGCAACCGCATATACTATAGCTTGGTTATCTCCATTAGTAGTTACAAGTATTGCAATATTTACTATACCAGCCCATTGGCAATGGGTGTATTGGGTCGGAGGAATAGGTATTTTATCTATAATTCCATTAAGATTTATGATACCTGAATCTCCTAGATGGTTAGAAGTTCATGGTAAATATGACGAAGCAGATAAAATAGTTGCACAATTCGAGCAACAGGCAACAAAAGAAGGAAAAACTTTACCCGAACCTGTTGAGGTTGAAGTAATTAAAACCAAAAAAGTTCCTCTTAGAGATGCATTTAAAGGGCCTTATTTAAAGAGAATGATAATGTTAATAATTTTTCAATTCTTCCAAGCAGCTGTATATTATGGCTTTACTTCTCTTGCACCAACAGTTCTATATGAAAAAGGTTTTACTTTTGCCAAATCTACAACAATGACGTTTGTGATTTATACTGGATATTTTATAGGTTCTTTAATATCGATATTTATAATAGATAAAAAATTATTTGACAGGAAATGGCAAATTGTAACTTATATTATACTAGCTGGCTTATTTGGTATTGCGTTCGGATATTCTAGAACTATAGCGCTTTTGGAAATATCAGGTTTTCTGTTAGCTATTTTTCTTAATCTATTCTCGAATACTTACCATATGTATACAGCTGAAATCCTACCTACTAGAGTAAGAGCAGCAGCTGACGGTTTGCAATACAGTTTAAGCAGATTAGGGACTTTCATCTTATTAACAGTTTTAGGAACTATATTAGTTTCTTCTGGACCTCTTACATTGTTCTTGGTGACATTTGCTTTTTCACTAATAGTAGGTATAGATATTGCCGTATTGGGTCCAAGTGCAACAGGTCAAAGAGTTGAAGTTATAGCAAAATAAAAATATTTTTAAATTAAATAATTTTTTAAATAATTTTAAAATTTTTATAATTTATAGTATTAAGAGATTGTTATTAATTATTTATCAGATTGTTAACTCCCCAGTTAACAATTTAATAGTTTTAATTTTGTAGTATAGATAATAAAGTTAAGTAACTTTTTCCTAATATATTATCGTATTTTAATTAAAATTTAATCGCTATTAGTTAACTCCTTAAATTCTTCTGAATTCAAGAAGTTAATTATTTCATTTAGATTCTCAAAATAAATTCCTAGTATTACTTTCTTTTTTAAACCTTCTAATCCAGCAACGATAGCTCTACCCATATGATATGCTAAAATAACATCAACATCTTTTAGGGTATTTATAACTGCTAGATGCCATCTTGCATGTTCAGGATCAGTTTCATGATCTTCATCTTCATGCATTCCATGGCCATGCATTCCATGTTCATGCCTTTCTCTTGGATGTTTTGCATTAACTTGTCTGCACTCCTTATTCTTTATTCCTCCATTTTCAAAATCTAAAACCAAGAATTTACCAGATCCAGGTCCTCCATAAGATATTGATCTGCAATCGTCGGTTGGAAATGCTACCTTCATTTTTTCACCAATTTAGATGTTTTTCGTAAAATTAAAAAATTATCTATATATATATGATCTTAAATTTTTAATATTCTATTGTAAATAATTTTAGTAGAAAAAGATGGTTAAAATGGTTATTGAAGAAACTATTAATCACTATATAGGCAAATACTTGGATGCATTTGGGAAAGATATTGAATTGAAATGTAAATCGGAAAGAACAGAATTTGTAAATGGTTATGCTAAAAGACCTGATATAAAATGTTTTTATCAAGGATTAAGGATAGGTATTGAAAGCTCTTATCAAAAATCTGATGCTGAAAAAGATGCTGAGAATAGATTGAATCAAGGTCTTGTTGATATATCAATAGCCTTGCATATAAAGGAAAGCATAGGAGATATCAATGAAAGCGAAGTTGAAGATAAAATAAAAGGTTTGAAGTTTGATTGCAAAATTTTTATACCCTTAAGTTCTAGAAAGGCGTTATATAATTACATTAAGGACTTTAAATTACCTATTGCTTCAAATGAATGGATTCAGGATTTGGATATATTAAAATTGAAGGAGATAATAAAATATCTACCTCATAAATTGATAAGTGAAGAGCAGACGAAGGAATACATAGACAAGGTATATCAAGCACTTCAAGACTTCTCTCAAAATGTTGATGAAGAATTATCAAATAAGCTTTATGAATCTATATGGCGACTTTATGGATTAAAAATTGAGAATGATAAAGAATTGATTTCATATCAGGCAGGTCTCTTAATTTTATTATCATCAGCATTTTATGAGCACATAAGAAATTATAGACCAGGACTAAAGAGCTTAAGATCTTTAATCAAGGAAAAAAATTCTTCTGTTATTGCACTACAAAAAGCCATGGAAAAAATAGAAGAAATAGATTACCAATTGATAACAAAAAATGTTAATGAAATTCTAGATTTACTGCCTCCAAAATTTGACAAACCAGTTGAAAATTTAACAAAGGTAGGAGAAGAGATTGCTCAAAACAAGATTTTATTGAGCAAAGACATCGCTGGTAGGATATATCACAAGGTTTCAGGAGATATATCTCAAAGAAAGGGCTTTGCCACATATTATACTCAAATACCAGCTGCAACCTTATTAGCGGAGCTTTCGGTAAATACATTATATGATGGAGTAGAAGACATAGAGCTAATAAAGGAAACAAAGGTAGCTGATTTTGCATGCGGAAGCGGTACTTTACTAACATATGCATATCAATCTTTAAATAGGCTTGCATCAAAAATAATATATGATAAAGATTTAAACGATGATATAAAGGAAATATCAAAAAGAATTTTAGAAAACATCTATGGGATTGATGCATTAAAATATGCAGCTCAGATAACTGCAATTAATTTGGCATTACTTGCTCCTGAAGTTAAAAAACAAAACATAAGAGCCGATTATTTTGGTATTAAGGAAGATAAAACTCCATGGCTTGGTAGCCTTGAATTAATAAGAAATAAAAAGGAGTTTAAAAATATGCTTGATTGGTTAGATTTGCCAAAAGAAGAAAGGATAAAAAAGGAAGGTAATATTTCCCTAACTATATCAGGAGAAGAGGAAGGGTTTAAGTTACCAGACAAAATTGACTTAATACTAATGAATCCTCCATTTACCAGAGCAACAGGTAGAAAAGGGAAGGAGTTTAAAGAGAAGGAAAAGGGATTATTTGGGTTTGTAGTTGAAGATAGAGAAAGGCTTATAGAAAAGTTTAATAAAATTAGAGATGATGTAAAAAATGATTTAATTAAGATTGCAAAAGAAAGCAATATACTCAAAGATATCGATGATGATTTAAAGAATGTATATTATGGTATATCTAGGGCAGGGGAGGGCCTTCTATTTTTATACCTAGCATATCTTTATGTTAAAGAAAACGGTGTAATAGGTTTTGTTTTACCAAAAAATTTATTAATGGGCCCTTCATGGTTTTTAGCAAGATCATTGCTTTTCTCAAAGTTTCATTTAAAGTATGTAATAACAAGCTTTGATAGTCAGGGATACAATTTCTCTGAGTCAACAAACTTAAGCGAAGTCCTAATAATAGCAAAAAGAAAGGATCATCATGATGATAATGAAGAGACCATTTTTGTTAATCTGTTAAAAAAACCAAAAACAACAATCGACGCACTGGAAATTTCATATAAATTGCTTAATCGAGATATTATTAGCAATGATTACATAGCTATTAAAGTAAATAGAAAATCCTTGTTATCGGATTCGTGGAGTTATTTTGTTTCATTTCCTTCGCGTCATCTAACAGAAAAAGCTATTGAATTGCAATCATTAAATAATATGATAGAGCTAGGAAAGATAGCAAAGATAGGAATCGATAGGCATCAATTCCATGACTGTTTTACTATAGTTAATTTGGAATCTTCGGAAGGATATCCAGTTTTATTTGGTGGAGAAGAAGAAAATAGATCTTCTTTAATAATAAAACCAAACAAAAAAGGAATACCTAAAAATAAAAATTGCATCAAGTTGTTTGAAGATTATTCATCAAGATTACTTGTCCCGGATAGGATTTCACTAAAAACTGTTCATCTAGTTTCCATATATTCGGAAAGGCCTATTTTATCTAATATGTTTTATTCTGTAAGGGTTGATGATAAAATTCAAAAAGCTTTGATTTTATGGTTAAATTCTATTTTCGGATTAATATCGATTTTATCTAAAAGAGAAGAGACTGGAGGTTCTTGGATAAGCCTCAAAATTTCTCAATGGAAAACTCTTAAAGTACCAGATTTTAGGAAATTTGAAAAAGAAAGATTAAACGAGATTGACTTGTTATTTGAAGAAATGAAAAATTACGAAATTAGTAGATTGCCGGATCAATTTGATAGAAACAGAAAGTTTTTTGATTTATCAATAAGAGATATTTTGGGATTAGAAATTAGTGATAATGAAATAGATAAGATTTATGAAGAATTTAAGAATTGGTTAAAAAATATTAAATGATAATAGCTTGTTTTTTGTTTCCTAAGTTTATTTCGTAGTTACTTCATTACTTTAAAAGCTAAAACATGAGTCATGGAAAGTAAAGTTTAATTAAGGTCTTGTTTTTTAGCTTTTTATTAACATAAAGTTGCTGATCTTTTTAAGATATAGTGTATAAAATAGCTTCTATATCTATTAACAAATAAAGAGCTTTTATGATATTTCTTTCAAGCTTTCTAAGCATATTTAGAACATACTTAATTGCAACATCTTTTCATAATTTAGAAATCGATATAAATGATAACAAATCAATAAATTGTTTTTGCTTTTAAGAAGTAATGTGCTAAAGACAAAATTTGAAAAATATAATAATTAAACTTTATGAAACTATTAATACATATAAGCCGAATCCTATTAGAAAGAAACCTAGTATCAATAAACTAAGTCTGCCAGATCTAATTAAAACTTCGTGTGCTCCAACTAGTTTTAGCAGACCCTTATATGCCATCAAAACTATACCTAGTTGACCCAAGAAGGATCCAAGTCCAAATAGAAAGCCCACTAAAATTAATGGAAATTCTTGTGTTAAGGTTTTTATTGACAAAGCTAACAATAAGATGACAAAGAAATCTCCACCAAATGCAGCCCCCATGCCATGTATCCATATGGCTTTATAATCTGGAGCTGATGCCTCGGTTCCTTTCTTATGATTCTTCCATAGATAAAGACCTGCAATTGTTATCATAGTAAGGCCTACTAATATATCCACAAGCCAATTATAAACACCTTTAAATAGTGTATCAGGCAGAAATCCTACGAGAGTGCTCATTGCAGTCCAAACTAGAGTTAAAGCTCCAGCGAATGTCATAGTAGCTAGCACAGCTCCTCTAGCATTTTTTTGCATCATTGCATAAGATATTGTTATTGGCCATGTATGTTCATCAGGCTTAAGGCCATGCACAACACCTATTGCTAAAATTGCAATAGGCAATATATATTCAAGTGATGAGAGTATTGCCTGTGCTATTGGTTCCAAAATTTCAGGCATAGATAGTATAGCCACCATTATAGCAGAGGCTATAATGATTGCTAAAACCATATCTGTTCTTATTGAGGCTTTCTTGTGCACGTTATTTATCAAATTTCCTTCCCTCTGTGCACTATATATGATGTACTATGCTTTTAAAGTTTTTTGAATATCTTAATTTTTATATAAAGTTTTTTGCTTTAGTTTTTCTTGATAAAATAAATGGCAAACCTCATCTTTTTAAGGTGGGGGTAAAGTTTAAGGTTTGTTTAAAAATAATTAGATATGAATAGCTATCAAGGGTATTCTTCACTATATAAGGTAAGTCTCTACTCGTTACCAAATTAAAGAAAAAGGAGGGCAAGATTTCTCTCTTAGGTCAAATAAGAGCGAGAAGTTGTAACTTTACTCCCACATAGGGAGGAATCAGAGTAGCTCCTATAGGTAACCCTTAAGACTTGAAAACTCTCGCCCTTCAAAGCAGGATAGAGGTCAGCAGTTAAACGCTTAACGTTAATAGTGTTTATTTTAGTCATTTGTATTCTATTTAATTATCTAAGAAATGGTTTAAATTTTTAATTATAATCTTGTTTATTTATAAATTTTTATAATTATTTAAAAAATATAAACTTTAAAATATAGAATATTGGGAATTTATATTAAATAGAAATAATATTGAATTTTAAAATTTGGATAATTTAATAGAAAATAAATTAATATTTATTTAGGATCCTCCATTTTTAATAATTTTATGCTCCCTATTTAGCTGTATCCAAACCAATAGAAGCATTAAGGGTATTTCAAGTAATGGTCTTATAACAATTGTCATACCTATATAAGGGTATACTGAAAAGGCTGTAAAAGCTATTGCTATGCCAACTTCAAAATCTCTTGCTGAGACTGAAAAATCCAATAGCTGCAGAATCTACATAATTAAATTTGGTTTTTCTTGAAACTAAATAACCAACATGAAAGAGAACGAAATAAAAATTAACATTACTATGCCTACCATCCATATTAGAGATGGAGTATCTATTATTTCTACCCCTTCTTCCCAAAACATTACAACTATAGATAAAAGTAGTGCATTCATTTGTACTTATCTAAGGACTTTGGCTCAGCATACCTTCAAGGCAACTCCTGTCTAAGCAATATGGCTGCCGTTAAGTACATAGTGTAAACCTAACCAAAGCCATACTATAGGTTGCGTCCGGGATCTTGAAAGTAGTCATTGATCACATGGTGTTAGCTAAACCACGTGAGAAGATCAGAGCCAAGTAGAAGCAGGAAAGATCGTTGATTTATTAACTTTGTTTAACTCTCAAGTTAAAGGTTGGTAGGAAGGGTGTTATAATATACCAAAGTCAATCCGTGAGGCGGTAGGAATAGATGAAGGGGATGAGGTTATCGTAGAGATAAGTGATGGAATAGTGCTAAGGCCTGTGAGAAAAAATGTTAATGAACAAGAGCTCAAGGATTGGCTGAGGAAGCATGCCGAGAGGCTGAAGGAGTTGCAAAGTAGAAAAGAACTGAGGCCAGGAGAACACGCCGAGACAGCTCTTGAAGAGAAGTTCGAGGCTTGAAGGCCTTTCTTGACGCTCCGCTCCATATATCTTAACACGGTTTCTGATCCCAGTAATCGAGCTCAGTATGAAAACCTCTATATATACTTCACTACAAAGTATAAGTTGTACACCGATGTTCTCGTACTTGACGACGTTCTTTACATTTCAAGGAAAAAGTACGGTATCCCATACGACTTGACGATAAAGTGGCAAGCCTCACCCCTTCTGAGGGGCAAATAAAGTTTTAAAAATTCTAAAATGTGTTAAGGTATTGTGAAAAC
>JBMFKU010000035.1:0-11742 GCA_049971805.1 Caldisphaera sp.
GGTGGTTGAGGGCTAAGTCCCTATGCTCGGTCATGAGTTAAAAAAAATGATTGAAATGAAAGTGTAGGGACAAACGGTTGTAATCTTAACTTCCTTGTATTTAATTTCGTTTGAACTAATTATAGCCAAAATTTCCACAATTTTTCATAGCAGCATTAAATTCTTCCCTACTAGTGTTTTTATCTCTCAGCTTTCTTAATAGATACCTTACATAAGGTATTTCGTTTTCAATGATCCTTAAGCTACTTAAACATGCACACCTATGTTTTACAGATTTGCAGGTTTTTTAACCTCTCTATTTCTTACAATTAGTGGAAATAAATTAATTACTTAGAGGACCTATGCAAAATAAGGTGATGGCAATGGTAAAGTCCGATGTTGCTAAACTTGCTGACGCTGTAAATTGGTTAGAGGAATCATTAAAAGAATTAAGTAATGAATCTAGAGAAAAATCTAGCCAATTGGTATCTCTTGCTGATGATTTAGGAAAGCAGATTTTAGAAGAGAGCAAAAAATACCTAAATAAAGCTATAAACGAAATGGATAACTCATATAAACAAAGCATAGAAATTATGAAAGATGAATATAGCAAAAAAGAAAAGGAGGAGCTACTACTTACGGAAAAATTAGGTAATGAAAATTACAATGCTGCAGTTAAAGAGGTTATTGATCAGATCAAAAAACTGGTTTCTGGGTGAAGTAGTTGGGTAATCCATCGACATATGCCCAAGTTGTTCCAAGACTAAGATATTTAAAATCAACGCTGATTCACTCAGACAAAATAAGAGAACTTTCTCCGCCAATTACTGACATATATGCATCTTTAAGAGAAACCAAATATAAGTCTGTATCGGAAACAAAAAATTCGGAAGAGGCGGAAAAGGAAGTAATTAAGCAATTTTATCTCTCTATTGATGATATATCAAGTTTTGTTCCTAAGGAAGCCATAAATCTTACTTTAGCGTTTGCTAGAGAGGATGAAATACATGATGCGCTAATTATTTTAAGAAGCATAGTCGATGGAAGAGAAGTTTCTAGAGGAAACCTGTTATCATTACTTTGGAGTCAATCATCTTTAAACAAGATTTTAGCTGAACCGGATTCTACAGCAGGTATCCAAAGGTTTGTTGAGCTTTCAGTTAACTATAAACATATTTACAATCCATTAAAAGAAGCATTAAATCTTTTCAACGAATCGAAGGATACAAATGTAATAACATGGTATTATTTAGCTGCGATATCTAATCTTTACTCTGATTCATTAAATGATCTCAGCGGTATAGACAAAGATTATACACAAAGAATAATTTGTCCCATAATGGAAGGTAGAATTGCGTTAGGATTAATCCAAGCATCTATGCTAAAGTTGCCATTAAGAATTCTAGATCTAGCTTTAAGCAAAATTAATATCTGTAATATATCATGGTTAAAAGTTTCAAGCATTTACGAAAGAGAGTCTAGTGATCCGATAGCTTTAGGTACATCATTAAAGGATTTATTTAAATATATTACAATAGAAGGAAGAAAAGAAATTGAAATAATGGAATCAATAAGAAAGAGCTCAGCCCTTGTTGCAAAAAGAAATTCTGAAATAGCCTATCAATCATATCCGTTTTCTCCATCATTAATAGCATCATCATTGACATTGCTAAAATTTGAAGTAAACAACATAAGGAGCATAATTACATCATCTTACTTAAAGTTAAACAAAGATGAATATGAGCCATTACTTATTTTATAAATTATGCTACTTGTTTATCTTTTAGCTTTACATGACTTTGCGATTCAAGCTTTTTCCATTCTTTCCAATTGTAAATGCATCCTGGATCAGAAGCTAATGGATCTCCATAATAACCATAAGCCCTTGCTCTGCAACCCCCACATATATTTTTATATGGACATACATTGCAAAAGCCTTTTAGCTTATTCCTATCTCTTAAATCGTTAAAGAGCTTGGAATTAGTCCATATATCCCAGAATGTTTTTTCTCTTATGCTCCCAACAATTATAGGTAAAAATACACAAGGTATTATATCACCATTTGGCTGTATACCAGCATATATTCTTCCAGCTCCGCAACCTCCAACAAATTCTGCAACGGCCTTAACTATTGGATCTCCTGATACAGCAAAGTGTGTTGGTGCAATTTCTTTACCTTGACTCATAACCAATGCTACCCTGCCATATTGTGGAGCAGTACTAACTATTTGCATTCCCTTTCTATTTTTCATTTCTGCATATATATATCTTAAGAACTTCTCTCTTTCAATGGGATCAAGATCTAACCAAATGTTTTCTTTTCCTCTACCAGTTGGAACAAAATTGAAAAATATAACCCTCTTAACTCCTATTTCTTCTGCTAAATCCAACAAATCTTTAGTTTCATTAATATTTAGCTTTGTTATTGTAACTGCCATTCCATGATCCATGCCTAATTTTACTGCATTTTCTAATGCTTTAACAGCCCTTTCCCATGAACCTTTTACACCCCTAAATTTATCGTGTTTTTCAGGCACAGCACTGTCTAAAGATACCTCTACATATCTTAAACCATTTTCTTTGGCCTTTATCAAATTATTTATATTAGAAAATGTCCAACCATTTGTTGCCACAGCAGTATGTATTCCTCTCTTAGAAATTTCTTTAGCAATCCTATAAAAATCTGGGTGTATTGTAGGTTCGCCTCCGCTTAATGCTATAGATGCAACACCTGCCTTGTCTAATTGATCAATTAACATAATTTTTTCTTCTAATGTTAATTCATCTGGCGTAGGCTTTCCTGCTTTCTGATAGCAATGCAAACAATTTAGATTGCACATATTAGTCATGTTCCATACTATTAGGAATGGCGCAGGCATCTTTTGAGGAACAGTGACACCATAAAATCCTATTCCTTTCATTACTAATGAGACCCCTCTCCTAATTGCAGGGTCTGATATGCCCTTTCTAGCTGCATCAACATCACCATTTAGCATTAAAATTCCAATCTTTATTATTTGGCTAATTGTTGGAATTAAAAACCTAGCAGTAATTGGGCATTCCGAGATTCCTTCACCAACAAAATATGATAATGCATGATAAATTAAAGGGGCATCCTTTATTTCACCATTATCATATTTAACTTTTATATCCTTTGTTGCAGCCCTTAATAAAGATCTTGTTGCTGGATTGTTAAATAAGACTCTTATTCCTGCTAACAGATGACCTATATCTCCACCCTCTTTTTTATTTTCATCTATTTTATCAATATTATGATCTATATCTATGCTCATTTACCCCACCTCAAAGGTTCAAACACCTTCTTTAATTTAGATTCAAAGGTAGAGAAAATCAAGTTCTTAGCAATAATACCTAATAAATCAAAAAACCTCCCGGCCTTTAATTCTCTACTCATAAACTCCCATCTAACATAAAACCTACGATAGGCATACATAACCATTTTACCAAGTTCTTGTGCAGTAAAGTTAAAGCCTCTCATTACAGGTTTAACGGTTGTATAGTGTTCCCAATTATTATCAGTAATCAAATTATATTTTAATGCATAATCATATAATGGTGTTCCAGGATAAGGGGTTAAAGCTGTAAATTGCGCATAATTTGGGTCTAATTTAATTGCAAAATTTACTGTATTTTTCATATCGTCAATAGTTTCCCATGGAAATCCTAATATAAATGAACCAGTGGTAAATCCTTTAAGCTCCTTAGCCCAGCTAAATGCTTTCTTTGCCTGCTCAATTGTTATTCTCTTACCTATTTTATTTAGTGTATCTTGACTTGCAGACTCGACACCAAAATACAATGCATTACAACCATTATCATATAATAATTTCATTAGGTCTTTGTTTATTAAATCAACTCTAGTCCCGCATGAAAATGAAACATCAAGCCCTCTGCTTTTAATAAGTGTGATAAAATCTCTAACAAATTTCCAATTCGCTGTAAATTCATCATCAGTAAATACTATTGTTTTAGAGTTATATTTATTATAGAGATATTCTATTTCATTAACAACATTTTCTGCAGATCTATATCTAAACCTTCTTCCCCAATAATAGCTTGTTATGCAATACATACATCCATAAGGGCATCCTCTGCTTGCCATTATGTGAGATATATTTATATTTTTGTTAAATAATGTATAGTTATTCATATCAACAAGATGCCTTGCAGGCCATGGTAATTCATCTAAATTCTGTATTAGAGGTCTGTCCCTAGTTTTTATTAAATCTCCAGAACTTGATTTGAAAGCAATTCCAGCTATGTCGTTTAATCCTGTTTTATCTAAACCTTTTCTTTCTAAATAGTTGGTTAGTTCTAGCATTGTTAGCTCTCCTTCACCCCTAACCACTATATCATATCCATTTTGCAACGCCTCATTATATAAAACGCTTGGATGAGTACCTCCAGCAATTACTGGTATATCTTGTATTTCTTGTTTTACAATCTTTACAGCCTGGTATCCCTTAGGTGCCATTGGAGTTTGCATAGAAATTCCAATGATATCTGGATTAAATGATTTAATCTCAGAGAGCCATGATTTAAAGTCAAGCCTGAGCGTAGGGCTATCGATTACTTTTACCTTATGCCCTGCATTTTCCAAAACAGATGCTATACTTAAGATACCTAATGGAGGAGCTTTCATACCTGTTACGCTATAAATTTCTAAGTTATGTATTTCCGGCGGTAATGTAAGTACTACTTTCATTCTAACTCCCCATAAATATATAATATATGACTAAAAAATATACTGCTATCTGATGACTTTTTAAATAAATTTTAATACCAGCCTGATGGAAAATTTCATTGAAATTTTAGTTAAAAACTATATAAATTATTTAAAAATTTTGAAAAACACATAATAAGTTTTTATAATATGATAGCTATAAATTGATGTGGTGATTTAATTGGAAGAAAAAATACCCGAGGTATTTTTGTTAAAGGTTAACTCTCTAAACGACCTCGCTAGGTTAGCCTCAACTATGGCAGCGCATTTAATATTAATGCCAATTTATAGGTATATAAGCAATGATAAGACAATTTATTTTGTTCAGGCAACTTATAAGGACTATTATAAATATTATGGAATTCCCATAATTTATTTCTATGAGGCTAAGGAAGAAATAAATTATGAAAAAGCAAGATACATATTAATTAAAACAGATGAGGTTGGAGAAAAAGTAGAGGTTTCAGATAAAATCAAGCCTGGATTTATAGCAATACCCATTATTAATATAGAAGGAAGACCTCCATTTTTCCCATAATTTTAAAAAAAGATTATTAAAATTATTCAATGATAATTTGCATAAATAAATATTTTTCTCATTTATTATTAATAACTTTACTAATTTTATCCTTTTTGTTTTCACAAAAAATTAGATTTAGTTGTTAATGCAAATTAAGTTAGTGCAAGACCAAAAAATTTTTATCCAAATAAGTTAATACTTTATTGGCGATTAATTTGCAAAATGCATGGATTCCTAATAGCAGGGATGAAATAAAAAACGAAATGATGAATTCCATTGGTATAAAAAGTATTTTAGACCTATACAGCGATATACCAAAAGAAATATTGATGAAAGAAGAAAAATGGAACACTTTACCTATTGGAATAGGTAAATCTTTATCTGAAAGCGAAGTTTCAAGCATAATGGAAGAAATTATTAAAAGTAATATCATATTTGATAACCCAAAGCCATTTGTTGGAGGTGGAGCATGGCCTCACTACGTTCCAGCAGCAGTAAAATATTTAGCTGAAAGAGGAGAAATTTTAACAGCATATACCCCATATCAACCAGAGATTAGCCAAGGTTTACTTCAGATATTATTTGAGTATCAAAGCTTAATGGCAGACCTATTGGCAATGGATGTTGTAAATGCAAGCATGTATGATATGGCTAGCTCTCTAGGTGAAGCTATTTTAATGTCATCAAGGATAAATAATAGGAAAAAAGTGCTTATTTCTGAGACAATAAACCCATTTCATTTTAATGTTGCAAAAAGTTATTCAGCCCCTCACGAGATAATACTGAGTAAATATACTGTGAATTGGGAAACAGGTTATTCTAATCTAGAAGATATAAAAAATAAGATAGATAACAATACATCAGCAATTTATTTAGAATATCCATCTCAATTTACGGGTACTGTTGATATAAATGCAAAAGCTATTGGAGAGATAGCTCATGATAAGAACATTATATTCATTATTGGAGTCAATCCGATAAGCCTAATGATATATAAACCTCCTGGAGAATTAGATGCTGATATAGCAATTGGAGAAGGCCAACCATTAGGTTTGGGTTTAAACTTTGGAGGTCCCTACTTAGGTATATTTGCAACCAAATGGAATAATGAATTTGTCAGACAAATGCCAGGAAGGATAATTGGTTTAACAAGTACCGCTGACAATTCCTCAAAGGCATTTGCCATGATATTACAAACAAGGGAGCAACATATTAGAAGAGCTAAAGCAACTAGTAATATAACTACAAATTCTGGATTAAGCGCTATGATAGCAACATTTTATATTTCTTTGCTTGGTAAAAAAGGATTAAAAGATGTAGCAGAAGGTATTTGGTATAGAAGCCATTATGCAGCTAACGAACTGAAAAAGATTGGATTAATTTCGCCAATACTTAAAGGAGAATTTTTTGGAGATTTTTTGGTTGATTTTAAATCTGATTTTAATTTAATAAGGCAGAAATTAATATATGATAAAATTTTACTAGGTATACCAATAGCAAATTATGTAAGTTGGGCTAGAAATACATGGGGGTTACTAAGTTTCACAGAGGTACACACAAAGAAAGACATCGATATGTTGATAGAAAAAATAAAGGCATATAAGAGGTGAAATAAAATGTTTAAACAGTCAAAATGGGATGAACCAATAATATATGAATTAAGCAATGGAAGGGAAGGGCTTAGATTTGATAGTATAAACGATGAATTTAAAAAAATATTTAATGGAATTAGTATTCCTAATTCTATATTAAGAGAAAAAGATCCCAATTTGCCAGAGGTAAGCGAAGTAGAAGTGATAAGGCATTATACTAGGTTATCAGAAATGGCTTATGGAGTAGATAACGGACCCGTACCCTTAGGAAGCTGTACTATGAAATATAATCCGAAAATTGCTTTAAAATATGCAACAGATGAAAGGCTAAGTCTAATTCATCCTTTTCAACCTGAAGAAACCATACAAGGCCTATTGAAAGCTTTATATGAACTACAAAATTGGTTAGCATTGATAACAGGCATGGATATTTGCTCCTTACATCCAGCGGCTGGTGCTCAAGGAGAATTAAGTGGTGTTTTAATAATCAGAAAATATCATGAAATTAAAAACCAAATAGATATAAAAGATGAAATAATAATACCAGATTCGGCCCATGGAACAAATCCAGCAAGCGCTGCTATGGCTGGTTTTAAGGCTATAGAAATACCAACCGATAGCGATGGTAATGTAGATTTTGATGCATTTAAAGCATCTTTAAATGAAAGAACAGCTGGACTCATGATAACTAATCCAAGTACTTTAGGCTTATTTGAAGAAAAAATTTTGGATATATCAAAATTAGTTCATGAAAAAGATGGACTGTTATATTATGATGGAGCAAATCTAAACGGCATATTGGGCAAAGCGAGACCTGGTGATATGGGATTTGACATAGCTCATCTTAATTTACATAAGACATTTTCATCTCCTCATGGTGGAGGGGGACCTGGATCTGGACCTATTTGCATAAAGGATAAAGAAATAACAGATAAAATAATGCTGCATGATCTAATGCCAGGACCAATAATATATTATGACAAAAACGATAATCTATATAAAATAAATTGGCCAGGAAGGTATAGTCCAGGACTATTAAAAGCATTTTTTGGTAATGTTCAGCAATTGGTTTGGTCCTATGTATATATATTATCACTAGGTCCGCAAGGGTTAAAAGAGGCTGGGGAAATAGCAGTTTTAAATACCAATTATTTTATTAAGCTAATGCAAGCATTTAAGGGATATTCTCTTCCATATGGAAATAGATTTAGAAAACACGAAGTTGTATTAAGTGCAGAGCCATTGCATCAAGATACTGGAGTTACAGCAGAAGATATAAGTAAGGGCCTTTTAGATGCTGGTTTTTATGCTCCGACGATTTATTTCCCATTAATAGTTAAAGAGGCGTTAATGATAGAATTTACAGAAAGTGAAACCAAAGAAAATATAGAGGCATATGCGAAAAGGCTGGGCACAATAGAAGAAATGGCCAGAAAAGATCCTAACGAACCTAAAAAATGGCCAATCAATACTACAGTGGGTAGAATAGATATGGTTAAAGCCAATCATCCAAAGAGTTTAACACCTACATGGAGGATAAAAATATTAAGAGAAAGAGGAGAAAGAGGTTCTTTACGTTAAATTATATTGGGAAATTACAATAGGTATTTTAGTATTTGATCTTCTTTCTATTTTTATCATTAACTTTATATTAAAGTGTTCTAGCTTTTAACTGCAGATAAATAAGAGTATCCTCTAGGGAAAAAGATGTTCAAATCAGAAAAATATATATCAATATTTGGTCACTTTTATCAACCTCCAAGATACAATCCCTGGACTCTAAATATAGACCTAGATATATCAGCAAAACCATTTCACGATTGGAACGATAAGGTCACCTTTGAATCTTATCAAGCTAACGCATATGCACGACTTAAAGATAATGAAGATTTTATAGAAAATATAATAAACAACTATGAAAAAATTTCATTTTCCTTTGGTCCATTGCTATTATCCTGGATAAAAGAAAATAAAAGATTTTTATATAATGCTATAATAGAGGCTGATAAAAAATCTGCCGAAAAATTTTCTGGTCATGGAAATGCAATAGCTCAACCTTATGCCCATATAATAATGCCTTTAGCTAACAAAAAGGATAGAGAGGTTGACATTTATTGGGGTATAAAATATTTTGAAAAAAATTTTGAGAGATATCCAGAAGGATTTTGGCTTCCAGAAGCAGCTGTTGATAATTTAACACTTGAAATTCTGTCAGATTATGGAATAAAATTTGTATTATTGAGCCCTCATCAAGCAAAATCAATTAAATTAAACGATGAATGGATTAATGTAAATGAAAATAATTTAAACACAAGGATCCCTTATAAAGCTATATTGCCATCAGGTAAATCAATTGGTATAATATTTTATAATAGGTTTCTCTCGGGACAAGTAGCATTTGGAGAGCTTTTAAAGAGTGGAGAATTTTTAGCTAGAAAACTACTTGAATCATTTGAAAATAAAAATTACCCTCAATTAGTAAGCATAGCCACTGATGGAGAAACCTATGGCCATCATAAACCTAAAGGAGAAACAGAGCTTGCAAAGGCATTAACAACACTAGAAACTAGCGGAGCCATTGTTACCAATTTGAGCTATTTTTATTCTAACAATCCTCCAACAACAGAAGTACAAATTAACGAAAACACTTCATGGAGCTGCCCTCATGGAATAGAAAGATGGAGATCTAATTGCGGGTGCGCATCAGATATTAGACCCGGCTGGAACCAAGAATGGAGAACCCCATTAAGAAAAGCTATAGATTACTTAAGAGATAATGTAGAGTCTACACTAAATAAATTAGGTCCAATTTATTCAAACGACATAAATAGTGCTATTTTAAACTATGAAAGAGTAATTTTCGATAACAATCCGGAAAACGTTTCAGATTTTATAAATGAATTCTCTATAAAGGATTTCAAGGAATCAAATATAATTAATTTACTTAAGCTGATGGAATTAGAAAGAAACTCAATACTTATGCAATCAAGTGATGGATGGTTTTTTGAAGACATATATAGACCTGAGCCAATAGAAAATCTAAGATTTGCTAAAAGGGTATTACAATTACTTCAAGAACTAGAAAATAAAGATTTGGAAGAAGATTTTTTAAATATCCTAAAAGATGCAAAATCCAATGATAATAGAATAGGCAACGGAAAAGACATTTATAATAGAGAAGTTCTATCGTCTGTGATGAATACAGAAAAAATTGGTTCAAGCTATGCTATGAGACTACTATTTGAAAATATAGCAAAAGAAAATGATTATTATTCATATAGAATAATATTAGGTCCTTATAAATTGTTTGAATTAGGCAGAGCTAGAGTTTTAATAGGAATAAGCACAATAATTTCAAAAATAACTTGGAGAAGTACGCCTGTCTTATTTATATCATTATACTATGGCTGGTATAATATATATGCTGGTACTAAAATATTAGTAGATCAAAGCATGTACATGGAATTAGAAAAAAAGGTTGACGAATTATTTGGTAAGGGCATGCTACCAGATATAATCGATCTGATACACAAGGAGTTCTACCCTAACTATTACAACTTAAACAATCTAATGAAAGATGATCAAAAATTCATAGTGAACAATATTTTAGAATCTGCAATAATAGAACTTTCTAGACATTATGATAACCTTTATAATAGCTACCTTCCTATAATGGAATACGTCAGGGCTCTAGGGCTTGATTATCCAAAGGTATTTGAACTATTACTTCAATATCAATTAGAAAAAATTCTAATAGAAATATTAGAAAATCAAGTTGTTGACTTCAACAGATTAGATTATATAATACAATGGGCTAAAAACCTAGAAGTAAAAATAGATTACCTTGTGACAAAACTGTTAACAGAAAAAATAGAAAATAACATAAAATATCTAATAAAGGATCCATTAAACATAAGCTATATTTATTCCTTAGAAAAATTACTTGATTCTTACTATCAATTGGGTAATCCTATAGATAATCTCTGGGAAGCTCAGAATCTCTTTATATATCTCAGAAATTCAATATTAAGATCATCTATGCCAAACATGGATAAAAGCATATTAGATCATTATAAATTAATATCAAGAAACCTAAAAATAAAATTTCCATAAAGTAAATAAGCTCTGTATTTAATAAAGAACCTGCTTATTTATAAAACCTTTTAAGTCATTTATAATTCTCAAAGAAAGACCCCAAATTATAAGATTACCTGGCAGTAATATGCCATTTACATAACCTCTTATTGGGTGATAGACAAGTTTAGCATCGTTTATCAAATCTAGGTTAACCCAAATAGAATAATCAACTTCTGCATCTCTCGGTTTAGTTTCTATAGGTCCCTTGAGAACTCCGAGAACTGGTAATACCTTAACAACAGGCTTTGAAACTGTTTCATGAATATCCATAAATCCTATAATCTTAACAAACTTTGGAAATACCCAGGCTTCTTCCCAAGCTTCTCTTAAAGCGGCATCTACAAAATTTTCGTTTTTCTTTTTATGACCTCCAGGAAAGGCTAAATCACATGAAAATCTACCAGAAACATTACAATTTTTTCTAACCATTAATGTTTTTGGAGGATCACCAAATATTAATACTAATACAGCTGCATCTATTTTTTTATCATAATCTTCTTGATCATATCTTTGAATCTCATTTAAGTCTTTATTCATTAAACTCACACTTTTTTTTATATTCGGAAAAGCATATATTTTTTTATATTTTAGAATATAAAACCATAAGTAAAATTTTAAAAATAGTTTATCCAATTTTCGCCACTGACATCTCCCACCCTGAAGGGCGAGGGTTACCTATAGGAGCTACTCTGATTCCTCCCTATGTGGGAGTAAAGTTACAACTTCTCGCCCTTATTTGACCTGAGGGAGAAATCTCGCCCTCCTTTTTC
>JBMFKU010000036.1:0-9931 GCA_049971805.1 Caldisphaera sp.
GCATCATAATTAATATTGTATTCAAGATATGTAAGCTTCATGGTTTATTGGAAACTGTTGTCAACGACATAAAATATTTTTGCGAGTTTATTATTAAGATATTTTATTAAGTCTGCCTTCCTAATAATATATATGGGTGAGATATTTGAGCAATAACCCAAAGAAAAGAAAATCAATATTTGATATATTTGATGATTTAATGAAAGAAATGGAAGAAGAAATGAAAGAAATGGAAGAAAATTTTGAGAGCTTAAGTAATCAATTTGGAGGTAAACAAAAAGAAAATCCGCACTATTATGGAGTAAGAATTTTCATTGGCCCAGATGGTGTTCCTAAGGTTGAGGAATTTGGCAATATTAAAAAAGGAAAATTTGGAAAGCCTATATTAAGCGATGAGATAGAACCAATGGTAGATGTTATAGATCATGGAGATGAGATATGGATTGTTGTCGATCTACCAGGAGTTTCTAAAGAAAACATAAAGGTTAGTGCAACAGAGGATAAGATATACTTAAAGGCTGAAGGAGAATCTAGGAAATACTCTAAAGAAATAGAGGTGCCATCTAAGATAGACCCAGATAGCGTTAAAGCCTCTTATAAAAATGGGGTGTTGGAAATAAAGGTAAAGAAAAAGAAGGAGGAATTTAAAGGAAAGGAAGTAAAGGTTGAATGATAAATTTTAAAATAAGGAGCTGGAATGTAATGTTCAAAGAGCTTGCAAAAAATATTATGGATTCTTTTAATTCAGAATTAAATGCTTTTATAATGGATAAGAAGATAGTCGATATTAAAAATTTAAAGTCTTTAATAAATAGATCAGGGATAGAAAAAATAGTTGAAATAAAGGAAATAGATAAAAGTGATATAGTTGTATTGCTCATAAGTGAAAGCATTATTGAAAAAAACTGCTTGTATGAAAAGTGCTCTAATATCAATGATAGATTAGAAAAGAAGACTTGTGTAAAAAAATGTGTTGAAGATAATTTTTCATTTTTAAAAAAAGAAATAGAAAAAAGTTTAGAAGAGGCTACAAATATCTTAGATTTACCTAGTTAAATATTCATCTCCATTGCTTGATTTTTTGAGTTTTTTCATCGCATTTTTTCATCACATTATCAAAGTTTAATTTATAGTTTTCAACAATTTTCCCCCATTCTTCACCAAAAATTTCCGTATTGTTTGAAAAAATATAGTACAATGCTAATTTTATTGATAGCCTAATGAAAGAACTCTTCGATATTCCACATTGTTCTGATATTTTGTTAATTAAGTTTAATTCATATGGAGAAATTTTAGTACTTATTGTTATGTCATTAGTAGGCTTGAATTCGATATCTATCACGTTGTCATATTCCATAACCAGCACCTTAATTGATTTTACTGCATTTATTAGATAAGTTTTGTAGGTATCTAAATATGTTTAGCCCGGGGAAAAATATTTAAGTTTTAAAAATTTCATAGCCAGGTATACTATTTAAACATTTATGAAAGTTTTACATTATTAGTTAAATATTCTATTGATTTTAATATATTTTCTCTATTATTTTTAGGGTTATTTATAACTATTGATTTCCCTTTGCATAACCAAACATTATTTTCATTTATAATTTTTAAATATCCTTCAAATATCCTCATATCATTTTTATCTAATAGTTCTCCGTTATCAAATCTAGCACAATAAAAATCATTAGTATCATTAGTTATGCTTTCGCATTTATCAATTTTTGTTATATATATTCTATCTGATTCTAAGGCTAGGCATATTTTTAATGAATCATTTATTTTGCATGAAATGGAATTTTTTTTCTCTGAGTAAATTAGGTTATCTCTTTTACAAAGATTTTTTAAAAAAATAGTGTTTGATTTAAAATCTCTATAATCTATATATGAAATAAATATTAATAAGGTGGTTGAAGCTATAATTATTAATATTGTTATTTCTTTTAAGTATAGCAAAAATAAAAATTGAAATGCTAAAAATAATAAAATTATGTCTATTATTATATCTAAAGCAATAATTATATAAACCTTTTTTAAATATGTTGTTAATATATTATTAAAAAAAATTTTTGCCATTTCAATGCATCTATTTTTCCCACTCGCTTTGATATTTTTCAAATAATTCGCTATATTTTCCTTCGTTAATTTCTTTTGTTACATCTTTAGGATCCTTTCCATTAACAGTTAATCCTATGCTTTTGGCCGAACCTAAAATTGATTTAGTTGCCGATATTAAATCTTTTGATAGTATCTTTGGTTTAGATCTAAGAGCAACTTCTATTACGCTTTCTATTTTTATGTCTCCAATTTTTTTATGAGCAGGATCACCGCTTGGTTCTGAAGCACCTGCTTCTTTTAATAGCAAAGCAGTTATTGTTGGTATTCCTACATCTATTTTATATTCCTTTGTTGCCATATTGATTGTTATTTTTACTGGAATTGTCATGCCTTTAAAATCCTTGGTTTTTTCATTAATTTCATCAACAACTTTTTTAACATTTAAACCCAAAGAAGATAAAGTAGGTCCTAAAGGTGGTCCTGGTTTTGCTTCACCGCCTTCTATTTGAATTGTCAATACTTTCTCTTGAGGCATCCTTATCAACCTTCTACTTCCTAAATTTAAAATGATAGAAAGAGCTTTTAAAGATAATTTACAGCTATTAACCATGGAACAATGAAGATAAAAATATCGTAAATTTATGAAAAACCTTGAATCCTTTAATTTGTCAATAAATTTTATATTATAAACAAAACCTAAAATAATTTTTATAAATTATTAAATAAAAATTAAAATTTTGATTAAGGCCATGCACCCGAAGCTAATACAAGGCTTAAGACATCTTTTATGTTAACAACACCAAGAAGATTTCCTTGTTCATTAGTAATTGGTAAATGTCTTATATTACCTTCAACCATTTTATATGCAACTGCAACTATTGGTTCATCTATTTTTGCTGTAATCAGTTTTGTGCTCATGTAATTTGAAACTGGTTCATTCAGTGATACATTATCTGCTATTGTCTTTACTAGGTCTCTTTCTGTAAAGATTCCAACTATTTTATCTTCTTTCAATACGAGCACGCTGTCTATGTTTTTCTCTTTCATAATTTTTGCTACTTGGCTTATTGGTGTGTCATGTTCAACAGTAATTGCCTTTTCTTTTGCTATAACATCTTTCAAGGATACCAACCTCTCTCCACCTTTCACTTATTTAATATACAACATTTATATATTTAACTCTCATAGTTGACTAATATAATGAATAACAAACTACAAGGTGGGTTAATTGAAATTCAGATCTCTATATATAGACGTATCAAACGATTCTTATAAAATAAAAGAGATTGAAGACCCAGAAGTTTTAGGCATTATTGATTACGGAATTAAGGTTCATTTTGATAAAAAAAGTTATTCATTAGATCCCTTGGATCCAGAAAATCCAATGGTTTTGGGAATAGGTCCATTCGCTGGAGGTATAGTAATTGGAAGTCATAGGGTTGTTTTCATATTTAAAAGCCCTGTATCAACAGGTCTTCATATAAGTGAATTAGGAGGAGCAGGTTTTGCATTTTTTAGAACAGGCTTAGATGCTGTAGTGATAACAGGAAGAGCTAAAGATCCAGCAATTATTTCTATTGTTGCAACTTCTCAAGGCAAGATAGATATAAAAATAGATCATATAAAAGAAGATGAATTGTGGAAAATATATGATGGGTATGAAAATTATAAAGGGACAAGGGCTTTAACAAGATATGTTATATCAAAAGATGAAAGTAGCATAATAAAAAACAAATCTAGAGTAATGGTAGTGGGACCAGGTTCTTATAAGACAAAATTTGGCGGTATATTTAGCTATGTGTTAGACGAACACACTGCAAAAATAACATCTGTGTCGGATTCTGCTTCAAGAGGAGGCGGAGGAACAGCTTTAGCAAAGGCCCATAATGTTGTAGCAATAACAGTTGGTGGTTTATTGAAAAGACCTAATTTAAATTTAAACAATATAAAATTAATGAATCAAATATCTCAAGATGTCTTTAAAAAACAATATATGCCAGTTTTATTAGATAAAACTGTTAAGTATAGATTCGATCCTCAACTAAAAACAGGAGGTACTTTTGGAGTTAATTATGTTCATTATAAAGAATTGACGCCAGTCCTTGGATATAACAACATTTATTATAGCAGAGGAGTTAGGCTTATTTTACATGATAAAGTAATTGAGAATTATTGGAAACCATTCGAAGAGGGGGTTTTTGATGGAGGAAAGTTAACAGATGCTTCAAAGAATTGTGGGGAGCCTTGCTCTGTCTCATGCAAAAAAATTTATAAGGGAACTAAAATAGATTATGAACCAGCTCATGGTGTAGGACCAATAAGCGGAATAATTACTATAGATGATTCAGCTAATTTAGTTAACCTTTTGGATGATATAGGGTTGGATGCAATAGAAGCAGGTCATGTAATTTCTTGGCTTTTTGATCTAATAGATAAGGGTTTGTTAAATATAGAAGATTTAAGACTTAATAAAAAGCCCGCATTTGATCCAGAAAGCATTACAGTAGAAACAAGTAAAATAAATGCAGAGCTTTCTGAAAAAATAATTAATGAATTAGTTTTTAATAATTCAGGCAATAAAGTCTTAAAGTTGATTGCAGAAAAAGGACCTAGAGCAGCAGCTAAGGAGCTCGATGACATTTATAAAGAAAAAATTAAGAGTATTGGATTAAAGTTTGAAGATCTATTAGTATATGCACCTTTTGGAAAAGAGGGTTACATGACACCAAACTATTATTGGAGTCCAGGAGTTTTAGCTCCATTGTATGTTTTAGGTAAATATTGGACTGATTATTCTCCAGCCTTTAAAGAACCTGAGGACTATGCAAACATAAGCGTTAAAAGAGCGGCATTGGAGTACATAGTAGCAAATGCCGGATTTTGTAGATTCCATAGAGGATGGGCAGAAGAAATGATGGCAAGGATGTATAAAGAATTGTTAGGTATAGATATCGACCCATATAGACATGGATTGAAAATGTATAAAATGATTGCGGATTATCAACTAAAGTCTAATGCAGAGCCAATTTATTGGGAATCAAAAAAGGTCATGGATATTATAGCATCTATTGCAGCTGAAACTAATGCTATTGGTTATGAAGATTCTATGTATCATAGGGAGAAATTAAAAGTTTGGTGGGATAGGTTCTTTAATAAGGTAAATGATATAATCAGCAAGATAGATTAATAATTTTTTATTATCTCTTTAATTATTTTTTCTATATCATTAATCCCATAATTTTTCTTTAATGTTATGCTTGCATAAGAACCTTTACCTCCTCCCGCACTGGATAGTTTTTCCGATATTTTTCTAGCTATTTCTCCTAAATCAATGTTTACTTTATTTCCACAAGCTAATTCCAATATCAGGTTTTCTTTGTTGTTTATGATAAATCCTATTAATAAATTATCGTTTTTATTAGTTATTTTTCTAAGAAGATTCCTAGCATAGGATATATTATTTTCTGGGTAATTAGCTATAAGTAGCTTTATGTTGTTTACTTTTTCTGCATTTACAATTAAGTTGTTTATTTGTTCCTCCCATAGTTTTCTATAAATCTTAACGGCTTCTTCTAAACTTTTATGTTCATCAACAAAAGACTTTATTCTTTGTATTTCTTCTCCGGGCCTAGAATTTATAGATTCCCTTATTTCATTAAGCTTGTTTTCAATTTTTTCGAATTCTTCAGGAACTCTTGTTCCAGCTACATATTCAAACCTTACAACACCATCTTGTATTTTTTCTACATTAGTTATTTTTATTCCTCCAATTTCCCCAGTATTGTTAAGATGAGTTCCAAAGCATGCCTCTGTATCCCAATTTTCTATATCTATAATTCTTATTATTGGAGTCATAGGTACACCACCTTGGTATATTCTAAACCCATACTTTGTTTCTGCCTCTGTCCTGTTTAGATATAACTGATTTATTGGTCTTCTTTCATCTATAACTCTGTTTGCAAGATTCTCTATTTGTATTATTTCTTCTTTGCTTGGCATTTTATAGTGGGTTACATCTAATCTACCTTTTTCTAGTGTCTTTTCTGCCCCTGCTTGCCATATATGATCTCCAAGAACCCTCCTAATAGCTCCCATAAGTAAATGAGTTCCTGTATGATGTCTCATTAATCTATATCTCCTATCCCAGTCTATTTCTCCATATATATCATCGCATTTTTCTTCTATATTTCTATCTGCTTTGTGGATAACAACATTATCAACTCTTTGTACATCTATAACCCTATATTCTTTATCACAAATTATTACTTTTCCTGTATCATTTATTTGTCCTCCTCCTGTTGGATAAAATAATGTAGAATCTAATATAAAATATTGCCCATTTATACCTAAAAGCTTAGCGCTAAAGTTTTTTGCATAAGGATCTTTATGGAAAATTAATTCTGTCTGTGGATAACCTTTGCTCCATTCAATGATATTTTCTGGTAAAGAGCTTTTCTCTTCAATCTCTCTTACCTTTTCTGGTCCTTTATGTCTCGATGCTATAATAGAATAGAAATTTATTGGGATTTCTATATTAATACCTTTCTTTTTGGTTTCTTCAGCTAATATTTCTGGAGGTATTCCATAGCTATCATAAAGTTTTATTAGATCATCTATGCTAATATTTCTTGATTTGACTAATTTGCTTGTTAGTCTAATGCCTCTATTTAGAGTTTCTTTGAATTTCTTTTCCTCTTCAGTTATTGCATCTATTATGTATGATCTATTATCTTTTAATTCTGGGAAATCATTTTGCCATAGCTTTATCTGTAATTCTATCAAATCTGATAAACTTATATCCTCTTTTAAAAATCTTAATTGTTTTAAGGCTCTTCTAATTACAAGCCTTGCTAGATATCCTTCACCAGTATTGCTTGGTACTAAGCCGTCTGCAAGCATTAATGAGATCGTTCTATTATGATCCAGCAGGCTATATAGACGTGCTTCTCTTTCCATTATTTCTCTTATGTCTTTTATTTCAACACCAGTATTTTTTGAAATCCTTTCATAAAACTCCTTAACACTTTTTTGATTTTCTGGATCTAGTCTTCCCGCTGCTTTAAAAGTTTCCCATAGTATTTTTTCATCCGGGCTTTCTACCCCTAATATTTCTCTGTACTTATCTAATGTATTACCAAATATTGCCTTAAACGCTGTAGGTGTTTTTTGAGTAAACCATGCCATTCTTTCTACTCCATATCCTGTGTCTACTATTTTCAATGGTAATTCAATATATTGTCCGTTATCTACTTTATACATCATAAATACCAATGTGGCTAACTCAAGTCCACCCACAGTTACTTCAAAGCAAGGGCCAGCATTTCCACCACCCTCCCACCAAGATTCTTTAAAAACTATAAGATCTTCTGGAATCTTTAGTTCTTTTGTAAAAAATTCAAACGCATATCTAGTTGTTTCATCTTTCCAATAGATTTTTTTGTCTGGATAATTAAAGGCATGATGTGCTGCCATTTCAAATGTTGTTAAATGTCTTCCGATGGTTAAACCTACGTTATCTATATCTTCAAGTCTTATACTAGGCTGGCTTATAACCAGTGGATTTGCTGGAGGTGGAACCAAACCACTTGTTACATGGGGTTGAAAGTCTACTATACTTGCTATGGTTAAGTAAAGATCTTCTCTCCATCTTGCTACTACTGGTCTAGGTTTTAATGGTGTATGGCCTCTCTTTTCAAAAAATTTTATAAATTTTTCCCTTACCTCGCTTACACTAAGTCCATTAATGGATGGAATTTTATCAAACCAATACTCTGTGTCAGGAGCGTCTTGACATGTATCAAAATCGGGATTTAATGTCCAAAAATCTTCGTTTCCTATTTTGCACTTTTTTCTTAAAAATTTTCTCTCTTTAAAGAAATCTAGTTGAAAATCTTCAGGGTTTAATCTAGCCATTATTAGCACCAAAGAGAAAATTCCTTTAAGAAATAATAAAGTTTTTTATATTTGTTTAGATTTTATATTATTTACGTTCCAAATAAACCACTTAGACCTTCACTAACATCTACTTCTTTTTGTTCTTCTTCCTTCTTCTCCTCTTTCTTTTCTTCCTTCTTCTCTACAGGTGCTGCTACAGGTGCTGAAACTGGTGCTGAAACAACCATAGATGCACTCTTTAATACCTCATCTATTTTTAGCTCTGAGAGACTAGCAACTAGCATCTTTACTTTGGCATCATCTGCTTGAAGACCCAAAGATTCAACAACCTTTTTAAGATTATCCTCACTTAGCTGTGCACCCGCATAGTATAATGCAAGTGCTGCATGCACATAAGCTTTTCCTTCTTGGGGCATTTTTATCTACCTCTTGCTTGCAGTTTAACAAGTGTGTCTGGAGAGCCTATAAAAGCGTTGCTAATTTTATAGACAAGGGATTCAAAGGGGTGAGAATTTATTGTAAAAAGCGGAGATGGAAATCCCTTGGCAACAGCTTCAGAGAAACCATAAAGTTTATGTTTTATTATATAAATACTATAAAATTATATGAAGCCCAACTCTCTTTGTTGTAGAGGAATGAAGAAAGCTTTAGAATACATAACAAAGGTCGAAAGTTTATTATTTCAAAAAAGAAATCTAAATATAATAGAAGCTTGAATTTAAATGTAGAAATAGCCTAAAGAATGGATGAAAAATTTATAGCACCTAACAAGAGAAATTCTTAATACAAAGACTAATACATTTTTGCATAACTTTAAAATATTTCTGATAACTTCTAGATATTGTGGAGGACGCCATGAGAGGTACTTAATCCCCCAACGAAGTTGCAGAGATATTTGGCATGAGCAGAATCGGGGTTATGAAATGGATCAGGCAAGGGAAAATTAAGGCTGTAGAAATCAATGTAAGTGAAGAATTTCTTATAGTGAGGTTGAAAGGCTACTAAGATGGGAGTAAATTTACTCATACTTCTCATTCTTATGAAGTTAACTCGAGAAAGGCTTTAATGCTTCTGCGTTACTTTCAAATACCTACTAATTACTTTTAACTTAGTGATGTTAGCTTACTTAGTATTCCAGCTAAAATCATAAGCCTTTTCGTTGCAACTGCCTTAAAAACTAGAACTAGTTCAAAAGAATTTCTCCTTTGAGAGATCTTGCTAATATTACAGTACCCTAACTCGGGTACCCTTTTCTAGGCCGAATGTTGAGCTCAAATTCCCCTAGGTACGCTACTATTAATAGATCATTCTAGTGATGTTAGCTTACTTAGTATTCCAGCTAAATCTCTAGAAGTAATTATACCCTTTAATTTACCTTCAGAGTCTACAACAGGCAAATGCCTTATTTCTTTCTCGTACATTAAGGAAACTGCCTTGCTAATACTATCACTTTCTTTTATTACCCATGGATTTTTGCTCATAACCTCACCAATACTTTTAGTTAAAGGAGTATTTTCAGCAACTACCTTCGTTAAATCCCTTTCTGTAAATATTCCAATAACCTTATCATCCGGTGAGACTATAACAATACTACCTATTTTTTTGCTATACATAAGCTTTGCTACGCTTAATATATTTACATTAGGAGAGGTGAAAACGGCCTCTTTCATAACATCTGATACCTTCAAATTTAATACTACAGACATATCTAACACCACAACTCTTTTAATTCCATCCAGAGTATAAATGGGTTTCTTGTGGGTAATTTGTTAATAATTTTAAATCACCTTTTAAATTTTTATAGCTACCATAGAAACCACAAACTTATTTCAAGTCCTACCCACCATGGGGCTTCTGTTATTCAGGTGTTTACCTGTGGCGTAACTTTTCCTTACTTTTAACCACTTCTAATTCAGCTATAGCCTCTTAAGGGATCATACAGGCTCACCCTTAAATCATTGGGGCTCGTTGAGGGAAA
>JBMFKU010000037.1:0-9393 GCA_049971805.1 Caldisphaera sp.
TAGCCTTTCAAGAGGAGACAAAGGACTACATGAAAGAACTCTTTGAGGACTTTATAGAAATTGTTAAGTCATTTTCCTCAAGAATTTATGGTCATAGATCTTACAAATTGAGAAAGTGATTAAATGTGTTGAAGATATTGAAAAGGACCGTTAGGCTAGAAAGCGATGTTTTAAACCGCTGGAAGTACCACGTGCGGATAGTGTTATTTAGTTTTTTATAGTAGAAATAAAACTAATAAATTAGAAATCTTCTTGTCGATTATTTCCTTTAACTATATCGGCAAATATTTGACCTATTTCCCATAGTTTAACTGTATCGTGTTCATTGGGTCTTGGTCTAGATGATAAATATACTCCATATGGCTCAAAGAAATTTTTCTTTGGCATGCCATAGGGTGAAAATACAATAAATTCTTCAGTGTTTCTTAATACATTTAACAGCATTCTATCTATGTAATTATATATATCACATACTCTATCATTTATTCTTTCCAAAGCTGTAATTCCGGCAATTATCGGCCCTTCACTTAAGTTTTCTAGTATTTCATTCATAACACCATCTATTTCTTCTTGATAGGGAACGTTTTGATTCAATTTAATGTTAAAAGTCCCATAAGTCGGATTCATAATAGGTATGTTAATTAATATTGGATTAATTAACTTTACTAAAGGCAACTCAGAAATATCACTATTATATTTGCTTGAATCGACTTTTTTTAAACTAAGTATTGAGAGCCAAGATGATATAGGACTTTGGGGCGGATTGTTTTCAACTACACCTCTAAATGAATTATCTAAAAGATATAGTAAGGTTTTCGGCCTACATATCATAAATTTTCCATAGCTTAATGCATCAATACCTATCAATATAGCTTTTCTCGCAACCACTTTATTCTCTCCTCTAGAACCTCATATGGTACAACTCCCACAATTCTATCAATTGGTTCACCATTTAAAAATAGCATAGTCGTTGGTAAGCTCATTACATAATATTTGCTTGCTGTAATAGGGGATTCGTCAGCATTAACTCTTATAAATTTGATATCAGTATACTTTGTTGATAAGTCTTCTAGCATTGGTGATATTATATGGCATGGAGCACACCAAGGAGCCCAAAAATCTACAACAATAGCTCTATGAGTTCTTATAAGTTCATCAAAGTTTGAATCATTTATTTCTACTACAGGCCCTTCTTCTTCGTTCTTAGTTTTTTTAGATTCTTTTAATATCTCGATGGCCTTTTTCTCAAGCAGTTCCTTTAATTCTTGATCGTCTATATTATCCATATTTTATCGCCTTAAGGTTTTAATTGATTGTTTAAACCTAAAAGGTTTACTCTAAATTTATAATTTATAAACTATTTTTTATTTAAATATATATTTATTGAATTAGAAATTTATTTTTAAGGTAATACAAATATTTTAGTAGTAATAATACATGAATTTATAGCTATAATAGAGAGCATCTTTTGAATAAATCAGTATAAAATACGAATAGCTTAATAAGTCTAGCTATAACTCCATCTCATAGACATGTAGGAGGGCATGAACTTAGAAGTGGATGAAAAAAAAGAGTCTAATAATGAAGATTTTATTGTTGGAAAGCATGTATATGGTAATTTATATGGTCTACAACCTTCTATTGCTGAAGACGAAGAATTAGTAAGGCAGGCAGTTTTTGACGCAGTAAAAGCAGCAAATGCAACACTCATACAATTAATGAGCTGGAAGATACCGGGTATAAAAGGTGGAGTCTCTGTTATTGCATTGGTTAATGAAAGTCATATAGCTGTTCATACATGGACTGAATATAAATATGCAACTGTCGATGTGTATACATGCGGTGCTCATACTAATCCTGAAAAAGCATTCAAATTAATAGTGGAAAGGTTGAAACCTGAGTATTACTCTTATAATTATGCCGATAGAACACAATTACTAGCATCAAGTCCAGTGAAGAAGGAAGCAATAAGTTTAAAGCTTTAATTAAATAATAAATTTTAATTTATCCATTTAATTTTTGTTTTGCGTATCAAACTTCTTAAAGAACATGTAATAGAGAAGTGGATCTAAGAATGATATTATTGATGCAGCAAAAAAAGCTATGAAATACATACCTATCTGAAAGAGTATCGATCCTATTGTGGTAGAGATGCCATATGGCACTCTTCTGGCTATGCCAGTAATGCTACTTCCCCTTGATCTTTCTTCAGGCGCATAAAGTTCCATGCTGATATTTTGTCTTATTGGCAAAGCTGCTTGGTAAAACGCTGTTCTTAGAATGTAAATAGCGCCTACAATAATAATTGAGTGTATTAATGGAATTAAAAAGAGAGGTAAAGAACCTGCTGACCTTAAAATTAATATTCCTTTTACATAACCGAAGATTTGTTGGAATTTACTAGAAAATAATATCATTATAGCTGTTGCTATATATGATACATCATATATTATTGATATTGTAAAGGCATTTGCGCCAATATATTTAAAATAAATTGGTAGTATAGGCAATACAATACCAAGGCCAAGGCTACCAAATAAACCAGCTAAAGCAATTTTACTTATATTCTCTGCAGACTTTTTAGGTAAAAAATCCTTTTTATTTAAGCTAAATTTATCTGGTGTCTCATATAATGGAATTAGTAAAATTATAGATGATAAAGATAATATAATTGCTATTTCGAATAGATCAAAATAATAACTTTTTGGAAATGCCTTTATTATATAACTTGAGGAGAATCCTCCAAACATAGCCATAATTATTGCCAATGTACTAAGATAGGAATAAATTTTAGTCCTCTCTTCTTTTTCTGTTCTGCTTGCAATCATAGCAGTTTGTAAAGGTGAAACTGGTCCACCACCAGCGCCGCCTCCCATAGGACTTAAAGAAAGCCCGAATATTGAGGAAACAAATGCCATGGCTATATTATGATGGGAGCTTATTAAAATTATATATGCTAACGCTGGCAAAAAAGACATAATAATAAGAGTTTTCTTTCTACTGTACAGATCTCCTAAATAACCACTTAATAACACCAATATGCTGCTGCTTATTGTAGCAAAGAGTGCATATAAACCAACTTGTTCTGTTGAAAATCCTATAAATTTCAAATATAGAGGTAATATAAAAGCAATATAACCGAAGCTAAAGCTTCTTATTGATCTTATAGCAGCTAACAGATATATATCTCTCCTATATTTAGTTTGCATTTTTATTTCCACATCTATTTAGGATTTGCCTTTTGATTATAAATTTTATTTCCTTTTTGTTTATATTAAAAACTTTATTTATGTTTCATACCTTTTAATTGTTCTGATGCATGATCAGCTATTGGAATTAAGATCTCTAAAGATAGCTTAACAGCTGAGGGATTTCCTGGGCTAACTGCAACAATACTTCTTCCGATTATAAAAGCTGTTGCCCTACTTAAAATGGCCCTATAACCTACTTCGTTTAAGCTTTTTGCTCTATGTATTTCACCAAAACCAGGTAAGGTGTCTCTAGCTAAAGGCTTAACGGTATCTATGCTTATATCATTTGGCGAAATACCTGTACCTCCTGTAATCAATACGATATCTGCAAATTTTATAGCATTGTTTACTGCATTTAATATCTCATCTTTATCGTTTTTTACTATAGTCTTAAAATTAAGTTCATGATTACTGTTTTTAATCATATCCTCAACTATAGGAGTTATTTCATCCTTTTTATTTCCATAATATACACTATCGCTAGTTACTACTAATGCGAATCTTGCCATATTTTCACCTTTAATTTTTATCTCATTTAATATAATGTAAATCCTTTATTTTAGCTTTATCTTTTAATTATAAAGATAATTTAAAACTAAAAAATTAAAACCCGTATGTATATTAATATGATGGCGGTCTCTATGGCTTTCCAATTTTCGGTACCTAAAGATATTAAAGCTCATGTAGCAATAATAGGAGGCTCAGGATTATATCAAGCAGAAATAATTGAAAATTCAAAGGATATTAAAGTTTACACACCTTATGGTGAACCTAGCGATTATATTACTGTAGGAGAAATAAAGGGGGTAAAAGTAGCCTTTTTACCTAGGCATGGAAAAGGCCATAAATTGCCTCCGCATAAAGTTAATTATAGGGCAAACATATGGGCATTAAAATCTATAGGAGTAAAATATATTATAAGTGTTTCAGCGGTGGGTAGCTTAAACGAAAACATGAAACCAGGTGATTTTGTTATACCAAATCAATTTATTGATATGACTAAATCAAGGAATTATACCTTTTTCGATGGCCCAATAACAGTCCATGTAAGCATGGCAGATCCTTTCTGTGACGATCTCAGCTTGAAATTATTTGAGTCTGCGTCTAGTTTAGGTTACAGAGTGCATAATAAAGGAACCTATGTTTGTATAGAAGGGCCAAGGTTTTCAACAAGAGCAGAAAGTAGGGTATGGAAGGAAGTATTTAAAGCAGATATAGTAGGAATGACACTAATACCAGAGGTAAATCTTGCATGCGAAGCAGAACTATGCTATTCAACTTTAGCAATGATTACTGACTATGATGTATGGGCTGAAAAGCCTGTTACTGCTGCAGAAGTAGAAAAAGTTATGGCACAAAATGTGGAAAATGCAAGAAAAATATTATATAATGTTATACCAAAGTTAAATGAGGATCCTAATGAAAAGCAGTGTAGTTGCTGTAAGGCGTTAGAGAATGCAATACAATGATCTATCAATTAAGTTAAATAACTCTTTGGAAATAGCAAGATCATTGAAAAAGCCTGAAATTAAAGATAATGCGTTGATAGTATCTGATACAAGCTCTAGACCAGCCGCAAAGATTTTATATATTTCTTTACTGAACTCAGGCTATTCTCCATTTTTATATACGCCAGCGGAGATAAGTGTTTATGTTTTGCCATATAATGAAAAATATAGTAATATTATAATTTTTTCTTCTTCTCAAAAGGATTCAAGAGCTGTTCATGCAGCTGAAGTAGCAACTATAATGAACTATAACGTTACTTTTATATCTCCCAATATGAATGAAGCCTTAGAAGAAAGGCTGGACTATTTAAAAGTTAATAGAATTAAAATAAATTCAGAAAACCCGGTAATTACGATGAGTTTAGCTTCTCTAATATGGTCCCCTCCATTAATGGGATTTAGGGAAGATAGGATTAGGAAAGAAATTAGTGAAATAGGTTCATCATATGATTGGCTAATCAATAATTATAAAGATGTTATAGAAAAAATTAGAAATGCAAAAGAGGATTTAATATTTGCTTTTACTCCATCAACAGAACCGGGAGCATTATATGCATGTAATTTGATTCCCAATTGTTATATATCTTTGCCGATAGAGCAAATAAGTAATAAGATGAAGTTTAAAACAATTATTTTAACATCTACTGCAGAATCTCAAGAATATAAAGATATTATTTTAGCAAATAAAATGAGTGGATTAAACAATGAAATAGTAGAATTTAACACGGATCCAATCATGACTGGTATTTATTCAATGCTTTTTATATCTTTGATTGCCGAGAGATTAATATAGGTGTGGAATTTGCAAGAATTTAAGCAATCAATAGTTTTGAGAAAAGATTTAAAAATGGGTCATGGAAAGGCAGCAGCCCAAGCTTCTCATGCTAGCTGCGACGCAGTATTTCTTATTTTAAGTTCATCTAACAGAAAATGGAAAGAATGGCTAGATGCTTGGAAAATAAGTGGTCAGATGAAAGCAGTTTTAAAAGTTAATTCAAGGGAGGAAATAGAAGAATTATTTAAACAAGCCATGGAAATGAATCTACCTTGTTCTATGATTAGTGATGCAGGTAGAACTCAATTACCTCCAGGAACTATAACTGCTATAGCTATAGGTCCTGCCCCATCAGATTTAATAGATAAAATAACTGGTAAATTAAAATTATATTAAATTTTTATATAGTAATTTCAGAAATTTAAGAGACATCAAGTTTTTAATTTCTGGAGTTTGAATTTATTGGGGATAATAATTGCCTAAAGTGCCAGTAAAACTAGTTAGCTGGAACGAAATTGTTGATTGGAGCTTCAGTTTGGGTAAAAAAATAGAAGAATCAGATTGGATTCCTAATATTATAGTTGCTGTTGCAAGAGGTGGATATGTACCAGCTAGATTACTATGTGACTATTTAAATGTTAGTGATCTATTAAGTTTACAAAGTCAGCATTGGGTTGAAGCGGCTAAAGCAGCACAAAAGGCAATTTTAAGACATGCATTCAATATAGATGCTAATGGGAAAAATGTTTTGGTTGTTGATGATATTGTAGATACTGGAGAAACTTTAAAGTTAGCCAAAGACTTTATAGAACAAAGCTGGAATCCCAAGAATGTAAGGACTGCATCATTGCAATGGATTAGCCCTATTGCAAAATATAAACCAGACTATTATCTTATCGAAGTTAAGGATTGGGCATGGTTCCAATATCCTTGGACTAGGTTAGAGGATGTAATGGAGTTTATAGAGAGAATATATAAGGAAGATGAGAGTGCTAAGAATGGATTAAATAAAGATGAGTTAGAAAAATTATTTGTTGAATGGTATGGTATAAGTCCTAGAGAACTGGGAATTTATTGGGATATAGCTTTAAATAAGTTGGGAATACAGGGAAAACTCGTAAAATCGGAAGGAAAATATATATTTAAAAAGCTTTAAATTTCATGATTACATTATTTGTTTAACCTTTACAATAAAGGTATTGTGCTCTTTGCTCCAAGCTGCCTCTATAACTGTATCTCCCGTACCTATTATCCCATCTCTTAAAAGAAATACTTCGGTAGATGTTAACCCCTCTTCTTCATTATTGGCTTGTCCGACTATTAAAGGCTTAATTCCCCAAAATATATTTAATTTTCTAGCGATTTCATCTGAAGGTGTACCTGTGTATATAGGCTTGGATGGCCTAAAACTTGCAATTAATTTAGACATGTTTGTTGATGCGGCGTAAGATAGTATCTCAGCTTCAATGCTTTCAGCCAATTCCACAACACCCTTTGCTATTCTTGCTTCCATGAATTGTGTTTCATTTATTTTTGCTGGTTTTATATGCTTTTGTGCTTCCTGGATAACTCTGCTTAGCCATGCTATTACTTGTACTGGATATTTGCCTATAGATGTTTCTGAAGTTACTAAAAATCCATCAACACCTTCTTCAACAGCTTTATATACATCAGATATTTCTCCTCTTGATGGTACGGGTCTTTCAACCATACTCATAAATATTTCTGTAGCTAGAATTACTGGTTTTAATTTTTTTCTTGCACTTTCTATTATTTTTTGCTGTATGATAGGTAGTTCTTCTAATGGAAAGTGCATTCCTAAATCTCCTCTTGCAACTATAATTCCATCAGCAGCTTCACTAATTTCATCAATATTTTTTACTCCACTTGGCGTTTCAATTTTTGCTAATATGCTTACATTTTCTAGTCCTTGTTTTTTTAGGGCATCTCTTATTATGTCTATATGACTTGAATTTCTTATGAAACTTGCCATAACATAATCAAAATTCTTTTCCGATATAAACTTCATATTTTCAACATCTTTATTTGTTATTGGTGGTATATCAAATTCTTTGCCAGAAACGGCTAATCCTTTTCTTGGCTCTAGCCCCTCTCCTTCTATTACTCTGACCTCGGCAGAGTCTTTTTCAACACTTTCTACTTCAACAGTAACCTTACCATCATCTATTAAAACTCTATCTCCTTGCTCTATTGCAGCAAAAAATGCTTTGTTATCTACAGGTATTCCATCTATTTTTGAACTCTCATATTTTAAAGTTAATAACTGCCCTTGTTGCAGTTTTATTGGTTCAAAATTTCCAAGTCTTATTCTAGGTCCCTCTAAATCTGCTATTTTTGTAACTGATATTCCCATTTCATTACTTGCCTTATCTATTAGCTCTAAAAATTCTTCCCATTGTTTTGGATCTCCATGACTCATATTTATTCTAAATGCATCAGTACCTGTTGCTATCATTTTCCTTATTATATTATAGTCCAATACAGATGGACCTACGGTCGCTATTATTTTCAACAACCTCATATGTTATCCTCTCCCAGTATGTCTATAGTTTTAAGCCTCCTTAATATTGTTCTTTGGTCTCCAATTTCTTCAATGGCTTTCATTAACTTTTCTTTATTAATTTTTAGTCTTTTTTTCTTGATCAAATTTGATATATATTTAAGTTTTTCCATATCTTCATCTTTACCTGAATAAGCTTTTAACGCTATATATTCCTCAGGGCTTATCATTTTTATTTTTAAGCTATCTAGTTCTATTTTTTGGGAATTTTTGATAAAGCTTTCTGGTACATAGAAATCATATATATTGTCATAAAAATCAATTAAAATCTCTTCTCCATCAATAATGCATGTTAATTTGGGTGTGTTTAGCCATGTTTGGCCATAGATGCAAGAGTTATTTTCAGCAAAATCTTGATAAAAAGATTCTTTTTCTATTATGCTTGGAGATTCTATAAACAAATCTATGTCTTCTCCTAGATCATTAAGCCCTAGGCTTAATGATATTGCTGTGTCTCCTATTACCGTAAATTTAATACCTTCATCTAGCAGTTTTCTTAGAGCTTCTATAAATCCTTTTTTTGTAACCAATATTACCCCCAAAATAAAAATAGAATGAAAAATAAAAAAGGTTATTTAATTTTATATTATAAGCTTTATGGGGGACATGGTGCAGGATATACAGCTTTACCAGTGGCTTCATTCGGAGGCCATAGTAATACTACATTGGTTGTGCCATTAGGATAGACCCAAACTTGAGATGGTAATGGTGTTTCACCCACTTGCATTCCATATTGTGTTATATTAAACAGACCATCTATTGTTACGACCTTTCCGCTAATATCATTTAATACAGCTGCTTTTATAGCAGTTTGATTTAATGTTCCTGCATCTTGTATTGCCAATCCTATTATTAGGCCAGCATTAAATCCAGCTATTGATAAAAAGTTTGGTGCTACTCCGGGATAGGTGCTGTTCCATAATTTCTCAAATTCTGTTAAGTTAGGTCCGTATGTAGGTTTATAACTAACTAAGGGTGGATATGCAAGAGTAAATGTACCATTCATGTTTGCCCCAACACTCGAGATGAAGTTTGGTAATAATTGACCTGGGAAGTTAGTTAATACAAATGGGAAGCAGACTTTAGATGATGCTATTTGGTTTAAGAATGGTATGTCGTTACTAGAATATCCAAATTCTATAACAGCTTGCGGTTTAGTGCTTTCAATAGCTGCAATATAGCTTGAGAAATCTGATGTAGAAGTTGGGAAGCTTTCATTTAGGACTGCTGTAATTCCATATTGCTTAAAGAACATACCTTCGAAATAGTCTTGGTATG
>JBMFKU010000038.1:0-9246 GCA_049971805.1 Caldisphaera sp.
GGTTTAAACGATGATATCTTAGCTCGCCTATACAGCTCCTCAGATATCTTCTTATTTACATCAAGGGCAGAAGGTTTCGGTTTACCACCATTGGAAGCTATGGCATGCGGAACAGCTGTTATATCAACAGATTCCAAAGGTACAAGGGATTACATGATTAATGGTTACAATGCATTAGTTGCAAAGACCAAGAATCCAGATGAGATTGCTGACCTTTTAGTGCAAGCCCTTGACAATAAAGAACTAGTTACCATATCTATGCAATTACCATTTTTGGCTTCTTCGATACCATGGGCTAGCGATTCTTCCAGCACTTTTTTTAGTGAAGAAAGATCTTCAATATTTTTCCATGTACCAGCTCCTCCATGGATAACTAATAAAGGTTTTTCATCATTAACCCAAGACATGCTAAACACCCATATTATTTAGATTGTTTCTTATAATAAATTTATTGGAGATTAATTTTTGAAGACTTTTTAAAATTTTAGTTAAAAATATTAAAAGCGGTGCATTTTTAAATGAATTGGATCCGTAGCCCAGCCAGGAATAAGGCACCGGCCTTCGGAGCCGGAGATCCCGGGTTCAAATCCCGGCGGATCCATTTGTTAACTAATGAGTTGTTTGATTTAATACTTAGCGCATTGTGTTTCTCAAACTCTATATGGGAGATAATCAGCCATATTTTTTATTAGTTTAACTAATCAATTCGTATAGACACAATGCTCTAATATTGCTTTCCAATGTTAACATGTTAGACTAAACTAATTAAAATGAACTTAATAAGCAATTAAATGTTGTTCGCCTATATTACTCATAGGTTTATCATTCTTAAAAGCATTAATAATGAAAATTGGCTTTTCTACCTATAAAACAAGAAGTTCTTTACTATTTTAAGGCATTAGTCCAGTTCCTACCAGTATTTTGATCTTATCAATACGAGCTTTTGGAATCTGAGTATATTGATTATCCAGAAGAAATATAATATGAATCATTAAATCACCTTAGTATTTTATTATTAAATAATACATTCCTATCACTATATATTTTATCGTTTTAAGAAAGGAAAAGATCCAAGAGAAAAGGAGATGCAAAAGAAAGAGATTTGTGATACTTTATCGAGATTGTACGTTAGCAAAGTTGCTAATGTAAACTTATAGCTTTTATCAGCAATTTTATAAATAAAAGACATCATATTGGTAACCTTACCAACAATATATAACTTAGGTAAAGTTACCTAAAGACATGCACAAAATTGTTCATATTAATAGATAAAGTTGCTCTTAGGCAGACTAATAGCTATAACAATATCCCTTTTAAAAGATTAAACCAATAAGCCTTTTATCTATCATATCTCTTCAGCTTTACTTAAAACTAAGTTAAGGTATTAGCCATATACTTTTAGAATCCTCTGAATTTGCTTATTTCCTCTTAGCTTAATCAATACTAGTGTATTAACATAGTTGCAATTATATTGAAAATATTAGTTTCAGTCTATTTATTATTTTTCTCCCTGATCACTAGTTGTCATTCTCAATATCTCGAGTTTGCTGCTCTATTTGTGTATTTGTAAAGTAAATTGTTGCAATATTATTGCAGTAGAAACAGCTGTAAGATATTTCTTAAAAATTTGAATATAGCAAAGCATAAATGCAGAATTTCCTTTTTTTATTAAGTATTAGGCTCGATGAGCTAAAATGACATAGGTTTACGTTCACAATTTGTTTTAAGCATTATATGTTTATAAAAATCCATAAAGAGAGTAAGAAAACTTAAGATAGACAAGAACTTGCGTGTAGCTATAGTTGATCCTGGAGTACTATATGGCTTGCTAGCTTAAGCGTCAGTATTATTATAATAATATTTATAAAACTTAAACGTAGCTTAATATTTGAAGATTTGTTCAGTGAATTTGTAGGTAATGAGTTTCAATGAAAACGCCTTTTGGGCTAATATATATCTTTCAATAAATATTATAATGCTAAAATTAAATATATAAGGAAGAAAAAAAATATAATAAATAAGAATAAGAAAAAAGGGATATAGTAATGAAAGGGTCTCATGAGATAGAATTAAGAGTTAAAGATATTTTAAAGTTAAACAACTATGAACTTAAAGCATATTTTTCCTTATTGAAAAATGGCAAATCTAAGCCAATTGATATAGCTAAGGATGCCAAGATTCCGATACAAAGGGTTTATGATACATTAAAGAGCCTTCAAGGAAAGGGTTTGATAATGGCTGATAATAACAATAATTATGAAGTTATAGATCCAAAGGTTTCTTTTAGCTCTATAGCTAATTCTTTAGTAATAGAGACTAAAAATAAAGCCAAAGAAATTGAAGAGCTAGGATTATTAATAAATAGTATGGTGGCTCAGAAGTCCAATGAAGAAATTAAGATAATTCATGGTATAAATCAATCATTCGGCCATGCGATATCTTTAATAAAGCTTTGCAATGAAAAACCTTATTTTATGGTTTATAAGGTTATAGATAAATTAAATGAGTTATGGCCAAGTATATACGAACTAATCGATTCAATTAAGAATGGAGCTTATGTAATTTACCCTGAAAATGTAAATTTACAAGATAAATACATCAAATTATTAAATGAAAGGAAAATAGAAATGATAAAATCAACCGTAACGTTTATGGATTTAATGGTTGGTTGCGATTCAGTTATCATAGGTTTACCAAGCTCATCTTACGATGTCATTTCGGTATACATTAACAATAAAGAATTTGCTAACGCTTTAAAACAAAGGCTTATAGAATTAACTAGATTTAACAAAGATTAATTATACGTATGCTTTTTTAAAAACTTAAATCGTAATATAGCTCTCAACCCTAAAAGTTAATAGATACTTGGAAAAGATCGTGTTAATAAAAACTTATTCAGATAAAATAAAGATAATCTTGCTCTTTGGTCTGAGGAAGATCAGGTTTTATAAAATTTTATATACAAAATGAATTAATATTTTAAAAAATAAACAAGATTTAATTCCTTATTCTTGTTCCTTTCCATTCATAAGCCCTTCCAGCTATTAATTTAAACAGAGCAATCCATGAAGTTATCCCATAAAATGCCAGAACAACTGGCAGAGGTCTAATAGTTTTACCGAGCCTTCTGTACATAACATAGTAGGTTAACAAACCAACACTAAACTCTACCAAAAATGCTAAAATAGCAAATTCTAAAGCGTATGGTGCTAAAATCGGCCATAATATTGTTGCATATTCTGCTAAAGGCATCAAATATAAAGATAAAAGAGGCCATGATTTTCTAGGATGCCTTAATACTTTTGGAATTAATAGTATCATACCTCTTATCCATCTTTCTTTTTGAGTAATTAATTGAGAATAGTTTTTTACAGGCTCAGTGTATACAGGAGAATCTTTAAGTACCTTTATTTTATATCCAGAAGATATCATTCTAAGACTCAGATCTAAGTCTTCTGTTGCAGCTTCATTTTTCCATCCATTTAGCTTTTCTAAAACATCTTTTTTAACAAAATAGCCTGAGCCCATAACCCATGAAACATTAGAAATGCTTTCCATCACTGGTGCTAGAAGCTTAGTGTATAAAAGCATTTCTGCCTCTTGAGCCCTGATATGAGCACCTTTTACTGTTTTCTTTGCCTGTTCATCAAATAATACTTCTCTTGGCAATTGGACCGCATCAATATTACTTTGATACATTGATGTTATAGCAACTTTAATGGAGTCTTTACTTAGTATATCATCTGCATCTAATACACCAACAACTTCTCCTTGGGCATATTTAAGAGCCTCATTTAGTGCAAATGGTTTGCCAGATTTATTTCCATATACTAATTTTGTTTTTATATCGCCCATAAAGCTACTGCAACCACTATAATTGCATTTATTTAAACCAGTAATTTTTAAAGCCTCTTCTATTGTGTTATCATCTTTTTCAACTGCTAGTATAACCTCTATTTTATCATGAGGATAATCTTGGGAAATTATAGAATTTAAAGCTCTTAGCAATAAATTACCTTCTTTATATGAAGGCACGATTAAAGAAACCAATGGATAATGCTGCAATTTAGCCTTGTTCTTACTATAAACTTCTTTAATAGGTGCAGAAATTAAGGCTAACTCGAAAGCAGCTAAAAAACTTGCAATCGTACCAGTTATTATTATATAAACCATAGCCCATTTTGGTAAATATAATTGATATTGTACATCTATAATTTTTAGTAAAGTTTGTACTTGATTAATATTAATTGATTGATCTTGCATGCTACTCACACTGTATTTTATAGGGTCTTTAACCTCTTAATAAATTTATTTTATATTTAAAATAAAATTTTTATATATTTAAAATATATTGTATGTTTAGAAATAATTTATTTAAATAAAAAATATCATTTTAAATACTATTTATGACCAGATCAATTTGGGAGAAAGATTTTATTGTTTGAATTACAAAAATTACGTAAACTAAATTGAAATTTAAATTATCATTGTTATTGGTATTACTGTTCTGTTCTTAATTTAAACTTTATCTAAGAAATTATTAAATGATAATAAAATGAAAGAAAGATTTCAAATAACTGAACTTGGTGATATATGTGCTAAATGGAATAAGGATAGCTTAAACGATATAATAGATGAGTTGGGTATACCTAAAAATACTTTTTATTCTAATTGGAAAAGATTGAGAAAAAAATATAGGATCTATCTAATACCAAACACAATTAATCTTAATGTTAAACTTGCAGAATATAAATATGATAAAATAAACAAGGATCACTCTTATTTTAATTTTGTTAAATCATATAGAGTTAAACTTTCTTATATTGACTATATTTCTGATAAAAATTTATTTAAAGATATAACTAATAAAAATTTTAATGACAATATAGAAATTTATGATATTGTTGGGAGTTATTGTTTTGGTAAAAAAACCTCTTCTATTATGACATTTACAAAATCAAGAACAACAAAACTAAACGAATATGAAATGAGTATTTTATCATATTTGACAAAAGAATTAATGACGACAAAGGAACTTGAATATCTGTTAAAATTGCCTTGGCAAAGAATATCTTCAATTATACAATCGATGAAAAAGAAGGAAGTTTTCTATTCAATAGGCATTTCGGAAAGATATAAGGAAGAAGGAGTATTTAGTGTAAAGCTAAATATTAAAAAATTGCTTATGCCAGAAGAAATTAGACCATTTACTGTTAATACCCCTATATTATTAAAATCGCTTGATGATAGACTTTATGTATTATTTGATACAACGCTGTCTAAATTAACTAATCTTTTAAATAATTTAATGGATGGCTCTAAAAATTTTTATATTAATGGTATTTATAATAGTTATGATTTACCTAATTTATTTTCATATAAAAATAAAATATAAGATCTTAATGAATCTAAATATATTATAGAGTTAATAAAGCTTAATAGTATTTTTACATCGATGATATAGATTTTATTATAGTTTAGAGATTTATCTTCTATTACAAAAAACTTATTTTTCTATTGATTATTTTGGTTAAAAATGTATTAATTTCAAAAAAGAAAAGTACTATAATAGATTAATATTTTCTTTCTACAGGCTTCCATGTATTAATTGTAACTGGAGAGTAAACGATAGTGATATCACTATCGCCATTTCTTATAGCAATTGTATGCTTTAACCAATTTACATCATCTCTTTTTGGAAAGTCTGTTCTAGCATGGCTACCCCTACTCTCTTGTCTATTAATTGCAGTTTTAGCGACTATCAATGCGTTATCCAATAGGTTCATAGTTTCAATAGCGGCAATTAAGTCAGTATTGTAAATATACCCTTTATCTTCAATATACGAATTATCTATAAACATCTTCCTCAATTCCAATATCTTTGATAAGCCTTTAGCCATATCATTGCCATTTCTAAATACATAGAAATCTTCCATCATTGTTTGCTGTAATTCATGTTTTATCTTATATGATGGTTCACCACTTTCTCTCTTTAATAGGCCCCACACCCATTCTTCTTCCTTCTTAGTTCTTTCTGGTTCAGGATCGTAAGGGAAGTCGCTCGACAATGCATATTGCGCAGCTACCTCGCCAGCTATTCTACCACTAGTAAGGCACTCTGCAGTACTATTACTGCCCAATCTATTTGCACCGTGTAATGATGCAGCGCTTGCTTCACCTGCTGCAAACAAACCTTTTATCCATTTGCCATTTTGATCTGATACCCTGTAATAGGAATCCGTGCTAATCCCCCCCATATGATAATGAGCAACTGGAAATATTGGAATTGGTTGTTCAACGGGATCTATACCATCATATCTTATAGAGATTTCTCTTACTGATGGTAGTCTATTATTTACTTTTTCTTCGCCTAAATGTGTTAAATCTAGTAATATATATGGCATTCCGCTTGCCTCATCTTTAAATGCCCTACCCTCTAAAAACTCCTTCATCTCGCATCTGCTAACAACATCTCTTGGTGCTAGTTCCTTTGCCTTTGGAGCACAATCATTTCTTGCCATAAACCTTTCTCCTTTGTTGTTTAACAAAACACCCCCTTCGCCTCTAGCACCTTCTGTTATGAGAATTCCGTTTGGTACCAAGCCTGATGGATGGAACTGAATAAATTCTGGGTCTTTTAGTGGAACACCAGCTCTAAATGCCATTGCAGTTCCATCACCTGTTGCTGTATGAGAATATGTAGTAAATGAATATGCTCTTCCAATTCCTCCAGTTGCTATTATAGCTGCTTTGCTCTTAAACAAATAAAGCTTTCCGTCCTTCATGTTTATTGCATATAATCCTTTATATACACCATTTTCAACAACAAAGTTTGTTACAAACCACTCATCGTATCTTTCCCATTTATCATATTGCAACAATTTATTATATAGGGTTCTCATCTCATTATGACCTACCTTATCTGCTGACATAGTGGCTCTTGGAAATGAATGCCCCCCGAAAGGTCTTTGGGCTATTCTCCCATCTTCCCTCCTACTCCAAGGCATACCCCAATGATCTAGCAATAAGATTTCTTCAGGCATGAGCTTAACAAATGTCCAAACAACATCTTGATCCGCTAGGAAGTCGCTGCCCTTTACTGTATCCCATGCATGCAATGCCAAGCTATCTCCTTCTTCAGGATATAGAACTGCAGCTGTTCCCCCTTCTGCTGCAATACTATGGCTTCTCATTATATGAACTTTGCTTATAATACCGAGATCAAGCTTATCACCATATTTTCTTTTTATCTCAATAGCAGCTCTTAGACCAGCAATACCGCTACCAACAATAACTATATCATGTTTAATTGATTCTACGGCCATAAAATCACTCTCACATTAGAATATAAGAAATACTATTGAAAAAAGTTTTATTGTAAAAAATATAGATTTGTTAAGATTTAAAGCGTATATAGTTTATTGTATAAGATATAAAGTAAAAAAGCCATGTTAGGTGTTGGTTTTTTGTTTGATAAATGATGCAGAATGATATACCATTTATGGTATAAAATGAAAGATTTTTAAGGTTAATAGATAATGAAAGAGTTTAGCGCTTATCGTCTAAAGAAAAATGAGTTACTCATCATACAGCTATGAGGTACACAACTTTGTTGTCAATTAATATATTAAACAATGATCATCCTTTTTTAATTTGATAAAAATAAAGATTAAAAGCTTTTTCGCTAATGAGACAAAACTATTATTAGCCTTATATGATTTTATAATTTTTTACAGTAATTTTTATAAGCATTTGCAAAGCTAAAAGCAGTTTATTGCTGGTCTCCATAGGAAGATTTAACATTTTAGATCTCAGAAACTAGAGTTATGTAAAGCAAGTAGTTATAATAAGTTAGATTGAAGGTGTTTAGCTAAGCTATTTGCTTCTCAATACTAAAACAATATTTTATCTTTTTATTAAAGAATTAGAAAATATAATAGTCCTGCTAAGAAAGCAATTAGCGATACATTCCCCCATTCCAAATAATTAGAATAGGAAAGTTCAGTGCTTATTGATTGTCCTAAAGTTCTTCCTATACCATTAGTTAGACCAAATAATCCCATATATTTTCCTCTATGTAAACTTTCAGCTAGAGAATTAGCTATCGCATTCATTAAAGGAGAAGTAATCATTTCTCCAGTTGTTAATATTATTACCGCTAAAGCTAGTTCATAAATTTTATTTATAATCATTAGACTACCATAAGCAAAAGAATAAAGAGTCATGCCTAATAATAAAGACTTTTTGTAATCTTTTTTAGAAAGGGTTTTGCTAATAAAATCTTGGAATAGCACAACTAAGCCACCATTTATCATAAACATAAATCCAACTATAGTTACTGAAAACATCTTTGAAAAATATAATACGAAAGGAAGACCTAATTGGCCCATAACTATCGAGGTTAATAAAGCAGGTATTAAAAATTTCGCAAACTTTCTATTTGGTTTTATCAAAATTTTTCTAGATCCCTTTATATTAGCAAGTTTTAGCATAAAGGGCAATGATATCATAGAAGATGTAGCGCCTACAATAATAATTAAGTTAAAACCATATATGTCATATAGAAATCCACCAATTGCAGGTCCAATAGCCCAACCAGCATTTGCACCAATTCTAACTCTGCTGAACGATTTAACAAGGCCTTTAAGGTTATTTGATGTATCGCCAACAGCTGTTGTGTTTGCCGATCCATAAGCATTGCTAAAAAAATACATAAATAATATAAATACTATTGGATTAATTAATGATAGTAAAAGGCTGATGGAAGATAAGGAAGCTGTTAATATCATGCTATTTTTTCTACCAAAATAATCTGATAAATAACCCCCAATAATATAGCCAAACGCAGTCACGCATGTTAAGCCAAGATAATACAGACCAACAAGGTAAATTGGTATTTTGTAGTATTGGTTTAATGCTAAACCTATATATGGATTTACCATGGCTAAAGAAAAAGATCTTATAAAGCTTATTATTGCTATTTTATTTATTTGATCCAATTTTGTTTCCTCTTAACTCTTAGCCTGGAATAAGATTGACCTCTTCGTAGCTTTAAAGGGTTCTCTTCGTAGCTTAAAATTAGATTTTTAATATAAAAGAATTTTTATGTTGATTTGTTGCAATTTTTTATCTTAATTACATAAATACGATTTTTTATACTATATTTTGAGCTTCATAAAATTTTTTAAATTTATATTCAATTCTCAGCCCTTGGGCTTCACCAAGGTCACGAGGCATTGCCCAGTT
>JBMFKU010000039.1:0-8780 GCA_049971805.1 Caldisphaera sp.
CCCAATGATTTAAGGGTGAGCCTGTATGATCTCTTAAGAGGCTATAGCTGAATTAGAAGTGGTTAAAAGTAAGGAAAAGTTACGCCACAGGTAAACACTTATTTAGCATAGCAAAGGAAGTAATAAAATTTTCTTATGCACCCTATTCTAAATATAATGTTGCTTTGGTAGTGAAGACAGATAAGAATAATGTTTACTGGGGAGTTAACATTGAAAACTCAAGCTATGGATTATCAATGTGTGCAGAGAGAAGCTATATTTAATGCAGTTTCTCATGGAGAACGATTAATAAAAGAAATTCTAGTTGCAACAAATGCTCAGGAACCAGCTATTCCTTGCGGCCATGTTTGCAGGTTTTATCGGAATTTGCTAATGATAATACAAAAATATACTCCGTCTCTTTAAGAACTAAAAAAATTTAGTATGGAGCTTTCCTGATTTATTGCCCTTTAGATTTTCTTTAAAAATTTAGTTTAGAAATATGGTCTCATAGAATAATTAATTGATTCAAAGGTTAGCGGATGTGGCATACAACTCCATGCTAAGTTTTTAGCTGTTAAATTGTTTTCCATAGCAACGGTAAATGCTCCTATTAAATCTGCAGCATTATGTGCAAAAATTTGTGCTCCCAATAATCTTAACGATTCTTTCTCTATAAATATCTTCATCCATCCTTCTGTATGATTTGTTACCATAGATTGTGGATCTCCGGCAAGCGTATAATTAACAACTTCATATTGGATTCCTAAGCTTTTAAGCTCCTCCTCTGTATAGCCAATCATACTTATTTCTGGGTATGTAAAAATGGTAAATGGAATAGAGTGATAATTCATACGATAAGTATCTTTTCCTGTAAGTATATTTTTAGCTACTATTAAGCTTTCTTTTACTGCTGCATGAAATAGCATAGCCTTACCTGTAACATCGCCTGTTGCAAATACATTATTTAGAGTTGTTCTTAATGATGGAGAAACTGCTATTCCTCCCCTTTCAACTAATAATCCTTCTTTTTGCAATGTTTCTAATCCATAGCCTTTTGTTCTGGCTTTTCTTCCCACAGCCATTAATACCTCTTCAGCTTCAACAGTTACTTCTTTATCTTTTCCACTTGCTTTTACGATCTTTAGTTCTCCTTTCTTTTCTATCGATGCTAGTGGGCTGTTTAAATGAAATTCCACTCCAGCATCTCTCATTCTTTGCTCTGCTGCTTTAGATATATCTACAGGCATTGTTGGTAATAATCTTTCCATCATTTCTATTATTGATATATGAACCCCTAACCTAGAAAGCATATCAGCAGCTTCAACTCCTATATATCCTCCACCTATTATCGCGATTGATTTTGGAAGTTTTTTCATAGTTTTTTGATATGCAAATAAATCATTGCTAGTTATAACAAATTCCTTTCCAGGTACATTTAATATAACATTCTCTGCCCCAGCTGCTATAACTAGATATTTACCTTCTGCCTCAAAATTCTCTTCATTACCTTCAACCTTAACCTTATTTGGAGATAAAATTGTTGCCCAGCCTTTGGCAAATGTTAGATTTGGTTCATGCATTTTTATTAGTCCAGAGAATTGGTTATATATTGTTTCTTGAATGCGTTCTTTTGTTTCAACAACTTCTGTCCATATTTTCTCAGGGTCAATGTTTTTTGCTGTTGTTGTATATTCTAGGATTTTTGTTCTAACAGCCTTTGATGGTAAACATCCAGCATATAAGCAATCTCCTCCTAGATTTCCTTTGTTATCTACTATAAGTACGCTTTTTCCTGCCTCGGCTAATTCAAATGCTCCAGGAAATGATGCCCCTCCTCCACCTATAAATATCACATCAAATTTCTTTTCTTGCATAATTATTTCGCCTTAATATTTACTATATAGAATTATTTAATTCAAGGGTTAATAAATTTTGTAAATAAAACATACATTATTAATAGCCTTAATATTTACTATATAGAATTATTTAATTCAAGGCTCAGAGGAAAGTCGCTCATCATTCTTCAGGGTCGCTCCACCCTCTTCATTGCCATTTTTAATGTATCTCTAGGATTAATAAATGACTTTTAAACAGAAAGAGTAAGTTTTATTTGGTTAAGAATATAACTTAAGTGAGTAAATAATTAAATAGGGGTTAGGCATGAGCCAAATAGTTATTTCAGGAACAAATGAGACATCTAAGGAAATAGCTTTTTCTATAGCTAAAAGTATGTCTATTAATATTTGCAAACCAGTCTATAAAATATTTCCTGATGGAGAAAGCTATATAAGAATACCATGCGATATTAAAAATGCAAAACCAATTGTCGTTCAATCCTTGATCCCTCCACAAGATAAATCGATTATAGAAGCAGTGCTTATTGGAGATGCATTGCAAGAAGTTGGTGTAAAAGATCCAGTATTGGTCTCTCCATATGTTGCATATGCAAGACAGGACAGAATATTCTTGCAAGGTGAACCGATAAGCATAAGATCCGTACTAAAAATTTTGAGCAATTATTATAATAAATTATTAACTATAGAGATCCACAAAGAAGAAAGCTTAAAATATTTTGGCAAGGACTATGTAAATATAAAACCATATGTTTATATAGCAAAAAACATAGGATTTAACAAATCAAAAATAGTTGTATTATCACCTGACGAAGGTGCTTTAGAGAGAGCAAAAATGTTATCAGATTATTTGCAGTGTGAGTATGATTATTTAGTTAAGAATAGAGATAGAGTTACTGGAGAAATTACAATGCAAACAAAGGAGCTTGATGTAAAGGGCAGAGATGTAATAATAGTAGATGATATAATAAGCACTGGAGGTACGATAACTAAGGCAGCAGAATTACTTAAAAAACTAGGAGCAAATAAGATATTTGTAATAGTAGCACACGCTATGCTTTTAGGAAACGCACTAGACAAATTACTTACTTCTGGTATAAACAAAATTTATTCTGCAAATACGCTACCAAGAAAAGAAGGAATTGATTACGTAGATATAGGTCCACTATTAGCTGATTATTTGCTTAACCATTAATTTCTATGATGGCATCTGATTCTGGTAACATTTTCCAATCACTACCTATACCTACAACTACTAGCATGGCTCTTGGTTCTGCTTCAGCCTTTCTGGTTAATTCTATGAGGGCATTTAGTGTATGGCCTCTAACGCTAAAATCATCAACTATAAGTACCTTTTTACCTTTAGGTAGTTCCCTTTTTGGAACATAAAATACAGTATAAGATGCCGGTCCAGTAAAATAAAGACCTTCTATAACGGGTTCTAAGACTGGTGGTTTTTGTTTTCTTGCAACAACTAATGGTACGCCAGAACTAATGCTTATAGATGTTGCTAAACTTATCCCTCCAGCTTCTGGAGTTAAAACTGTTTCAAATTGATTATCAAATCTTTTTTTAGTATATTCTGATATTAAATATAAAGCATCTGGGTTCCATGTGACTCCACTTATATCATAGAATCCATTATATATTTTTATTGCACCAGCAACAATGTTTGATATAACTTCTTTTGATAATAGAAAATTAATAATATCTTTTGAATTACCTTCAGATGGTAATGTATATTCAGTAGAATATCTAGATAACATAGATAAAGGAATACCAGTAATTTCAGAGATTTTTGTTAATGGTAAAAACTTTCTTATTGATCTTAAAATTTTTACTGCCCTTATTCTCTCTTCATAGTTTTGCTGTGGCAATGTGCTTACCCAATATAATAAGATATTTTAAAAATTTTTAAAGTCTATAATCTTAATCTTATATAAACCTAAAAATCTAACCGATTATTAAGCATTTTAAAAGATCTATAGTAAAACAAGTAAAAAATCCTTATCATTTTTCATGATAATAAATGTATTGTTTTTATTAGTTATTCAAATCAATTAATGAAAATTTTATAAGAAAAATTGCAGCAGGGAAGGGAATCCATGATAAAATAAATTGAACAGATGCCAAAAAGTACTAGCTATGAAGTGATGAATATAAAGCGGTAAACTATAAATATATGTTTAAATAAGCTAATACAATTTCTTATAAGCCGCATGCACAAAATTGTGCATGGTGAAAAATGGTAAATTAAAAAAAGTTTCCATAGAGAGAAGAGAGGAAAGGAATACTTTTAGAATATGTTATTAAAATGGAAAAACAAAGAGATGTTATTATAGTGCCAGCTGATCCAGAAAACATAATAAATGTTTTATCGCTAGGATTTTTTACGTGTCCTAAACATGGTTTAATACATTAGACAAAACATAGAGTAGCCATAAAATACTAAAATTCTGAATCATTGGAAGCTTTAATAGAATTATTTTAGAAATAGTAAGGGGTGAATCCTTTTTCATGTTAGTTGAAATCTTTTTATATTCATTAACGTTTATTTCTTTGTTTGGCGATTCCCTTTAGTGCTATTAGGTATGCAGACGTTAAACTTATGAGTCCGCCTCTTATATAAGCTTACTGGTGATCCCGAGTTTCCGAGAGCTACTCCCACAGGGCGGTGAGGGGCTTGGGAGAGACCGCGATGAAGTCAAGGGCGGCAATCATTGACCATTAAAGATCATCAATGTCCGCTCTCGAGTGAGCGGTGAAGTCTGCCTTAGTCTATCATTTAATTGCTTTTTTTATTTTTTAGATAAATTATCAAAGCTATGAATTTTAATATTCCTGCTTTAAAGAGCTTGACTTTTATTATAAACCCTATAGGCAGGAAACTCTAATTTAAGTGTGGATTTAAAGAGGATGCAATAAAAATGCGATCAAATGAAAAATACTCATGCAATAATCTATTAAAATATGATATAGGTTTATTAGAAGAGCTTGATAGCTTGTTTGGAAATTCATGTAAGATTATAAATTTATTAACGAGACCATCAAAAAGATTTTATTTGAGGATAAATACATTAAAAATATCAAAAGAAGATTTTTTAAATATGTTAGATAAAAATAATATAAAATTTTATGAGGATAAGTACATAGATTATGCTATTTGGTTTCCGATAGAAGGGCCTTATAAAATTAATATCTATAATAAAAAGGTTTATGTAAACAAATATGCTTCCGAATCAGTATATATGGGTAGTAATCTTTACATACCAGGAATTTTAAAAGCAGATAAATTTAGAAAGGGCGATAATGTAACATTAATTAATAAACATGGATTAATATTGGCCTCAGGAACTTCAGTAATTGATTGGGAAGATATTTATAAATTGAGAAATGGATTAGCTATTGTAAATGAGGAGTCTATATATAAATCGCCAAAAATTAGAGAGTTACCTGGGTTTAATGAAGGGTATTTTTATTCTCAAAGTCTACCTAGCATGTGGGTAAGTGAAATTTCTAATCCTAAACCTAATTCACTTATAATCGATATGAACGCAGCTCCAGGAGGTAAGGTTGGAAATATTGCTCAAATAGTTGGCAATGCCAACATAATAGCCATAGATAGACCAAGTAAAAAAGATGATCTATTAGAAAGAATGAAAAGATTAGGTTATAACTTTATAAAAATTATAGGAGACGATTCAAGATATGCAAGCCAAAATCTAGGTATTAAGGAAAAAGCAGATCTAGTATTGGTTGATCCCCCTTGCACAAATTTGGGTGTTATACCAAAACTCTCGGACAGAAAAACATTAAGGGATGTGATTGATTTAGCAAATTATCAAAAACAATTTATAAAAGAAGCGCATAATTTGCTAAAATCTGGAGGAGTTTTGATGTATTCTACATGTACTTTAACTTACAGTGAAAATGAAAATAATATAAAATATGCAATGGAAATAGGATTTAATATAGAAGACATAGAGATACCTGAAAAAGTTATTAAAAATAATTATGGTATTAGATTCAGTCCAGAGGACGGATATCCAGGATTTTTCATATCAAAGTTAATTAAAAGATAATTTTGTTAATAAAAGTCTGTTTTTATATTAATGTAGCCTATAATTAGGATTTTTATAGCTTAATTTCTATTTTTAAATTATTATAGCATTATTAAGATTGGAGAATTAGATTGAAAAGAGTTCTTATAATAGCGAGTGGAGGAGGACATACAGGTCATAGCATAGCATTAGCACAGCATCTACTAGATTACAACATTGATATAGATTTTGTTATCCCAGAAAAAGATGAATGGTCAAAGGCATCTTTGGAAAAATATGGAAAAATAATAGCAGAGACCCCTAAATTTTTAGATCCAAGCGAACCCCTATATCTTGGGTTATTAAGGGCTCCTTCAGCTATATTTAAATCAATTAGAAGAATAAAGTCAGGTTATAAAATTACTGTAGCAAGCGGTAGTAACCATAGCATATCATCTGGAATCGCTTCTTGGTTAAAACATTCTGATATAATAGTTTTTGAGGCCTCTGAAAGATTCTTACAGCCAAGTAGAACTGTTAAAACATTAGGAAGAATTTCAAAACTAATAGCATTTCAATGGGATGAACAATTAAAATTTAATAAAAAGAAAGGAGTTGTTGTAGGTCCTTTCTTAGGAAAATTAAACTATGATATAAAAGACGAAGGCTATATTTTGGTAAGTGCTGGAAGTTTTGGATATAAAAAATTGTTTGATGCAATAGCAAGAACCAATTTAGAAAATGTTATTTTACAAACAGGAAGAGTTGATCCAAGAAAATATATAGAAAAGCATAAAGAATGGAAAGTTTTCCAATACGATCCTAATATTGAAAAATTAATAGCAGGAGCAAATATTGTAATAACACATTTTGGAAGAACAGCAATAGAAAGTGCAATTAAATATAGAAAGCCTACAATATTAGCTCCAAATATTGAATGGAAATGGATGCAAAATGAGACAAGACTAAAAGAATCAGAGATAATGGCTAAAAAAATTAACGCATATTTTTTACCACCAGATAAAGTTGATGAAAAAAATATATTGGAAGCTATAGAAAAATCTAAAAACATGAAACCTTTAGTATATAATGATGGGGCAAAAGAACTAGCAAAAATAATTTATTCAATGCTTTAAATTAATATTTTGAATAAAAAAATCTAACATAAGATAAGAAGATTAATAAAAACATGTTCAAAATAGTTTTTACAATTGGTCATCAACAATAGAGAAAAATTTTTGTCTATTTCGTGCAAATAAAATTTTTAAATAAAAAATAGTTGTTTATATAAGCTATTGAAAATATTGTAAGATAAAATATACTTATAAGTCATAAAACTATAGTAGATAGTAGGGAACGATGGTGCTAAAAGATCTAAAAAGATTATTAATTATAACTTTGACAACTCCTATTAAGCCGGGCTCTATCCATAGATTTATGTCAGAAAACGAATTTGAGCTTAGAATGATAGAAGCATTAGAGATTTTAGATTCTATGGATAATTCATATAAAAAAGGCAAAGATTTAGCTCTAGGTAATATAAATGCGCAGTCTTTATCTTTGGGGCATATTATTGGTGAAACTCTTAAAAAATCATTTGAAACAACTAACGAAAGACCCCTTGTAGGTTTTGCTGCATCTTCTATAGTTCTGTCAACTATAGAGGGCTATGTTGATACATCAAAAGAAGATGCTTTGAAAAATTTCAATAGCTTACTGACTAGAATAGTCTACAGAAGTTCTTCACAGGATGCAAAAGAATTGGTAGTATCTATGGAAGACATAGGTCTATCAAAATATTTAAATTTGTTAGAAAATAATGATATTACAATAGAGTCAATCGAATATGAGAATAGAACTTTAGGAGACCTATTTGAAATACTTTCTAAGATTGATACAGGATTTATGTTAAATTTAAAGGACTATAGTTATTTCTTAAAATTATCAAAAACCCTACAAGGCTATAAAAACATGATGCTTGCATCATTAAAAGCTTATTTGAGTATTGCTGGTGATATAATGAAGATAAGTGATATGGGGAAATTTAATATATTCGATGATTCTTCTTTCTCGAAGCTCTCTTTATTAGACAAAAATTATAAAAAGATGAGAGATGATTTAAATGGAATTTTAGGCGGGGTTCTTATATCACTTTATTTTCTAAATAAATCAGAAATACCGCTGAAATTGATTTAATTGCTAATCGAGCATAAATTTTCTTTTAGTATTTATTAAAAAAGGATAAATTTAGTAAAACTTCTTTAATTATATTTATTAAAAACGTTTTTAGTTGTTTTAAATTGGTTCATTTATTTTATCTTAAATGACTTAAAGGCTTTACTTGCTTAAACGGCAGGTTTGTCTTTATTTTGTCATGAGAAACTAAGCATCATTAATAGTAAAATGCTAAATAATACATTTTAATAATTTTAATTAAGAAATGTAACAAGGGTATATAGAGTGGGATTAGAAAAAATAAAAGAAATACTTTCATATATAAGGGAAGTCCTTCAACACTTTTTTATAAAGAAGGAAACGATGTCTATTTAATTGATCCAGGCCAGGGGTCTAAAAGACCAAAAGAGCTAAGGTCATTACTAAATAAGCTCAATCCAAAGAGAACTATAGCTTTTGTTACTCATTATCATAGCAATCATATAGCTGTTTTAAGAGAAGGTCTTATCGTTAATGATATAGTGCCAACGAGCTTGAAATACCCGCTATGAGAGATCCAAAATTAAGAACTTTGCTTACATTCGGTTATATGTTTGAAAATAATGATGATGTGCTTCCTTTTAAGGCAGGATCGATATATCCTACAATATCTATTGTTAACGATAACAATCTAGATCTTATTATTGGATCGGTTCCTTTCTTGCCAACTAAATATTTTTTCAAATATTTT
>JBMFKU010000040.1:0-8770 GCA_049971805.1 Caldisphaera sp.
CTACAGCTCTAATTTTTTCCTTGCCTGATTCATTTCATAACCCCGATTCTGCTCATGCCAAATATCTCTGCAACATCGCTGGGGGATTAAGTACCTTCTGCAGTATCTAGAAGTTATTAAAAATATTACAGTCTTCTCCTTTATTCTATATAACTAAAATATTGAGTTAAAACTTTAAATAACAATAAAGCTAATAAAAAGTATTCAAAAAAGATATTTAACCTCAAAGATTTTGTATTTCTACGGCAAGGCATAGGGTGGATCGGTTGGAAGAGTTTTAGAAGCAGTGGACATAGCATTTGCATACAATAATTACAAAGTATTTGAACATATAAACCTAGAAGTAGAAGAAAATAAATTTGTCTCTATAGTAGGTCCTTCAGGAGTTGGTAAATCCACTTTATTAAGGATCCTAGGCGGCTTTTTAAAACCAACCGAAGGTAAAGTTTTGCTAAATGGGAAGGAAATAACCAAACCAAATCCTAAAATAATACTTGTGCATCAATCGATAGTAACCTTTCCATGGATGACCGCCCTAGAAAACGTAATTCTTGGAACAAGACATAGGGATTTGCCTAAAGAAACGGCAAAGGCAATAGCTAAACAAATGTTAGAAATTGTAGGATTAGAAGGGTTTGAAAATTTCTATCCTAAAGAATTAAGCGGGGGTATGAGACAAAGAGTTGCAATAGCAAGGGCTTTAGCAGCTGATCCTTTAATCTTGCTTATGGACGAACCCTTTGCTCATCTTGATGAACTAACAGCTGAATCGCTTAGAAAAGAACTTTATGATATATTGTTTAATGTAAATACATCGTTAAAAGGGGTCATTTTGGTTTCTCACAACTTAAATGAGGTTGTTGAATTATCTGACATAGTTTACATACTTAATGGAAGACCTGCAACTATAATAGGAAAAGTTAAGATAGAGTTAGATAGGCCAAGAAATCCAAGGGATCCTAGATTTTATGAATATCTTGATATGCTTTATGATTATTCAATGCCATCTAGGTAGAGATAATGATAAATTTATATATTTTAATGATACTGGCTACATTAGCCTCTACAGCCAGGGTATTTATTTTAATAGGTCTGTCTATAGTAACTGGTTGGTTGTTTGGATATATATCAATAAAAAGCAAAATATTTGAAAACATATATATTAGCCTAAATGAGGTATTAGAATCTGTACCTGTAATAACTTTCTTCCCTGTTGTATTAATATTTTTCATATATCACATTGGTGGATTTCTAGGCGTTGAATTAGCTGCAGATTTCTTAGTATTTACTGCAATTGTTTGGAACATATGGATGGGAATCTATCAAGCATTTAAGACTATTCCCTTACCAATGTTGGAAGAAGTAGAAAATCTAAGAATGAACTTTATAAATAAGCTAAGGTATCTATACATACCATTTTCTGTGCCAAGAATCGCAGCAAATTTAATACCCTCTTTTTCTGATGCATTCTTTTATATAACAGTTAGCGAAGTTTTTAGCATAGGAACAACATCATATACTACATTTGGAATTGGTTCAGTTATAGTTTATTTAACTAGTAATGGATTATTGCACTATGTTTATTATGCACTACTATTTTTAGGGATAATCATTGGAATAAGCATATATTTATTAAGAGAGTTTGCAAGATATGCTGTAGCCAAATATTCTCTCGATAGCGAAATACCTATTTCAAGGTCAAGAATTAGACAGCGTTATTTAGCTAGATTTTATACCCCATTAACTTCTCCTGCAAGAAGATTGGGTACATTAACAAGTAGGTATATTTCAACTCCTATGAAAAGGGTAGTTAGAATAAGAAAACTAGAAGAAGAAAGAAATGAGAATCCTATAATTCTAAGGGTTGTAGGAGCTATAATAGGCATTTCAATATTAGGAATTTTAATTTATTCTGTATATAGCATAATTTCATCTGTTACATATAAAGAGTGGACTTATTTAATAAGCAACACATTAATAATTCTGATAGGCTTATTATATGACTATATAAGGGTTGCTATTATAGCCCTAGTTTCATTTGTAATAGCAATTTCATTGGCTTACTACATAGCTTTACATAAAATGGCTGAAAGTGTATTAATACCCTTGATACAAATTATTGCAGCATATCCCGCACCAGTATATTTTCCCTTATTATTTACTATCACCTATGCTATAATAGCTAAGCTCCTAGGATATTTTTCTATAGAATTTTTTGTAATCCTTTTAGGATTTTTAAGTACTTTTTATTACATATTTTATGCATTTTGGCTAGGAGTAAAAGCGATACCTCAAGAGATTTGGGAGCTAATGGATAATTTAGATATGAACTATTTTGAAAAAATGAGATTCATAATATTACCAGCTACTCTACCATATATAATTAGTGGATTAACATCAACAATAAATAGTGCTTGGGGCGGATTGATGATAGGAGAGTATTGGCCCGATATAATCAATGGTCACAGTCTGAGCGTTAAACATGGATTGATGAGATTATTAGATGAGTGGACGTATCAAGGTAATATAGCTTTAGCAAGCTACGCCTCATTAATTTTTAGTGTAGTGGTTGTAATATTTGCAATAGTATTTACAAGGCATATGATGAATCTAGCAAGAGAAAAATATGTTGTTGAAGAGGGTATATATGCAGCATAATTAGCTTTAAAAAACTAGCATAGAAAATTATTGAGATACTATTAATTTTATTTTATCTAAACTTTCCTTTAGTTTTTGATTTTCTGCCCTTAATTTTTCTAATCCATCAATTATTTCTTTCACTTTTTCGTCTCCATACTTAACGCATTGTTCTTCTGTTAAGTAATGAATCAATTTAATATTATCAAAAACCAATTTTTTATTATTTTCATCATAATATACTTCCAACAGTATCTTTATTAGATCCAATTTCCCCATTTTTCTTTTGTTTACTATCTCATCATATAGTTTCTTGTTTAATGAAGAAATATCTCTTATTATAATTTCTCTAGGAACTATGTTCTTTAAGGATATTATAGCAACCCTTCTTAATTTATCAGCAAATCTAGCCGCTATAATTATCCCAGTGCTTAATTCAAACCTATTATTCCCAAGAATTGTTGATCTTCCAATGGTTTCTTCATATTCCTCTGCCCTTTCTAAATCTCTATTAATTTCCTCATCAGTCTCTTTTAACATAAATTTGTCCAATGCCATAAACACACCATATATTATTTAGTATATTTTAAGAAATTTAAACTTTATTTAGCAAATTCCATAAAATTTAATTTTTCTTTCTCCTTTCATCTCAAAATTTTCACATATCCTTCCGTGTTTAGATAAAGATTCCAAGGATCTATAAACCCCTTTTAACGAATATTTACCTAATTGCAGCCAGATTTCATAAGCTGTTCTTTTATTTCCATCAGAAAGCAAATTTATGATATCCTTACTTAGATCTGTGTCCTTCATTGTCAAATTTAAGGAATTTTTTCCTTTACCTGTTATTATAGCTATTCCATTACCTTCTATCATAGCCAATGCGTAAGAGACCGAGGCCAAAGGCTTAACATTTAGTCCTTTTTTTGACAGTTTTATCATGGATTCCATAGCTTCTTCTGATGAGACGCTCATAATTTTTATTTTATAATTGGAAGAATTTATAATTTCTGGAATCTCGGTTCTCTTTAACTTTACTGCAATTAACTCAAATTCTGGAAAATCTTTCCTCATGTTTTTTAATTCATATAACCCCTTTCCTATAGCATATACCAACGTACCTGATTGTGCCGGAACAAAAATTTTATATTCCTTTGGACTCTTTTCATAAATTTCATATGAGATTGTTTTTAATCCCTCAATTGTATAAGGGTTATCATATGTGATCTCTTTTAATAAAACATCTTTGTTACTCTTAAAAGATATTTTAACACCCAACCTTGACAATAGAATTAATTCCTGAGGATCAACCATTTCTGGATCTACTTTTACATCAACGTTTTTTCCTATTTTTCTTGCATAGTATGAAAATGATAACGCAAAATCCTCTATATAATTCAATTTAAAACTGTTATACTCTAGATTAGATAATATTGCAGAAGAAGATCTATCTGCATAGCTTCCTGATGGATTTCTAGTTTCTAGTTTACATAAAATTCCATTAATTCTTTTTAATGGTGTTAGGCCTTCTCCAAATGAAACTAATCTCTTCGATAAAGGTAACATATTTTTATATCTCCACATAGATGGGATTTTGTTTTCTATTTTCCAGGTCAAATTATTATAAACTATTTGCATTTTGCCTCCGCAAACAGGACATTTAATGCAATATTCACTTGTCTCATGACCACAATTTATACATTTAAATAGATATTTCTTATCTTCCATTTTATTACGCCTTTAAGATATTTTAAATTTTTAAATTATTACAATTGTCTCTTCACTTATTTATCTATTAAATTTAATTAAATATTTTTCTTTAATCTTTAATCTTCCTATTTATTCTTTAAATATATATAGGTTTTTTTAAATAATATTGCACCTATTATTGAAGTTAACAATGCCATCAATACTATAGACGCAAATTCGTCATTGTTTAACAAACCATAAGATAGTCCTATAGATGCTACAGCCAAGCCTATTTCACCCCTTGGTATCATTGCCAAGGATATAGAAAGAGATGATTTATGGTTTTTTGTTGTCAAATATGCAAACGGATAAATACCAACTATTTTAAATATGGCTGCAACCAAAGTAAGCAATAATGTTAATATAACACCTAATAAAGTAATGTTGATAAGATTGGTCTCAGCACCTATAGTTACAAAAAATATTGATCCAAATAATTCTAATAATGTATCTGTATTTTTTCTTAGTATATGTGACTTATTACTTTCAGCAATTGATACGCCAACAATATATGCTGCTATTATTGGAGAAAAACCAAGTGCCGTCATTATTATAGTCAATCCAAATAACACAACTAATGATAGCTCAAATGCATATTTATCAAGTAATCTATTGAAAATTCTTGGTATCAATATAACTGAAACAAGAAATATTATTATCCAAGCGACTATATAAAACGATGTTGACCTTATTATGTAAAATATATTAATTTCTTTTAAGTTTGCTAGTGCAATAGCTATTGACAACAAAATTAATGATACTACATCATCAAATGCACCCGCTGTTAATATAAAATCAACTCCCTTGCCTTTCAAATTTGACTCCTTTATCAAAGAAGATGCTATAGCTAAACTAGTTGCTCCTAAGGCCGCACCCATAACAAATGCAACACTACTTTTAACAAAAAATAACAAAATAAAAGATCCAGCTATAAATGGAACCAAAGCACCAAAAGTAGCTCCCATTGCACCCCAGATTCCAGTAGATCTAATTGTCGAGATACCTGACTCTAGACCTGCTGAAAATATTAATAAAATCACTGAAAAATCAGAAAATAGTAACAAATAATCATTTATAGAAAATAAATTTATTTTTATTATTCCATTAATTATACCTCCAAAAAGATATGGAGATATAATCAATCCAACAATGAGTTCTCCTAATACTTGAGGTAATTTATATTTTATCGTTATACTTCTTGCTAATGTAGCAAATAGAATTAATATTGATATTTCAAGTAGCGAAAGATATATTTCACTAATCACTTTTTTTTCCTAAGAATCCAATTATGTTTAAAAATTAAAAGTATTATCTTAAGTTGTATTCTTATATAAAATCATTTATCATATTTTAACTAAATATTAATTTAAATTAATTCATATATTCTAAATATTAATACTTGAACAAAATTAAGATTCATAGTTGCTAAAGACATATTAATAGAAAGGTTTTATTGATGAAACATGAAATGCTAAACGAATGCCCTGTAAAAAATATAGATTTATATGAGAAATGCAACTGCTAGAGAATTCAAAGAAGAAACAGATAGATGTCAAAATAATTTGATAAAATGGCATAGTATCTGAAGAAGCTAATGGAAAACCTAAATTTCTAATGATTATGAATGAGAATGCTAAACATAATAATGAAGCCAAATTACATTATGATTTAGTAAAAAGAATTTGAGGAAAAAATAAGAATGGAAAAAGAGTTTTGCTATAATGAAATAAATGATATTGATATCTATGAAAATGTTAAAGAGATAATTAAATATGCATTTTAAAAAATTTTTCAAAGGAATTTAGGATGCTCTAAAAATATTAATGCTTAAATTTTTTAGAGAAAATAAGTTTAATGATGATATGAATGGATAAAAATATATACTCCGACTCGCATAACCGATATTTGATAGATACAATAGGAGGTACTAATAATTGATAAGATTTGTTGAAGGCAAAAAAAGGTCCATAATAGCATCAATAACATATTCCCTACTAGCCGTAATAAAAATTGTTACAGGTTTATCATTTTATAGCATAGTTTTATATGCAGATGGAATTCATACAGTAGCAGATGCACTAACAGGTATGGTTGTTTTTCTAGGCCTATTTTTTGCTGAGAGATATCCATCAGAAAAATTTCCATTTGGCTTATATAAGGCTGAAAACTTAGCTTCTTTAATAGTTGCTATAGCCATAGCATATGCTGGTATTGATATAATAATGGAATCAATATCTGTACATCCAAAAAAAGTTTTATTTCCAATAGTTCTAATTGGGATAGAATTAATTTCTGCATTATTAACGTATTGGCTTAGTAAATATCTATCTTCTACTCCTGGTATTAAACTTGATGCAATAGCAGCTGAAGGAACCCATGCATTTCAAGATGTTTTAGCTAGTCTAGCAGTTGCCGTAGGAATAGTAGGAGAATGGTTTAATATACCATACCTAGGAGAAGTAATAGGAATAGGAATAGCCCTATATATTATAGCTCAGGCATACTTCATAGGGAAAGATGCAATATTAACTTTGCTAGATGCAGGAGATGAAAAAGCTTCTAGAGAAATAAAAAATATTGCATTATCAGTAAGCAATGTTATTGGAATACATGAAATTAGGGTTAGAAAGGCTGGTCCATTTTTATTTGCTACTATGCATCTTGAAGCTCCGCCTGCATTAAGTGTTAAAGAAGCAGATAAACTAGCTGACATAGTAGAAGAAAAGCTTAGAAAAAACATTCCATCACTATTATTTATTTCAATTCATGTAGAGCCAGGTTCATTTTCAGGCAAATGGAAAATCGCATTATTAGAAGATAGCCAAGAAAAACTTGCTGAAAATATAGATAATGTTAAAAAAATTAAGATTATTGATACACAAAATAATAATACTGAAATTATTGATGGAGTAAACTTAAGCAGAGGAAATATAGATAAAATTGCAAGGGAGTTAAAAGACAAGGGAGTAGATGCAATTATCTTTGCTGGAAAAGAAAGACTTCTTGCTATAAAGGCCTATGGAATTGAAATTTATTATTCTCCTAGTAAAGATGAAGAAAAATCTCTAGAATTATTTAAAAAAGGCTTATTAAATGATTGAATTAAACGACTTATTGTTTAAATTTTTTCTAAGGAAATAATATCACAAAGGCTATCTACCTTTATTGCATTGTAGTTTTTTAGTATACCATCATCTATAGGAACTATTATATCACTCTTAGTCATATAAATTTTCTTTATTCCACTAGCACCAAAAGACATAATATCGTATATTGTATCTCCAACTGCAAACATAATATTATCTGTATTTAAACTGGCTTTTTTGAGAGCCAATAAAACAGGATAGGGATCAGGCTTTCCCTTATCTGTGTCGTCACCTGCAACTAATACATCAGGATTTATATTTATTGTTTGTAAGATTTTAGTTGCAGTAATTCTTAAAGATGATGTAACCACAATAACTTTAACTTTATTTTTCTTTAATTTTTCTATTAATTCTATACTGCATGGCATTGGCTTAGCATATTTCTTTGCATAAGGCTCAAAGATACTATTTTTAACTTGTAAAAGCTTTTTTGCCATTGCCATCTTTTGTTTTTCATCATTAATACCTGATCTCTCTATGAGAAGTAAAGCTATATCCATTGCCCTTTTTCCTAATAAACTTTCCATATCTATATCTAAGTTTATTCCAATTTTATTTAAGGATTCTTGCCAAGCAATTTTATGAACATGCGCTGTGCTTGCTAATGTACCATCTAGGTCAAATACTGCACCTTTCAATATATGCACCTTTATTCTTCAACTAAAATATTTGTAGACCACCTTAATAAGCGGTGATAATTCCTTTAATTTATAATTTTTTATTTATTTAAATAGAAATTTAAGCATCAATTAAAATAAACAAATTATTTAAGAGCCTGCCCATATTATTTAATTGAGTGCATTAAAATGCCAAAAGAAAGAAAAAAAATGCTAAAAGGAATCATATCTTTAATGATATTAAAATTACTTTTATATCAATCTATTCATGGCTATGAAATCAACAAAATATTATCAAACAAGCTAGGAGAGCAACTACCCCCTGGATATGTATATGTTTTATTAAAGAGCATGGAAAGTAAAGGTCTTATATATGCAAAAAAGGATAGTAACAAAAGAGGCCAAAAGCTTACAGAATATATTATTACAGAGGAGGGAATAAACTTTTTAAAAGATCATAAAAATGCTTTAGAAAAAGGGAAGGCAATGATAGAAGAGTTATTAGAAGCTATAGATAAAATTAATAAAACTTAAATTTGCCTAAAAATGTTTTTCTATTTTTTAATTTCTTCTTTAGCTAAATCACCAATTATCTTTATTCCTTTCCTTAGCTTCTCAATG
>JBMFKU010000041.1:0-8646 GCA_049971805.1 Caldisphaera sp.
ATAATCCTGCATTTGGAGAAATAATAGCAAAAGTTTATGAAACTCCAAAAGAAAATATAGAAAAAACCCTAACAAGTTCTATTAATGCATATGAAAAATGGAGTAAGTTACCAATAACAGAAAGGATTAAGTACTTATTTAAATTACATGAACTAATTCAGTCCAATATTAATGAAATAGCAAAAATCACTACAAATGAGCATGGAAAGTTACTTAGCGAATCTAGAGGAGATGTGATCAGAACTTTAGAAAATATAGAAGCAGCTGCATCAGAAGTCTATCATATGATGGGTAAAAATAGTAATGAGATAGCCAGCAATATAGATGAATCATTAATAAGGGTTCCCTTAGGGGTGTTTTTAATAATATCTCCATTTAATTTTCCGTTAATGGTTCCATTCTGGTTTATCCCTTATGCTGTTGCAACAGGAAATACTGTTATAGTTAAACCTTCAGAAAAGACGCCCTTATCTATTGAGTTCATAGGTGAGCTAATAAATAAAGCAGGATTTCCAGATGGAGTTATAAATATAGTAAATGGTGCAAGTGAAACTGTAAACAATTTGATAGATAAAAAAGAAATCAAAGGGATAGGATTCGTTGGTACTTCTTCAGTCGCAGAATATATTTTTAAAAAGGTATCAGAAAATCATAAAAGAATTATAGCCAATGGATCTGCAAAAAACTATGCTCTTGTAATGCCTGATGCAAATACGGATCAAGCAATACCGAATTTAATAAGCTCATTCTTTGGCAATGCCGGAGAAAGATGTTTAGCAAATTCAGTCCTTATAACATTTAAAGAGAATCATGATAAGGTTTTAGAAAAATTTAAAGAAGCAGGAAGAAAATTAAGACTAGGTTATGGATTAGATAACGATGTAGATATGGGACCATTAATTAGAGAAGAACACAGACAAAGAGTTAAAAGCTACATCAATTATGGTGAAGAAAATTCAATCAAACTGATTTTGGATGGAAGAAGTAATGTTCCTGAAAAATACAAAAAAGGATTTTTCTTAGGACCAACAATATTTGACGATGTTCCTTTAAATACTAAATTAATAAAAGAAGAAATATTTGGACCAGTAGCCTCTGTAATTATAGCTGATAGCTTTGATGATGCGATAGAAATTATCAACAGCTCTAGATACGGAAATGCTTCTTCAATATTTACTGAATCGGGATACTATGCAAGACGTTTTATAAATGAAGTTCAAGCAGGCAACATAGGTATAAATATTGGAACAGTTGCTCCTATAGGATATTATCCCTTTGGAGGTATGAAAGACTCGTTTTATGGTGTACTTCATGCACAGGGTGGTGAAGATCATATCCAATTTTATACCGAAAGGAAAATTATAATCAGCAGGTGGTTTGGATCCTAGACAGTCTTTGCACAAGGGCATGAACTTTGTTTGTTATTATATAAAGCTGGGCATTAAAAATAACTTTTTAAAGTGCAACTTTAATTTTGGGCAGATAAGAACCTTTTTGGATCGATGACTTTTATTATAAATGAGATACACAATATAACATAATAACTAAAACATAAATAATTAGGATCGAGGCAGGTATAATTTGGTATACGGGTTAAATAAAAACCAATGGATACAGGTTTTATCAGCATGGCTAGGCTGGTTATTGGATGGCTATACAACAATAGCTTATGCATTAGTTGCCTTAACTATTTCAAGTGTATTTTTTCCTCCATCATTGAAAGTTTCAGGTATAATTCTAACCTTTGCTGGTTTCGGTGTCGGAGCCTTAGCGAGATCGCTGGGTTCACTTATATTAGGTAATTATCTCGGCGATAAAATAGGCAGAAGAAATATGCTGATAACAACTATTCTCGGTTTTTCATTTTTTTCCGCATCTAAATCAATCTTACCTAGTTATGCACAAGTAGGTATTCTTGCCCCTATTTTATTATATGTAATTTTGTTTTTCGAAGGCATGTTTGCAGGCGCCGAATATGGAGGGGGATCTACATTGGCTATGGAAAGTACTCCTCCAGAAAGAAGAGGATTTGTAGGTAGCTTTGTCCAAAGCGGATTTGGAACAGGATATTTTATAGTTTCGTTAGTACTAGCATGCATTTCAGTGATCGTAGGAAAGTCGTTTATAACTATAGGTTGGAGATTGCTTTTTGCAACAGCGTTAATTCCAGGAATAATAGCGTTTTTGATGAGAATATTTTCAAAAGAGACTAAAATATTTGAAGAAATGAAAGAAAAGAAAGAAGTAGAAAAAGTCCCTCTAAAATCTCTTTTTAAATATGCTCCAACCCAAATGATCATAGGCCTTTTAATAACGACTGGTTTATTAGCAATAAACACTGCTACATTTTCATTTTGGCCGTCAGTTATAGTTACGTTGGGATATCCTGAATCCGTTTTAGGCATTTCTTTAGCTATAATTAATTTAATATCATTATTTGGAGTGTGGTTTGGAGGTTTTCTAGCAGATAAGATTGGAGGTAGAAAAAAGCCAATGCTGGTCTATTCTATAATGTTTGCAGTAACTTCTTATTTCTTTGTAGTTTATGGATATACAACGAATTTGACTAGGTTAGTTACCTTATTATCAATTCAAGCATTTATAGAAGCTATGATTTTTTCAACAATACCAGCCTTTTTGTCAGAAATATTTAGCAAGAAATACAGAGCCACGGGGGTGGGATTTACCTATAATGGTGGTGCTATAATAGGCGGGTTTGCAATTAGTTTTATATATTCCTTATCATTCATTGGGTTGCTTAAATCATGGTTAGTAATTTTATACGCATTTACAATATTAATGCTAATTGGAATTATTCTTTCGAGAGAGACGTATACTAAAGAGATGAAAGGTGACTTAATATACGAGTGATAAAAATGAAAATTGTTAGAGGATTTGAAATATGCGGTTATGAAAATAATGCAGCAAAATCAGGTATGACTGTAATTTTTCCACCAATACCAAATGTAACTAGTGTTTACGTTGCTGGAGGTTCTCCTGGGACTAGAGATACAGAAGTTATAGATGTTGGGAGAAGGAAGGACCATACTACACATGCAATAGCTATTGTTGGAAGAAGCATGTATGGCTTGAGGGCTGTTGAGGGAGTAATAGAATCTTTGAGAAAAAAAGACATTGGCTTTAAAATTAATAATATAGTTGTGCCCATAGTACCTTCTGCAGTAATATTCGACTTTTATTATAATAATATTATGCCTGATGATAGTTGGGGGATAAATTGCTATAAAAATAAAACCAATGATGTAATGATAGGAAGTCATTGGGCAGGCATAGGAGCAACTGTTGGAAAAATAGCTGGTATTAGGTATATGATGGAAAGCGGCCAGGGATTTTACAAAGAGAATATAGGAATTATAGAAATTGGTGTATTAACTGTGGTGAATTCCATAGGAGAAGTAATAGATGATAAAGGGAATATTATTGCAGGCGTAAAAATTAATGGCAAAATAGTTCCTTCGATTCAATTGTTGAAAGAAAATGCCTTAAAGAGAGATTCTAAATTAAATACTACAATAGGCATTGTAATGACAAATGTTAAAGCAAGCGTAGATGAAATAAAATCAATAGCTAAATCTGCGTATATAGGTATATCAAGAAGAATTAGACCCGTTAGCTTGTCATTAGATGGAGATACAATATTTGCTATAACCTCTAATGAAATAGAGTATGATATAGATATTATAAAGGGTCTTACAGAAGAAATTGCATCTAAATCAGTTTTATCTATATGGGGTGATAAAAATTAACATAGATGATGCAATTGATGATATTAAAAAAGATTTAATTGATTTCTTGATTAGAATTATTAATATACCAACGGAAAATCCACCAGGGAAAAATTACGAAAAGTTTGTGCAATTTCTAGGAGATTATCTATCATCACTAGGATACAATGTTGATATTATTTCTCCTACGAAAGAAGAATTAAAAGAATTGGTCAGATTTGGTGAAGGTGAAAGACCAAATATAGTTGCTTCTTATGGTAATGGCAATATAAAAATTGGTTTTAATGGACATTATGATGTTGTACCTGCAGGAAGAGGGTGGGTACATGATCCATATAATGCCACGATTGAAAATGGAAGAATTTATGGTAGAGGTTCTTCCGATATGAAGGGTGGTATAGCATCTCAAATTTTTTCACTTGAGGTCCTAAAAAGAATTAGAGATGATAATGAAATAAGGGGAAAAATAATGATAAGACAATTTATAGTAGCAGACGAAGAAACTGTCGGAAATAAAAACGCGGGGACTTATTATCTAGTTAAAAAAGGATATATAAGTAATGAGAACCTAGATTATTTAATTTTTACAGAACCGCTAGATCCAACTAATGTTTGTATAGGCCATAGAGGCGCGTTGTGGGGTTTCTTCAAATTATATGGCAAAAAATCACACGGAGGTTTTCCAGTTAAAGGAGGCGACACTATTAGATGTGCTGCAAAGATAATCAATTATATATATGAATTATCAGATAAAAAAAGCAATGTAACGTCTAATTATAATATAATACCGGAAACATCTAAACATCCTTCATTTCTTGTAGGTACAATTAATGGAGGGGACTGGATGAACACAGTTTCTGACTATTTAATCTTCTCATATGTAAGAAGGTTAATACCTGAAGAAAAATTAGAAAATTCGTTTAATGAAATACAAGAAATTATTAATCTTTCTAATAAAATTTGCCCTGAGATAAAAACAGAATTTGAAACTTATTATTCTACAGATAGTGTTATAATGGAAAATAGCTTAGATAACAAGTTTTTGGAATTAATCGAAAAAGTATATAACAAAAAGCCTGCAATAGTTCTTTCGCCGGGTACATTTGATATTAGATTTGTATCCAATCTCAAAATAAAATCATTTAATTATGGACCAGGTCTATTAGAAAAAGCGCATGCAAGTGATGAGTACATAAATATAGAGGATTTGTTAAATACTACAAAGGTTTTATCTCTATATTTAAACAGTTTTTTAAAATGACATTAAAAAAGAATTTCTATGGAAAAACTAGATATTTTGATATAATGATATAATGAATTTTACATTAATTAACAAAATTGATTTTTTCTACCAAAATCTTTTAAATTATGATATGGTAAATTAAGCAGCAGACCTCGTCTTTTAAGCAGGTAAAGCCTTTAAGGTTTGTTTTAAAAATAATTAGATAAACACTAGCCATCAAATGGGTATTCTTCACAGGGAAGTGAAGTAGGCCTCTACTCGTTATCAAAATTAAAGAAAAAGGTGGGTGAGATTTCTCTCTTAGGTCAAATAAAGATGAGGAGTAGGAGTAACTTTACTCTCACATAGGGAGAAATCAGAGTAGCTCCTATAGAAACCCTAAGACCTCGGTAACCCTTGCCCTTCAAAGCGAGATAGAGGTCAGATAAGTTAAAATATAATAGGTATAAAAATTGTACTTAAATTTTTAAAAAGGCATAGTATAAAATTGATGAAATTATTATTATTAACCCAGAAAAAATCCATAAATCTTTATAACTAACATTTAATATTATATATTGAGATATTATGGGAGAAAATATACCACTGCTTTGCCAAAAGAAGTTAGCAAATCCTGATACGCTGCCTGCTTTTTCTTTGCCAACAAATGAAACAGCAGTTGAATTTGCAGGCGTAATAACAAATCTTACAAAACCCATTAACGTAGCTATGAGGGCTAACAAATCAGGTCTTAAAAATAAGGCTAATAACATAGTTAGTATGCCATAAATTAATTCAAAGAAAACCAATGAAATCTTAACTCCTATTTTTCTTATTATATATCCAGCGATAATTGTAGCTGGTAAACCTGCTAATGCTAGTAATGAGTATAAATATCCTGAAGTATAACTTGGTATTCCTAAACTAATAAAGTACTTATAAGCATATAGAGTAATGCTCCAATAAGAAAGAAAAAATAGAAAGCCTGCTAAACTAATTATTATAACGTTTTTATCCTTAACTATGATAAACTTACTTTTCGTTCCTTCATAGCGCATGTCTTTTAAATAAATTAAATATGAAAGAGAAAAGATTAAAGATAGAATTGATATTAGGTAATAAGAGTATCTCCATCCAAATTCTATGCTTATTCTAGGTAATATAATACCTGCTAAAACTATTGATAAAGGCCATGCTAGACTATAATAACCTATAGCAACAGCCTGCTCGTTTTTGTTTTTAAATGCTATTGATAGAGTTTTTATTGTGACTGGATAAATCCAACCTGCTGAAATACCCATAAAAATGCTTGATATATATTCAATTAAAATAGAATTAGCAATACCAGATAAAAATGAAGTTGCTGAAAGACCTAATAGAGATATAAAAGCAATTGTTGAAGGTTTCACCTTATCAGAAATAAGCCCTGCTGGAATTTGAACTATAACATAACCTAAAAAGAACAATGAATAAATTAAACTATCTTGAAGTGTATTAGGTTTAAGTGAAGAATATGTAGAAACAATACTCCATGCTAATCTAGAAAAATAACTAAGAAAAAATGATGACGAGGTTATTAATATTATTAGATATTTTTTCAATTTGTCTCCCATGTATTTTAAACTATAAAATTTTAAAATTTAAATTTAATTCAATGAATATTCGATAACTATATAAAGATTTAAAGCCATAAAATCTGAAATATAAATACACAATAAAAAAATTGTTCGTCACAACTCAATAATGTTAAAATTATTATTTAAAATTTTGTTTTCCTTGTAGATAATAGTTTAACGCATATAGTAGAAACTTGGCCCCCAGTCTACTTGTGTTATTATTTATATCGTAAGGAGGCGATACTTCTGTTACATCTATTCCAAATAAGTTAGCATTTTCCAATATTTTATTCAATAACTTTATTGTTTCGTGGGGATACATGCCTAATGCAGTTGGAGAATTGACTCCTGGAGCAAATGACTGATCTATATGGTCCATATCAATACTTATATAAATACCATTAACGTTGTGCTTTATTGCTTCAATTTCATAATATAATTTACTTGTATCATTTAATAAAAAATCTCTTGGAAATACCTTAATTTTATATTTTTCAGCCTTGTCTTTCATATACGATGGATTAGAATAATCTGAAATCCCAATAATCATAGCAGAAATTTTATTATTTTTTTCTTTCATTAGCTCATTTAGCCATGATCCGCTTGTCAAACCCTCTTCAACTTCTCTTAAGTCATAATGTGCATCAAATATAAATAATCCGATACTATTATGGATTTCTGTTAAAGGGTACAATGTATTTTTTGTTATAGAGTGGTCTCCACCCAAAAAAACAACAGGTAAATGATTTATTTTATATAAATTTGATGAGACTTCTCTAATTCTTCTACTTGTCTCTTTTTCATCGCCTGAAACTATTTTTACATCACCTAAATCATTAAAACCAATATTTAGTTCTTCAAAACTATATGCAGAATTTCTCATCGAATAAAGCGCATTTCTAATGCTTTGTGGAGCAAATCTGGCCCCAGGCTTTCCACCTGTTGACCAGTCCCAAGGTATTCCTATTAAAGGTATTTTTGGACTTAAGTCAGAAATTTTTACATCAAACTTATCTCTAATAAAGCCACTTCCAGCTTTAACTAAATACTCCATGTTCTCACATATATATATCAAGAGTTTCAAGTTTAAAATTTGTATGAAACTCCAAAACAACCTTTTAATTTTGCTCTATTGGAACATAATATATTTCTTAAAGACCAGTTGATATAATAATTTATAATTTTTGATTTTTCTATAGTTAATTTTGATATAACTTTTTATTTGATAATAAAATATACTTAACTTATATGATTTTATAATCTTTGTTCAGCAACTAATGAAATTTGAATTAACTGCCTAAGCGGTTTGACTTCTTACCTGCTGATCTTATCTTAGCCAAAAATGGCAGATTTGTTTTACTTTATCAGAGCATAAAGTTTGTTAAACCTTTATAAAACTTATTAATATTCAGTTTTTACAACAGACAGACTATAAAAATCAATTAATAATTATCAGCTAATTTCATGTATAATTCTGGGTGTTATATCGCCTTTTACTGTCAATAGCCAAATCCCTTTTTTCCTAGCTAATTCTACTGAATCAGGAGTTGCTATGTCAACATATAATAATTTTATTATTCTTTTTCTCATAAGGTCTGGTCTTTTTTCTCTTATCTTTTCTATTTTCCTCTCTAATTCATCGACCAAGCTTATACCTAGTCTTACTGTTGCTTCTCCTATAACACACAACTCATTAGATACACCATATATATTTATTTCTTCATTATCAACAAATATTCTATCTAAATTAATTTTTTCTCCTAATTCTTTTTCTAATCTGAACCCAATAACTTCCCTACCTTCATCTTCAACGGATAACGTTAATCTTTCCAACGTTTTTTGCATGTTCTTAGTTGTTTCCTTTAATTCATCAACATCTTTTCTTAAATCAGCAACTGCTTGCCAAAGTTTAGCAATTTCTTTTAGTATTTCGTTTTGGGTAGCCTTTAATTCTTTGACTTCTTCCCATAACTTATTTTGACCTTCCTTTAATTCTTTGACTTCTTCCCATAACTTATTTTGACCTTCCTTTAATTCTTTGACTTCTTCCCATAACTTATTT
>JBMFKU010000042.1:0-8578 GCA_049971805.1 Caldisphaera sp.
TTAGCCAATCTAGTTAAATATTCTTCCTTTAATTCTTCACTTGCATAGTGAACTAATGGATATGCAACCATTGTACCTGAAATACCTGATATAACTGCAATTGCTCCAGATGCCCTTGCAAGCTCTTCAACGACTACAACAGATTCCAATGTTGATAAATTAGGCCCACCATATTTATCTGGAACTCTTAATGCAAAGTAACCCATGCTTGATACCTGATCTAAAATATCTTGACTAATATAGTTTTCATTATCAACCTTTTTAGCAACTGGAGACAAAACCTTTTCAGAAAATTCTCTTACAGAACTTCTCAACAAATCTATATCAGATTTTGCACTCAATTTTATACACCACCTATTACTTGAATAAGAAGTTAATATATATTTTATAATAAAAAATCTATAAAATATAGAAATAAAAATAAATATAATGTACACAAAGGTTTATTAAACATTTACAACATAATTATATATGGTGTGGATTAATGGTGGTAATGTTCGATAAAGACATCATAAGCAGGTATGTTTCTGAAGGTTGGTGGGATAATGTAACTTTAATTGAGAGATTTAAAAGAAATGTCTTGAAGAATCCTAATAGAATTGCTATAGTTGATCCCCCAAATAAAAAGGACATAACTAATTTGAATCAAGAAAGACTGACATATAGTGAACTGTATGAAAGAGTTAAAAGAGGTGCTTCATATCTTTTAGATAAAGGTATATTTAAAGATAAAACAGTATTAGTTCAATTTCCAAATACGATAGAGCTTGTTATAGCATATTTAGCCGTATGGAAGGCCTCAGCAATTATATCTCCCATACCTCTTCAATGGAGAGGCCATGAAATCAAACAAGTTTGTAACACAATAAGACCAAGAATGTTTATGGTTATAGATAATTATAAGGGCTTTGATCATTTAAGTATGGCTAAACAACTCTCTGAGGAAAATTGTTTAAGCGTATCTAATATTGTAGCATTATCAGAATGGAGCGAAATAACAAGGAATTACAAAATAAGAGATGATATAAATGAAACGTATATTGACGGAAATGATATAGCAACTATTGCATGGACCTCCGGGACAGAAGCTGATCCAAAGGCGGCTCCTTTAACTCATAATAATTGGGGATTCCTAAGATTTCTATATGATTCTCAGAAATATCCTGGAGGGATATTAAATGATGGTGAAGTTATAGCAGTATCTTCACCGTTAATAAATATGGCTGCTATAGGTGTTGGGTTAGTTCCATGGATAATTGTCTCTGGAACGTTAGTTTTACATCATCCTTTTGATCCAGTTATTTTTTACAATCAACTAGTAAACGAAGGTGTTACTTTTACACTCATGGTACCTGCTATCGTTGTTTCATTGTTAAAACAAGGGTTATTCAATAAAAATCTTAAGCTAAGGTATTTGGCTCAGGGAGCTGCTCCACCCCCTCCATGGACTTTTGTAGAATTAAACAAACTAGGTATCGAGCCAATAAACATTTGGGGTCAAAACGAAGGAACAGGATTGTTCTCTACAAAGGAAAACATAGAAGACTTAGAAAAGAGAGCTAGAGCATTTCCTTGGCCGCATAATGGATTGAGGTGGAATCAAGTATTTTATAATGCTATGAATCTAAAAATTGTTGATCCTGCAGGGAACGAACTTAAAGAAGAAGGTCAAATTGGGGAGCTTTGCTATAAAAGTCCATTTACTATGCCAGGATACTATAACCAACCACAATTTACCAAAAAATCATTTGATAGTAATGGATATTTCTGTACTGGGGATTATTTCCAAATAGTTGATTATAAAACCATATCCTTTTTTGACAGAAAGAAGGACATTATAAACAGAGGAGGATTTAAAATACCTACCGCTGAGATAGAAGATTTATTAAAGAAACATCCTAAAATACTAGATGCAGCAGTTGTTGGATGGCCTGATCAAAGGTTAGGGGAGCTAGTTGCCGCTTTTGTCGTTTTAAAGCCAGGAGAAAATATTGATTTAGACGAATTAAAAAAGTTTATGCAAGATCAACAAGTTGCTGTTTACAAATGGCCTGAAAAATTAGTTGTAGTTGATCAAATACCCAGAAATCCTCTAGGAAAAGCACAGAAAAATATCTTAAGAGATAAGGTTAAGGAACTAGCAAGTAAATATTAATTTTAATATAGACATTCTTAATGAGATCCAAAACCTTTGTTGTTTATGCTAACTTTTTAGCATTAAACAAATCAATTAATAACATAATGAAATTTAAGAACCTGGAACAATACATCCATACCATGGTTGAAGAGCTTGTGATGATACTCCAGTTATATAAGCGTTCGGTGGAGTTTCAGGAGTTGACGAAGTTAATATAATTCCTGAAGTGCTTGGAATATCAGCACTTGTGGATGACTGTGGGTATATATTTATAATCCAACTAGTATCAGCCCATATACTTTCTGTTGTATTAGGACCACATAAATTAGAAGTTGTATATGCATAATTAGAGAAATCAACATTTATTGTTGTATTATAGTTATTTAAAGGACCAAAGTTTGGTAAAACAATGCCAGGAGGAGTTACATCGTTAAACACATTGTAAAATGAATAATTTTCATCATTTTGATTTATGTTAAAATCCCAGCTGATGTTATATACAGGTACAGCTTGGTTATTCATGTTTAATGATACTCCATTATATGAACCAGTTATGCTTTCTTTAGGTCCACCGCTCCATGTTACTTCAAATTTAACTATAGGGGTAACGCCTTCAAGGCCAACAATTATTGTATATTGTGATGTTGCACCAGTAGGTTGAGGATTCCATGATTGTGAGCTAAAAGAACCCCCTCCGGGATCACTGACAAATGAATTTACTTCACTTTGTTGATACATCTGATATCCATGATAATAATCTATTGCCCCCGTTTGTCTTACTACTTCCCCACCATTGTAATACATCGTTTGACTTTCATAGTAATTTTCGTAACCCACTACAGTCATTGGGATAGAATATAAGTTCTCTACATCAGCAATTTGCTTATTTATTATTAGGCATGAATCCCAATAAAATGTACCATTACCATCACTATATGCTGGTATGCCATAATATATATTGGATTGACCAAGCCATTGTGAAGCAGCCCATATAAATGTACTAGAAGTAGCCCAACTGGACGAGTTTTCATATTCTTGATATTCTTCATAACAAGGATCCTTTGGATCATTACTATTTAATAAATTCATGCCCCATGAGTTTTCTACATTTAAAACAAAATTCGGCAATTGATCTAAATATATGGGTCCAATTATTAGTCCGCTTGATTTAACGGCTTTAGCGATAAAGAGAACAGGTTCATTTAAGTTAAGAGATATTATTGGATATGCGAATAAATATCCTAGGGTTTTTATTTTGGGATTTATGCCTAGTAGTAATTTGTTATTGAATGCTTTTGCCCATGAGTACGATAAAATAAATTGTATTACATTACTATAGGTCACATTACCATATAACGAGACTATATCACCTCTATTAATTAAATTAGATATTTCAGAAATAATTTTTGAAGTCAAATTTAATTTCGACTTACTTGAAAGATTCATTATTATGCTTGAATTTATTTCTGGCCAGGATATTATTACAATACTATCATTAGGCGTGGAATCTAGCTGGCTTAGCGATATATTTGAAACATAAACCTTAACGTTATGAGTTTTAAATGCATTTACAACTTGTTCAAACAAAGTCTTTGAGTTTACAACATAAATTGGAACACTAATATTAATTGATTCCAATGAAAAATTAGATGAAGAATTTAATGCTGTTGATACACTAAATTTATTATATGACAAAATAATGAAATTGACAAATAATCCAACAATAATTATTATAGAAATAAAGGCAATTGCAATATTTATATAAAACTTATTCATCTAATTACACTATTTTCTTGCAAAGAAAGAACCCCAATATATTTATGTATATATTAATATGTATAAAATTTATTAACACAACAATAATTAAACAGTTTAAATTAATATATTAATGGCTTTTCTATATGTTTAAATTATTTAAATTTTGAGTTTTTCTATACCTTTGCTTGTCTTAGTTAAGATTTCAATGTCTTTTCCTTTAACTAATACTGTATCTGAATGCCTAAATCCGCCAATATTTTTTATGTATAATCCTGGTTCTATAGCTAACGTCATATCGCTTTTTATAATAGTATTGTTTCCTTCAGCTATGCTCGGAAATTCGTGTATTTCTAAGCCAATTCCATGACCAGTTCTATGATTAACATATTTAATAAGATCATTAGAACGGAAAAAATCCATAACAGATCTATCAATATCGCTAGCAGAAACACATTCTTTAATTGACTTAAACGCCATTTGTTGCGCTTTTTCCATGTAATTAAAAGCTTGTTCCATATCCTCACTAACTTTGCCAACTAAGAATGTTCTTTCATTTTCAGCTCTATAACCTTCAACTGCTATGTCTAATGTTACTATTACAGATTCTCCTTCATTTATCTTTTTTCCTGATACTAAGCCGTGAGGATAATATGATCGCTTACCTGAAATTACTGCTGAGACAGTAAAATTCATCCATGGATATAACCCATCTACTCCTAAAATTTCAGAAAGCTTCATCTTCATTGAAAATTCTGCTCTGCTTGCTATATTAATTTCTGTATCCCTTTCCTTAATCCCCTCTATTACTTCTTTCATTCCATAATCAGTTACTTCGCTTGCTATCTTAATTCTTTCAATTTCACTATAATCTTTTACTGATCTAATATCATTAATAAAATCTGTTACGTCAACTATTTTTAGATTATGGGAAAGTTTTGTAATTTTATTATAAAATGATAATGAATCTGAATCTGTGCCTATTATTTTATAATTTTTTATTGCATTTCTAATAGATTCGTTAATTTCTTCATCGCTCCTATAACCTATAATATTTGTTACCGGGCTTTTTTCTTTTGCATGGTCAAGATCTAGATATGGAACGAGTAGTATTGAGTCACCGACTTTAGATATAATTGCCATAATAGGCCTTGAATAAATAATTGCTTGAAAAAGCGTAAAATAATAACTATTTTCAGGTTTTGTAATAATCATAGCATCTATATTATTATAATCTAAATAATTTTGAGCTTTTTTGATTCTTGCCTCATACGGAAACTTGGATAGTTTCATATTACATCAAAATACAAATTGAATCCTTAGCTTATAAATTTAATTTGAATTCTGAAATATTAATCTTATGTTATGACTTATATAGGCGTATAGAGAACTATTTATAATTATTACTACTTATAGTAGTAATTAGGTGTTAAATTTGAGTCTGATTCAGATTAATAGAATTGATAATAGTAATAGAATTGAGAAAAATCAATGGATTGCCATATTAAGTTCATCCATTACAATGTTCATTTGGGGTTTTATATTAGCATTGGCTCCTTTAACAACTCAATGGCCTTTTGTATCACAAAAATATTATACTTATTTATTAGTTTCTCCACCAATTGCTTTATTAATAGGAAACCTTATTTTAGGTAAATTAACTGACAAGTATGGGAGGAAAAAATATTTTTACTTGATATGACGTTATTTGCAGTCTCTATACCATTAATTATATTATCTTCTAATGTTTTAGAACTTGGCCTTGGCATTGGTTTAGCTGAATTTTCATTAGGAGGAGATGAAAATACAATATTATCTTATTTATCAGAAATGACGCCTAAGAATTTAAGAGGCAGGGTTTTAGTTGGAGTTACTAATGTTGCAAATTTTGGTGCAGCTATAGCTGCTATATTATCTATTCTGACAGGATTTTCATTGTTTGTACAGAAACTATCATTTGCCACATTAATGTCTATAACTATACCCATAATAGTGATAACAAGGTTTTCAATTCCAGAGTCGTTTAGATGGAAATATTATAAAAATTTACATGAAAAAATTTACATAAGTAAAAAAGAATATTTTGTAAGATTTTATTTCTTGATAGCTATGGCAATAACGATAGTTCTAACTTATGCATTAATGGATTTGGTTATTGGTCCTTATTTATTTCCGAAGTTAACTTCGTTGATAATATTAGCAGCTAATATAGGGGAAACAGTCGCAGGATTTTCAATATTGCTTTTTATTGATTCATTTAATAGAAAACTCTTCTCTTTTATAGCATATCTTGGAGGTGCAATAACTATGTTTTTGTTTATACCACAATACATCTATATACCTAAAGCGTTCAATATATTTTTAGTTTTATTAATATTAAATGGGATTTTCGGTGAATTTGGATAGGCTTTGAGAGTTATATATGAACCAGAATTATTCCCTACTAACAGTAGAGGTATGAATATAGGTATTGTCAGAGGAATAGCATATTCACTTTATGTTGCTTCAATATTTTTTACGTCATCGTTTAATGAATTTTCCTATCTAATATATAACTTAGGCATGTGGATAATAGGTTTTAGTGGGGCACTTGTTTGGTTATTATATGGCATAGATACTAAAAAAAACTTTGGAAGAAATATCTGATATAATAAAGATAAACATTCGAATTCATAATGAGAAAAAGTGATGTTAATTTTTAATTATAAAATCTTTTAAAATTCTTAATTTAATTAGTATTATTAGAATTCCCTCTTAACATTTTTTATAAGCATTCTATAAATAATATACCAAGGAGAATTAAATATTGCTAATAATAATTTCATTAAAGCACCCATCCAAATCATATTAATAACAACATTATAGGGAAGAATTCCAATAAAGGCTATAGGGTAAAAAACTATACTATCAATTACCATAGTAGAAGCGTCTGATGTCGTTACTCTTGTTAAAACTAGTGCAATAATTTTTCTATTCGATTTCCAGTCTTCTTCAGTTCTATATGCTTGTTTTTTTAATTTAGCGAATATTGTGGCATTCCAAAGTTCATCAACAAAAAACGCTATATAAGATGCCAACATTATTCTTGGTGCAGCTACCATAAATTGAATCCAATATTTGTTTGCTTGTTCTTCCCAGGATGGTACAGGCAAAACCGCGTCAGCTAATATAAAAGTTGCCATTAATATATTTGCTATCAAAGCTACAGCTATTGCTGTATAAGCTCTTTTTCTTCCATATACTTCATTAATCATATCATCAAGTTGACTTACAAATGGAAAAATTAAAGTTCCTCCTGATACAACAAAAGGTATTATTATATTATAAAGAGTTATTCTTGATGCCAAAATATTTGCTCCTACAGAATAAATCGAATATAATACTATAAGAGTTGGTAAGCCATAGGTATTCCTATATTTTCTAACAAGATATGAACCGAATATTGTGCTTATTGTATTCCCTATAATCCAAAAGAGCCATGTATAAATCATTGGGTTCATTCTAATCACTTGTTGTTTGCCTCTAATTCCTTTTAAAAATAAATATATAAATTTTAAGTAAAAATTAAAAATTTATTTTTCAAATTTAGATTTAATAAAAAAAGAAACTGTTTGTAAAGCTACCTCTGATGAAGGCGCTAATCCCAGTAATGAAATAAAACCATGTATAACTCCACCAAATCTTATTTGCACTTTTTCAATATTTAATCTATTTAAAATTGAAGCATAACTTTCTCCTTGATCCCTCAAAGGATCATATTCAGCAGTTATGATTAATTCTGGAGGCAAATTTTTATGGTCTTTTGATAAAAATTGGAGAGAAACGAAAATCAAAAATTTCATGTGCATCATTTAAATACATGTTTCCAAAGAACTTTATTGATTCCATAGTTAAAGATATATTGGGATATTATCTCATTGATTGCGATGTATTATAGTTTCCAATAGTTGGATAGATTAATGCTTGGGCCTTTAAGTTAATTCTTTCGTCTCTAGACAAAATGCTTACAACTACAGATAAATTTCTTCCTGCGCTATCACTTGCAATTTTTTTTATCAATTTTATAAAAATATTTTACTGAATCAAACGCATCAATTACAGCTGCAGGAAATTTATTTTCAGGAGCCAACCTATAATCTATAGAGGCAACCTTGCATTTACAATAATTTGATGTATATCTTAATATATGATCATAAACTGAAGAAGAACCTCATACAAATCCTCCGCCATGGAAATAAACTAAAGTTCCTTCAGTTTTGATGCTTTTTGGAATATATATGTATGAATGAATTTTAGTCTATTTCCATTAATCTCTACTTTATATACTTCTTTCGTTTCTATCTTTGGTAAAAACTTCATTAAAAGCTTAGGTTCTTCATCCATAAGCCTTCTAAACTCTTCTACATTTTTGGTTTCGAGACTTCCTTGGGAAGCATTTCTAGCCATTTTTCCACCTTGATATCTAAAGGCAATTATGCCACATTATATTAGAATGTTATGACGTTATATATATGCGTATTTGTATATGCACTTTTATACATATTAATTTCCACTTATAAGGGGTGTAATTATGAGTGAGAGGGATAACGAATTACCTTTATTGTTATCGAATTTAAGTGAAGAAAATTCCATTAAATTAATGAAGAAATACAATAAAATTATGAGATGGGTCGTAGCAGATTTTCC
>JBMFKU010000043.1:0-8515 GCA_049971805.1 Caldisphaera sp.
GCAACAAGAATTATTGACCCTCTGTATACACCTTGAAATATATTGTCTAAGCCCTTTATTCCAAGCATTGTTTTTTGTTGGTTATTCATACTATACCTACCTCTTTTCAAATTAAAAATTGTCTATAATAATAAAAAGCTTTTATGAAGGAGCTCAGGCCTGCGTGGGTTCTTCATCTTTTATCGTTCCTTTCAAGCCTCTTCATAGCCCAATCATATAAATTTAAGCAGGAATTTTTATTGCTATAGGGAGCTTTCTATACAATCATATAAATTTACATAGGATTTTTTAATGTCTTCTTCACCAATTTTTTTCTTAAAATCTATTAAATTATTTAAAATATATTTAGGATTTTTTCTTAACCTATTAATTATTTTAACATATTCTTTTGCATATTCTTTAACATATTCTTGTCTTACAATATATTCAGCCAGTTCTGGAACATCTAGCAAAATGCTTTTGTAATGATTACCTAAATATTTAAATGTAGTTCCAGAAAAAATTTCTAATTTATTGAAGTTCTCATTTGATATTAGTTCAGATAATGATAATCCTATTATATAAGAAATACCTATTGTTAAAGATATAGCTTTATCATGAGTTTCATAATAGCTTTCTATAACATTAAAACCAATAGAGCTTAATAGAGAGGAAAGAATTTGGGATCCCTTTTCTCTATTTGGTATAGGGGTTATTATTATTTTGTGTTTTTTGATATTTCTTATGCCGCTCCCAAACATTGGATGCATGCTAGAAACTAAAATTGATTCAGGAAATTTATAATAATATTTTATTACATCCTTTTTAAATGTTGATGTGTCAAAAATTAGTTTTCCTTTCAATTTATCTGAATTTTTTAAAAGTTTATTAAAAATTTCCCTTAAGCCTTTTTTATCAACAGAAATCATTATTAAATCGCTTTTGTTAATTAAGCTGTTTAATCTTCTAAAAAATTTTATGTTTTTTCCTTTATAATAGCATTTATCATATTTTTCACTATTTTTATCATATATATTAACATTGTATCCGTTTTCCAGAAAGATTTTTGAAAATAATTTACCGATGTTTCCAAGGCCTATAATTCCTATGTTCAAGATTATCCCCTAATAATTTTCAATAACCTCATTAATTACATATGCTGCCTTTATAATGTTATCTTCTCTAGTTGTAAGCGAAATCCTTATATAATTTTTGTAATTATAACCGAATGCTTCTCCAGGAAATACCCCTATGTTTTTATCGATAAGTTTGTATGATATATCAGTGCCTGAAATATTTCGTTTAATTTTTAAAAATACATAAAATGTGCCATCAGGGTAAGTGAAATCGAAATGATCTTTCTTGATTGAACTTATAAATAGATCAACCCTTTTCTTATAAATATCTTTGGTATTTTCTCCTATTTTATCCCACATATCTAATGCCTTGATGCCGGCTTTTTGAGCAAATATGGGAACAGATGTATAGTTTGCCTTTATGAATTCACCAATTTTATTTATAAGCATTTTATCTCCAACGGCGTAACCAAGCCTTAATCCTGGCAAGGAAAATGTTTTTGAAAAACTAAATATTGAAACAGAATTTTCGATTTTATAGTCAGTTAATTTGAACTTAAAACCATTAAATACTATATCTCTATATGCCTCATCTGATATTAGAGTAATTTTTTTATTATTTGATATATCTATCAATTCTTTTATCTTGTTTAAGCTTAGCATTTTTCCAGTTGGATTGTTAGGGTAATTAATTATTAATGTATCTATATCACTAACTTTAGAAAAATCAGGTTCCCAGAAATTCTCTATTTTTGTATTTACTATAGAAATTTTTTTATTATAAAGCCTAGCAGCTATTTCATATCCTGACCAGAAGGGTGATATAAGACCTAGGTTTTTAGAATGAAAAATCAGAGATGATATTGCTGCCTTTGATCCAGGAGTTATTATTACTTCATTTTTATCGACTTTATGGTAATCAGCTATCTTTTCTCTTAGTTCATCTAACCCCCTATAAGGAGCATAATTTAGCTTGTTGATGTTTTTAGTTAGTTCATCTAAAATTTCTTTATTTGGCTGTATATCAGGATCGCCTGCATCTAATCTAATGTTTACCTTTTTTTCATTTAATTTGCTAAAAAATTCGTATATATCAAATACCATAATTTACACCTTTTCCATATTATCTGTTTGTTCCTTTCTGCAAAGCTCTATTATGTTTTCAAATATTTTTCTGTAATTTCCTGCTTTATCAAGAACCTCTTTTTCTCTTTTAAGGTCTATAACTTTTATTTTCTTGCTGAACTTTACTTTTCCAATTTCCTTGCATATGCTAATTCTTTTATTTAAAAGATCTATTATTTGGAAATCTATTTCATCGATATTTTCTCTTAATTTTTCTATCTCTTCTAAGCTGTTTTCCATTTATATCACCTAGAATTCAGAATTTTTAAATTTTTAATTTTATAAATTATAGAAATTTGATTTAAATTAAATCTATTTAAATATATTGGAATGACATCAACTCCACACTCCTCCCATTACTTATAAATTAATCTCGTATTTAAATGTTGCCGTATCTTATGTTATAAATTACAATAATTTGTTATTTCATCTAGATTGTTAACCATAAATATATCTTTAAGCCATGTCTTTAATTCATTTTCATATTCTTTTATCAATAAAGGATTTGTTTCTTTAATTTTTAGGAATTCTCTAAACGAGCATGCTTTATATTCTTTAAAATAAAAGCAAAGCTCACTAGGCAGATCTACATTTTTAAGGAATTCGCATATTTTTTCCTCAATTTCATTTTTTGTTTTTAACTGGAGTAAAGTTAATGCCATGGTATATGCTTGAAACGCTTTTTCTGCATTACCTTGAGGATTGAAATAGTTGTGTACCTCTCCTGTTGGCCCGTATTTCTTTGCGATATAATATAGATGATCGCTAATAGTTAATTTCCTATAAGTTTCTAAAATATTGTTAAAGGGTTTTGAGTAGTAATATAGTTTTCTTAATAAATTAAATGATTCTTTTTGCATTTCATTTCCAAGCCATGCGCTTAAATCCCTTTCATCTGCCCAGCTTATAGTATTCCATGGTGGAACATCATAGGAATCTTTGGCAGAAAATTTATCCTTTATTTCGCTTATATTTAAAAAACCTATTTTTCTTTTTATTATTTCTCTTGGTAGCCATTCTAAAAAATTGTATATACCAGTTGAAGGATTGTGGTGCTCTCCAAAGGTTTCATAGTCTATTGCTACAAAAACAAAGTCTCCAGGCGTTTCGTTTATCCATGTGGCATATTTTTCTGCAGTTAATGGGTATTGATCCCAATTCCTGTTGCTAAATCTAAATCCAATATCATCGCTTAGTCTATAATTTCTTAAAACCACTTTATTATTACATTGGGGATTATAGTAAAGATAATTGGGTGAACGACCATTTAATATATAATCTACCCCTTCAGTAACAACTGTATCAAAGCCTATGTCCTTTAAAAAACATCCTATATCATTATTATATATAAACTCAGTGTTTTCTGCTGCCCTTGGTTTATATCCAAAGATCTCTTTTATTATGTCTGAATCCATTTTTATCTGATCGTAAAACTCTCTCTTATCTATAAACCATGCTAAGGAATGATAATATGTCTGTGAGATAAACTCAACGTTATCGCTTTCACCGATTTCTTTAAAAATATCTATGATATCTTTATGCTTTTTGTTTAATTGCTCCAATAAAATTCCTGATATACTAAAGTTTACCTTATATTCCTTTAATTCCTTTATGCTGTTTTTTATTATCTTAGTTGCATTTCTATATGTTCTTTCAGAGACTCTATCTAAAACTAGATCGTTTGTATAGTAATCAAAAATTTCATCTATATTATCTGGAATCATTGGAGGTAACGATTCATTTAACCTTTTTAACCTAATTGGTTGGTGGGCCTCAAAAAGTAAGGCGATATGCAATTGTTTCACCAATATTATTATATAGCAAGGAGATTAAATCAGTTTTTGTTAAAGCGTTCTAAAATAGGCCATTTCCCTGGCCTTCTCATAACATGATTTTAGCTGAGAAACTTGATTCTCTATTCTAAAATATTTATCTACTTTATTTATAGCATTATGTCTTATCATGCTTGATAATAGATTGTTATTTATAGCATTATTTCTAATAGATTCTATAGGTATTTTTTCATAGTTGTCATCCCACATAATATGGGCAAGCGTTTCCATAGCTAAACCTATTTCTTCAACGCTTTCTGGTTTAACTAGAATTCCATTGCCATCTTTTCCTCTTATATCATCAACGATCTCTTTAAGACCGCCAGCCCATGATGATATAACAGGAGTTCCTTGGGATAGAGCTTCAACTGCAACTATTCCAAAGGGTTCCCACCTTGATGGTACTACCAAAGAGCTGGAAAGCCTAAACAACGCTCTATAAGGTTCTTCAGGAATCCTAGAGGAGCTGATTAAAATTCTACCTTTTCTCTCGTCTATTAGATGCTTTATATAGGATTCATAGCCAATATCTCCAACAGGTATTCCTAAAATAATTAAATTAACGCTTGGTGCATAGTCTAGTGCTTTTATTGCCAAATCAACACCTTTTTGAGAAGTGAGTCTACCAGCAAACAATACTATTGCCTTACTAGTATCCTTTATTTCGCATCCATTCCAACTAGAGTTTTGTACATAATCCTTTATTATATCCCATATAATCTCTTTATCTAAAACTCCATATTTTTGTTTTATCCATTTTTCTACTTCATTTACATTCCAATCAGTTGAATTATATATTACGCAAGATTTTCCTTGTATCCAGTTGCCATATTTTTTAATTAGCTCTTCATTTAAATAAGATCTGCTCACGGTTGATATAGTATCAGAAACATGAACCCCAAATGCTTCAACATTACCATTTAAACTTTGCCATAAGTTGCTATAAAATATTGGCTCGTGTTTTATAACTCTCCAAACCTTATGAACATTATCATCTAGACCTGCCCAATTTGATGATGCATAGTGCCATGGAAAGTTTGGAGAGCCTGATAGATGGATTGAATAAACCAAAGGAATAGCTATGCCTTTCTTTTCTAGTTCATCTCTTAAAGAAATACCAGCTAAAAGGGAGTGCCAGTCATTAACATGAACTAAATCAGGTGGTATTTCTTGCCATGCAAAGGTTCTTGCAGCTCTAGCCAATAGGACCGATTTTTCTTCTACATTTGAATAGACATTCCATGTGTCGAAAACTATACCTGTTGAATAATCAAGACCCTTGAATAAAACAAGTCTTATGTCTTCAAAATTAGCTTCTTCTGCTCCTAAGCAATAACCATATTTGTTACCATCTTGACCTATTCTTTCTCCGCAAACAGTTAAATCCAATGGGGTTAGCTTATATTTTGCTCTGGTAACTAAATCTAAATGCCTTCCATGAGATGGGATCAAAACTGTTACTTCTATATTATCTTTTTCTAAAGCCTTTGCAAATTGGTAAACCGCTTGTCCTAAACCACCAAGCTTTACTATTGGAAAAAATTCAAATGAAATTAGCCAAACTCTTTTTATACTCCTTGGAACTGTTAAATTTTTTTCAAACAAATTTATCCCCATAATATTGGTAAAGAAAGAGGTTATTAAAAGAACTGCAATGGGTATATGGGACTTTTAAATGGGTTGTTAGCAGTTTTAGGTAGACAACCTAGAAAACTTATTTTTATTATTTTGCTTGCAGTTTTAAGGGGGATCCTATTTACACCTATTATTCTTGCAAATATATTACCTGCCGAAAGCCATATTCTATCCCAATAATTTCTTCCAGTTTTTTTGGAATTACTTTTTATTTTTGGACAATTAACTCTAACATAGTTAATATCAGTAATATTTGGTGTATGCCCAAAATTAGCAAACAATATCTTTAGATCTTTTCTTTTTATTAAATCATATTCGCACAAATCATAATGTACTCTTGCATATGCAGTTAACAACAAAAAATCATTTTTTTCTTTATAGAATAAAAAGGTTATTGGCTCTAGTTCGCTTTTTCCATCTCCAGGCTTGAATGAGAAAGAAAACCATGTATATAATGTTAAAGAATAGAATTCTTTACTATTGTCGCTTAACAATGAAGGCCACACATATATTTCTATATCTTTTTTTGGGTCTACATTAGTTGGTAAGAGTAGTTCTACATTATATTTTGAAATTAATTCGTTAAATAACTGCATAGAAAGTTTTTTTGTATTTACTAGGAATTTTATTATATTTTCTTTATTAATATTTTTGGTTACAAGATCTTTGATGTAGTTTAAGCATGAAGGCATGTAATATAAAGAGTTATGATTACCGTTAACTCCATAGTTTTTAATGCATTGATCTATTAAAGAGCTTGCCCATCTCTTATCTTCATCACTAATTTCCATCGATGCATTATCTATATAGCTCATTATTTAGACCCTAACTGTTTGTAACTGTGTAATAAATCCTTTTTTTATTTTTTCCTCTATTTTCAATGTTTATTACTTTAATTTTGCCTATTTCACATGTATTTTTAACATGAGGACCTCCATCAGCCTGTATGTCTATGCCTGGAATTTCAACTATTCTGAGTTTCTCTACATTTGGTGGAAATTTTTCAGCAAGCTTAACTATACCAGGTATTTTCATTGCCTCTTCTTTTGGTAAATAATATATTTTTAATTCTACACAATTGCTTATCAGCCTATTAGCTTCTTCTACGGCATTTAATAGTGAGGATCTCCAATCATTTATGTTTGATAAATCGAAATCATCTTTAGCAGATTCATGGTCTATATGCCCACCAGTAATTTTTGCATTATATTTATTGTACATCACAGATGATAAGATGTGGCTGGCTGTATGTAATTTCATCATGGTATATCTTTTTTCCCAATCAATGAAACCCTTAACCTTATCTCCTAATTTAATGTCTATACTTTTTTCTAACAAATGAGCTACTTCATCATTACTTTCCATCTTTACATCTAATACACTTATTTTCTGATTTCTCATTTCAATAAAACCAGTATCTGCTGCCAATCCTCCAAATGGACCGGGGTGAAAAGCCGTTTGATCTAGATATACTTTGTTTTCATCTATTTTAGTTACTACCCCTTCAAATTCTTTCATATATGAATCTATTTGAAACAATAGCTTTGTTGGCATTTTACTCCCCCCTTTTTACGGGTTTTACAGGGAAATTAAGGCTTTTTAAAAATATAGAGCCGCCGGCGGGGCTTGAACCCGCGACCTCTGGCTTTCTCAGCAAAGGCAATTTTCGGTTTGTGGCGTACGAGGCCAGCGCTCTACCGGCTGAGCTACGGCGGCCCCATTAAATTTTACTTGAAAACCCTTTAATTTTTATATTAATAATAAGAAAACTTTTTACTTTAGGACTATACCTTAAAATTAAAAATATCTTAAGATATTCTCATTACAAAGAGATTTAAATATACAATGCTTTAATGAAATACATATAATTTGTGGGTATCCTTAACAATTGCTTAATGTAAGGTCTTAGAAAATTGCTGAAAAGCACACCATTTTTAGTGGGTTGCTAATTGTTATTAGTTACTTAATTGTTCTAAGGAAGAAACTTTCATTTTTAAATTAAATTTTAAAACCTTGCCTCTGTTCAGATGTGATGTCTTGGGTCTTAGTTAACTATTTATGATATAACAAAGAGTTTAATTTATTAAAGTAAGCAATAAATAATTAAAAATTTAAAATTCTAGGATAATTTCTTATATCCTGTTGTTTGTATCCCACTATGTGTTCATTGTAAATAGTTTTTATTATTTGTAATCAGAAACGTTAATAGATTTAAATCTTTTTAATCTAGTTAAGTTTGGTGCTGAAGAGTGATTGATTATTCGGGTAAGATATCTTATAGATCTCAGTCTTTAACTCCTTCAGAAATAAGGGAAATACTGGCATTAACAGAAGGTAAAGATATAATAAGCCTTGCGGGAGGACTTCCTGGTCCAGAGGTCTTTCCTAAACAGCAGCTTGCAGATATAGCTAAAAGGGTTCTAGAAGATTTGGGAGATAATGCATTACAGTATTCTCCAACTTTAGGTGTAAGTCCATTTAGAAATGCGATATCTTCTTTTGCAAATTCAAAAGGAATTAAAATAAATGAAGATGATAGAATATCAGTAACGACTGGTAGCCAAGAGGCAATATTTTTGATTGGACTTTCTTTGATAGATCCTGGAGATAATATAATAGTTGAAGCACCAACATATTTGGCAGCATTAAATGCATTTAGATTCTTTGGAGCCAACTTCATTTCAATACCTTTGGATGAAGATGGTATGAAGGTTGAAATGGTGGAAGATGAGATCAAGAAAGCAAAAGAAGCAGGCAAAAAAATTAAAATGATATATACAGTTGCAACAAGCCATAATCCAACAGGAGTTATTATGAATGATGACAGAAGGAAGGAATTGATAGAGGTAGCAAATAAATATGATTTAT
>JBMFKU010000044.1:0-8491 GCA_049971805.1 Caldisphaera sp.
CGTTATGTAAACGTACTCCTCCTCTGGGGTAAAACTCCTAATTCTTAAGTTCCTCAACACATTTCTTCACATTTTCGTATTTATGACTCCTCATTCCGTAGAGTTTTCCGCTGAATGAGACCAGTATGGAAACGAGATCTTCAATTATTTCTTGTTCTGGTGTTTTGTCCTCCCTATTTAGAACGACTATTTCGCAGTTGTGTGCTTTGCATACTTCCTCAATTATCTCGAAATTGAACCTTACCAGCCTGTCTGGGTAAGCAATAACTACTTTTGATACCTCATTGTTCAGTATCATCATCAACAGCTTGAGGAATCCCTTCCTCTTCATGTTTAACCCAGATCCAACGTCTGTTATTACTTGGTCGTAATCCTTAACGTTCTCCTCAAGGTATTTTACTTGGTTTACTAAGTCATCTTTTTGTGTGTTTGATAACACCCTAGCGTATAGTATTACTTTCCTCTTTCTTACTATACCCATCAATTTCTCAACATCTTCTTCCCTGAACCTCCATTTTCCACTTTCTAATATTACTGGTTTTATGTACCCTTTCTTAACATAGCTCTGTAACGTACGGTATGATATTCCTAAGCGTTGGCATACTTCCTTAGGCCTCAGCATCGTTCAGTACCATAATTAAATTCACATACAAAGTATATAAACTTCACGGTTTATCGGAAACTGTTGACGACGGCTTTTTTTATAACAACAAGAAAAGCTTTTTGACAAAAGGTGTTTTACATTTTTTATAATAAATTTCTTAAACATAAGATAGGCATCCAAAAATTATTAACTTTGGTTACATAGGTTAAATTGGTGAAATAGGTGACTTTGGTAATAAAAAATGTAAATGAGGAGAAACTCAGAGAATTCAAAGCTGAAGCTATAAGAAGAGGTTTAACTTTATCTGAAGCTATTGATCAAGCTATGGATCTCTGGTTGAATAGGGTTAGAGATAACGATGAAAGACAAGAAAATAATAAAGTCTTTAATAAATTAAAAGATGAAATACTATCAAAATATAAAGATAAATATGTAATTATAGCTCAAGGTAAATTCATAGGGGCCTACGATAGCATAGATCAAGTTGAGGAGGTTCTTAAGAAATTAAACGTTAAACATGCTATAGTATTTAATCCCAGTAAAGATATCAAAAGTGAGGGCGAATGGTTGGGAGGAAGTTTATTACAATAAAGTGTTTTAATGGCGAAAAACCTTATATTAATTTAAAACTCCAAAATATCAAGCTTGATGAATTTGAATTAAGCTTAAGATTAGATACAGGTTTTGATGGTACAATAATGCTAACAGATAGTATCTATAAGTACTTTGAAGTTGGAGAATTGCCAGAAGATTCATGGTTTAGGTTTAAAACCTTAAATGGTTATGTTATCATGAAGACGTCAAGAGCAATCATAGATTTGGGCAGTAAAAAGATAGAAACTTACGTCTTATCCCCAAGAGATTTTGAGGGAAAGAATTTAATAGGAATTGGAGTTTTAAAGGAATTATCAATTTTAATTGATAAGGTAAAAGAAACATGTACAGTTAATGAAATACTTTGAATTTTTATCTTAACTTCAATAAATAAACCTGCGTCCTTTAACCAGATAGGATAAAGTTCAGAAACTATCTCCTATCAGTGAAAGGAAACCCAAGTGATCCCTTTAATTTAGGAAGTTCTATGGCGAAAATGCTCAAGGATCAAGGATTGTAACACCTACGGCATAGAATGAACATAAATATAACGAATGCCATAGATATTAGTATATGACAGAAAAAAGGTTTATTACAATATGTAAGTAGAAAATTATAGGAAGAAGGTAGCAATTTCTAATTCGGCCTTGGGCATTTTGGTAAATACCTAACTATAAATTATGAAGTTTTGAAAGAAGACAAAGGTCTTAAAAAATTTTGTTTAACACAACAAAGGAAATCAAGAATCAAATTCTATAAAACTAATTTATAGATGCACAATGTATTTATAATTTGCTTTTAAATAAGGCAAAGGCTTCTAATGAAAACTAAATTGTTCTTATTGTTAACCGGGGGGTTAACAACATAAGATTTATTGTATTTAAATATTATTTAAACCTTCATATAGAATTACAAATTTATTGTATTTAAATATTATTTAATATAAGAAAATATGGGGATAAACTATGGGTTTAAGGAGTTCTCAAGAATATATAAACAGCCTGAGAGATGGCAGGGAAGTATATTATAGAGGTAAAAGAGTTGATGATGTGACTAAACATGATATTTTAAAATCAGCCGTAAATCATGCATCTTTAATATATAAATGGCAACAGGATGAGAAAACAAGGGAATTAACTGTTTATAAAGATGATGTTTATGGCTATTCAAGCAAATTTTATAAAATACCTAGAAATGGAAACGATCTAATAGAAAGGTTTAATTTAATTTATGAGACATCAAAATTGGGAAGAGGGAGTTTTGACGTAATTAAAGCTATTGGCTCTGATGCATTGTTTGCTCTCATGATTGTTGCAAAGAAAACTGATTCATACTTTAAAACACATTATTATGAAAATGTAATGAAGTTTTATGAATATGTTATAAAAAATGATTTGGGATTAGCTGTTGCTCAAACAGATGTGAAAGGAGATAGAGATTTACGACCTTTTGAACAAGAAGATAAAGATCTATATTTAAGAATAGTAGATAAAAACAAAGATGGTATAATAGTTAGGGGAGCAAAAGCACAAATAACACAGGCACCAGTTGCTAACGAAATAATTGTTTTGCCAACAAGAAATATGGGAGAAAAGGATAAAGATTATGCAGTATCTTTTTCTATACCTCCAAATACCAAGGGGTTAAAGATGATTTCAAAGCCTTTAAAAGCTAGTGAAACTGCTTTAAATGACCCTTGGTTTGTTTTGGGAAAAGAAAATATGGAAACACAATCACTAGTAATATTTGATGATGTGTTTGTTCCATGGGATAGAGTATTTTTAGCTGGTGAATACCAATTAGCAGGACCTTTAGCAGTTATGTTCCCAACTTTCCACAGATTTACTGCTATATCTTATAGGGCTGTTATAGCTGATTTATTAATAGGCTTGGGAAAACTATTAGCAGAATTAAATGGCATTGATGATAAATCTCATGTAAGGAGAGATATTGTTGATATGATAAAATATAAGGAAATATTGAGAGAATCCGCTTTAGCAGCCTCTTTATATGCTGAATTAGATGAAGATACAAAAATTGCTATACCTAATAGGATATTTACAAACGTTGGTAAGCTTGTTTCAAACGAAAGTTATCTTAACGTGGTTAAGGATCTTGTAGAAATAGCCGGAGGACTTGCCGATACATTACCAGCAACTCAAGATTTTTATAATGAAGAAGAAGTAAAATACTTGAAAAAATACCTAGTTGGAAAGAAAGGTACAGATCCACTAACTAGGGCAAAGCTTTTATCATTAACGAGAGAAATATTATCAAGTTTAGGGGCATTTTTTACTACAATAATGATACATGCAGAAGGATCTATTGAAGCAAGTGTTATAGAATTATACAGATCATATAATTATGAAGAAAGCAAAAAACTTGCATATTATGCTTCTGGGATAAGTGATGAAATGCCTTAATTATCAAAAATTTAAATAAATATATTTATAAATTAATTAAAAAGTAGAAAATTATACTTTACAAAAGGGTTTTAAGAGCTTAATGACAAAATCCTTATTAATTATTAAAATTGTAGAAGATTTTCCAACTATAGGCCTCCAAGCCCATGAACCACTATTTGCAGATTTCATCTTATAATCGATAAAAGGAATGTGAGTATGGCCCATAATTAAAAATGTATCTGAGTTTAAAAGTAAGATTCTTTTCGTTATTCTTTCATAAAACCCTTTTCCTAAAAGTAAATTAATAAATGCAGCGATTATACCATTTTTGAACAACAAATCTCCATGAAGCACAACTAAATGCTTATCATTAAACCTTAACAACGCAACACCATTAATTGCTTTTACATTAATATTATTAATATTAAAACTTTCCATCAATCCTTTAATTTTTGGATCGTGATTACCTATAGATAAGGTTATTAAAATCTCACGCAAATTAGTAGGGTAACCAGTTAATTCAACAACAATTTTTGCCATAGATTCATCAAATTTCTGTTTTTCCATATTATTAAAAACATCCCCGGCAATTATTAAAACCTCAGGATTAATTGCCTTAATAGTTTTTGTAAAGCACCTTGCATTAAATCCCTTGTCTTCCGCATGAAGATCTGAAACTACAGCAATTCTATTATAAGTATAGCTAAGGTTAATCCATAAAACATTTCTTGATTTTTCTTTTATTATCAGCTCGATCATCCCGTCCCTTTTATTATATATTACGTTTTCAATTTACTTTCAGAATTAAAAAAGTTAAAGGTCCTTATATTAATTCGGCTTTCATTTAAATTTTATATGAAAAATAATCGAAACATAATAACACAAGGAATTTCAGGATATATTTAATATAAATAAAATTTTATAAAGATTTAAATTTTCCATATAAAGTTAATTATGAAATCTTTAAACATTTGTATATTTATAGCTTTGCAGTAACATATTATCATTAAATACAAAATTACAAAATGTAAACTCCACATTAACATCAGAACTCTCATCACTAAGCAGCTCAATATCAAATAACTGCAAATCATTATCATCTTCAATATCATCAAACTCAAGTATTACAACTGTAAATAGCAAGGTATCATCTGTATCCACATATCTTAGGGCTTTAGGTGGAGTAGCTGTAGTAATAGGTATAATAGCTATAGCAGCTGTTTTTATAAGGCATAGGTTTTAAGCTATAATATTTTTATTTATTTTTATTTGGTCAAATTAGATTTATATGCATTATCTTGTTTCCTTTATAATAAAGCTATGTTTTTTATTTGCAATAATTATGTTGAATAAAACTTAACAACAGAAAATCAAAACTTAACAATAAAACAATAAGAAGTTTTGTTATAAATTAATTTAAAAATATTTTATTTAAGATTCTCTTTCCACAGGAAAGTTTTTAGGAATATGCTTCAATAAAATCAAGCTTTCTCTAATTGTGTCTTACCTATTTGATATCTTACCAGATATTAAAAGGTCTAATATCATGAATAATTTCTATAATTAGATAAGAGATTTTTCACTCATAACTATATCTTATGGGTGTTTCCCTTAAATTCATATATTTCCCTTAAATTGAATGAAAAACTTTAACATTAAACATTGAAAAGCTTTTAAATCTCCTCATCTATAATTATTATTTTATATAATAGTTCTTTATCGTGTTTATTAATTAAAATAATAGTTTATTCACAGCAATTTATTAAGATCACTTGGTCTATATAATAGATCTGTATTATATCCGTTTTTTAATAAAAATTCAATTAAGTTTTCATCAATAGTCAATAATGGGATTTTTGAATATATTGAAGTAAAATAATATATTGCATCAATAATATCTTTATGGCCTTTATTATAAAAAGAAAAAGAATCAATATACGCTTCAATAGGAACTTCAAGTTTTTTATATGTTTCTCTTATAGCCTCTAATCCTTGATAAACAATTATTAGCTGTTCACTTTTTATGATTTTCAGTATTTTCCACATTGCCTCTAATATTCCAAATTCTATATAATATATATTATATTTCCTAAATAATTCAATTGCTTTCATTGCACTTTCTTCAACTTCAAATCCTAGAGCTGGAAGAAGAAATGTTGTATCTATCAGCAATTTAGGTTTTGTTCTCGTATTTTTCTTGGGCAATTATGCTCTCCTCTTCAAGGTCTTTTAATGTTATTTTACCTAGCTTTTTTCCTTTTAAAGATATAGTAACTGCATCTGGTAATGGCTTTATTTCAATTTTATCATCGTAAACTTTTAAAAGTAAACGAGTACCAACATCTATATTTAACTTTTCAGCTATATCTTTTGGTATAACTATTGTTCTTTTCTGTCTAACATAAATAATCCGATTTTCTGAAATTTCTGATCCACCCAGTTATTAGAATTAATCAAACCTTATAAATAATGCTAACTTACTATTATAACATAAAAAATATAATTATTAATCAAAAATAAAGGCTTCTAATGAAAACTAAATTGTTCTTATTGTTAACCGGGGGGTTAACAATGTAAAATTCTAGCTCTTTATAACAATATATTATTTAACCTATCAATGAATTTAAATTTCTTAAAATTATAGTTTAGCAAAATTTATTGGAGAAATTTTTATATGCACGTCAAAGATAATAACACATTTTTTAAGAGAATTATATTACAAATAATTTTATTATTATAATTAAAACTACTAAAACAAATATTATAATAGCTTTTTACTTAAAACATAATGTATTTTTCTTTGAAAAAATCATTTATAATAGATCAATTGTATGGAAGCCATTAAACCAAAATAGAGCATGATTAATGCCATTATAATCAAGAAAATACCGAAGTGCTTATTGCTCAAGAATTTTCTCCCTGACTTCCCTATAATTCCCATCATGCCAAGCCATACAAAGTCCATCCATACATGGCTCGCATACATTATAGAAATACCAAATATGAAACCTAATGAAGTTGCTGATAAAATTAGAATTAAGCCTACAGTAGCCCACCATGATAGGAACAAAGGATTAGATGCGGTTAATAAGAAACCTGTTATAACAGGTCTATTAACAATTTTTGAACCGTTTGAAAAACCTTGGTCTGACACAAAGCCATTATCATTTAGCCTACTATAACCATCCTTTATAACCATATAAGAGAAGTAAACTATAAATGATATAAGTATAAAACTTAAAACATACTTAATAAGAGCATCATCTAATAATGCCTTTATTTGTTGCAATAAAAAAGCTAGAGCTACAACAAAAGGCAACTCAAAAAGCAAGTGACCAAATGCTTCTTTAAAACCGCTAAACCATGAACCCTTTGAGCCTTCTACTATTGCTGAGAAAGTTAATGGTCCAGGAGAAAATGCTCCTGAAACACTTAACGTTATGGTTAATATTATTAGATAATACAGTTCCAACCTTTGCACCACTCTTACCTAAATTACTACAATTTATAAATTTTAATATATCACATTAAAATTTGCTTTAAAAATATATAGGAATGCTTAATAATTATTTTAGATTAAATGCTTTGGTGAAAATTCATGCAAAAAATAATGGCTGCGCCAGGCCCAGTCTCTTACCCTCTTATACTTGCTGAAAGTAAAGCTGACATATCAATAGATTTTGATAAAGAAGGCTATTCCGATGTAATTGCAGATTCCATAACATCTTTAATAAAAAGAGGGCTTAAAGTAGATTTCATAACAGTTAAGGAATTATTAGCTGTACATCCAAGGCTAAAAGGACCAAAGATTGGAGTATTTAGAAAAGGGTCTGCAGGAGAAATACTTGTTAAGGCTGCTATGGATAAATATAATATAAAAGGAGAGATAATTTATGCTGATAGTTGGCAACAATTGCTTAATTTGCTTAATTCTGGAGAATTAAATAGCGCAGTAGTAAGCATAGCATTAGTAAAGCCTGAGAAAACTCTTGAATCAATAGTAGGCGCCCCAGGTGCTTGTGGGGTAAACATCAACAAAAAAGAACTAATAAAACCAGTAAAAGATGCATGAATTAGGAATAAATATAGCAAAAAAGGATCCTGATGAGGCCGCTGATAGAATAGTGTCAAGGCTTCCTGTAGATGTTCCACGTGATTTTGTGTATAAGATAATTACAAATGCTGAATATTTCTTCAGACCAGCGGAAAATATTGATTCGTTTATAGAATTAGTTAAAAAATATAAAGCCTGATTTTTATTTTATAATTAACAGGATATCATCAAATCAATATGGAATCTCTACTTGTTTCTAAAAGAAAAGTGCTAATTTTTTAAATCAACAAAGAATTTTTCAAACAAATGAGTAGTTATAGCAAAACAAGGATAAATCAACAGAGGAAATTTTAATTAAGTTGCTAAATTTAATTAATTTAGCTTTTCTTATTTAAAATTAATGAAATAAAGAGTAGCATAATCCTAAAAACCAAAACATATTTTCATTTATCCTAATATAGATATCAAGCTATATGTAATATAAGAAAAGATGTATGCAGTTACTAATTGAACGATCAGACTTAGTAAAGCTCTATGCCAACCTATAATTTTAGCTATTGATAATAGAGTAGCTATGCATGATGAGTAAAATGCTATAAAAACCATTAATGCAAGTGCAGATGCAATACTTAGCGACTTTATTAACATTATCCCACCGAATAAAGCCATGAGGCCTAATACTACTTCCTTAAATATCCAACCTCCCATAAGCATAACAGATACCTGCCATGGAAGCCCTAATGGTGCGAATATAAATTCAATTTCCTTCCCGGCTATTGCTAACCAAGAATTTTCTATATTAAAAGTTATACCGTGAGGTCCAAGCGCTGAGGG
>JBMFKU010000045.1:0-8441 GCA_049971805.1 Caldisphaera sp.
TACCTTATATAGTGAAGAATACCCTTGATAGCTATTCATATCTAATTATTTAAAAAACAAACCTTAAACTTTACCCCAGCCTTAAGAGACATGGTTTACAGCTTAATTTATCATAACAGTTATGGTATCAAAAAAATATTTAGCATCTAAACATAAAGATATTAAAATATATACTCTAGCTGTTGACTCTGGATTAAATGATTCATTATTTATTGTGTCTGGTTTAGGTGATGCAGGAGATAGAAGTCTTGGAGTAGAACCTTTTTAATTTTTATAAAAAAATCAAAATATTATTCTTTGTGTTATACTTTCAAAACTTTATTCTTTTTTTGTCAATTCATTTAGTATATCGGTTGCATTTACAAAAGCTCTATTTCCTGAAATAAATCTAGTTATAGATAATATATCTAATATTTCATCCAAATTCCCACCATTTTTAATAAACATGTCTAAATAGGTTTTCACGCATTCTTTATCTCTTAGAGAAGTGCTAACTGCTAATGCTATGGCAAACATATATTTTTTATTCAGCTTTAAGCTATTTATTAACAATTCATTTCTTTCTCTTAAATGCTCTCTTGCTGATTCTGTAGATACCTTTGCTAGTCTTATAACTCTATCTGGAACTGTTCCAACATTCTTTTGTAGTTCATCGATCAATTCATAAGATTCTGTAGATCCTTTGATTTTTTTAGCTAGGAATTGATTATTTATTATTATATCTAGAGAATCTAACAGAGAAGACATTACTGCCATTTTTGTTGCTCTTATAGCATCTAAAATTTCAATATTATCAGCACCAAATCTTTTTGATAGTTTAAAATGAATAATAGCGGATTCTTTTGGACCATTTGCTAAGGCAACACTCATAGCTATCAATGCAGATATCTTTTTTGGTAATGCGCTTCTTCCCAAATATAAGTTAATATTTTCATCAAATTGCTCAATTGCTGCTTTTTCTTCAATCCTGGACAATAAATCTATAACCTTAGGAACTTCTCCAAGAGTCTTTTCAGCAAATTTTCTTATTTCTTCCATGCTTGACATGCTTTCACCTATTGTTTTGATTTTAATAAGAGTATAAATATTTTTATCTGGGTGGTCGATTTATAGTATAGGCCTTTATCAGTTTTCACAATAGGATAGTGTATTTAATTTTTTTTGTTTTAGTCCTTGGCATATAATTACTTGATTAGAAGAGTCGTTGCTTAGAATTATAGGGATCTTATTTTTTTCATGCAAAGTAACTTTAATCTTATTTGAATACATATAATCTTTTGGTTGAATATCTTTTATGTTAATTAGGGAAAAAATTATTACCGTAGATAATAAAATTGCTATATAAATAAACAAGATAATCTCTTCAAAATATATATTTAAATTAATTATTAATGGTAAAGTTAGCAGTTCAAACGCTTCTATTACTAAAATTATGGCGATCTTATAATTATTTGAGAAATTTATTCATATTTAACACCATTTATTAATATAATAACTAAAACTAATATATCATTATGCTAGACCTATTCTTCCTAGAGCATTTATTTCTTATGTCCTAATGACAAAGTTAAGAAAGCCTTCCCATTTATAGCGTGGTGAGGCTTTATTTTCTGATCTTATCCCTAATTAGATAATATGAACAAGTTATTTCAATAATTTCAAAATAAGGATCATTTCTCTAAATAGAGAAAAGTTTAAAAACCAAAAAAGAAGGAAAAAGCAAAGTAAAGAGATTTGTGGTTATTGCTTGTGATTATACATTAGCAAATTTACAAATATGCACAATTTTGTTCATACAAGTATAGCTAATAACTGAAAAAATAACTTTGAGCTGATAGTATAGTGATCCATTTTCTGCAAAGAGTGAAGCTGAAATGCGCATATTGTATTATGATAATGGTTTATGGATTAATTTTATTCTTATAGATATATATTAAAGGCTTGCGAATTTTAATTCAAAGTTTTGGGTTAATTATTTTTATTAACTCATTAAGTTAAAGCATGTGATTTATTTTCTTGTACTCCATTATTTAAAATAGATTCTTCTAATAATTCCTTTATTGATTCTTCGCTCTTAGCTTTTTCTAAAAATTTCCTGCCCAATACACTTAATTGATAGATTTTATAGCTTCCTCTAGAATATAATGCATCAAGAAAGCCAAACTCATAAAGGCATTGAATAGTTGCTAATATTTTGTATCTGGGCATACTTAATTTTTGAGCTACATCTCCTGGTGACATAGGGCCTGAATCAGCAAACACTTCAATTATGCTTTTAACTAGTGTTACCATATATTTCACCAATGATGATTTTATTTGAGTAATAAATATAAGAGGTAAGGCCCTATAATATATTATAATGAGGGTACAACATTGAATCATAGGTACAAAGAGTTAATTGTTGCTTTATTGATAATATCTATTATTTCGATTTCATTAACAATGCCTGTAATGAATTCATTTACATTTAGTTATAACAGAGAATATTCTTATTTTCCTTCTTATTTAATGTTAAGTAATTGGAAAAATATAAGTATATTAATTATAACAGGCGTGCCAATACCCAATGCAACATTAAATGGATTAAAAAACTATAACACTACTATAACTAATATTTATGCCGAAAACTTTGGTATATTGCCATTTAATATAACTTTTAATATATTTCCTGCAGTAAATGCTTCCTTAACCTTGAATAATACAGTTTTAATTGAAGGAAATAGTGGATCCGTTAATATATTAACGCCTCAAAATTTCTCTATTATTTTAATAACAGTCAAACCTAAAAATTATTTATATATCAACATATCAATCCCAAATTCTTATAATATAACTGAAAACAATTCTTATATTTTCATTAGTGGGAAACTAAATGTTAGCCTATATTATAATGGATCAAGCAGAATCTATAATTTGGAAAAAATTCATGTAATAAGTATAGGCTATAATAAGACTGGATTCCTAGAATTTAATATAAATATAAAAAATTATTATTCTCTAAAGAATTTAATAGAATATAATGATGTACATGTAAGCAAGTGGCTTTATCTTTCTAAAAAACTATCAGAAAATGTACCAGAAGATTTGGCTTCTGAATATTATTTGATGCTTTTATTGCTAAAAGATGATCAAAATCCTGTTAACGGAGAATTTGCAGCTTCGCCATCACCGATTTATCTCTATAATTGGTTAAGAGATTCATCGTTTGCAGCAATTGCATTACAGAACTCTGGGCATTATTATTCAGCATATAAGTTCTGGGTTTGGATGTCGAATGCAAGCCAAATTGTTCCAGGGGAATGGTATACTAGGTATAATTTTTATGATGGTCAGCCAGAAAAAAGCTTTGGTATACCAGAATTAGATAGTATTGGTTTATTTCAGATAGGTGTATACAATTATTTTCAATTAACTCATAACGTAAGTTTCTTAACAACTATATTGCCATCATTAAATAGAACCATTCAATATGAAATTAATCAAATAAATTCAAATAAATTCAAATTATTGCCTGAAGATTTAAGTGTATGGGAAAATACTATGGCCTATCATTTTTGGACTCAATCGATAGATGATTTGGGTCTTTATTATTCTTCTTTAATATATCAATATTTAGGTATTAATAATACTGAAATAGGCATAGTTGAAAACGAGTTAAATCAAAGCATAATTAAATATTTTTGGAATGGAACTTACTTTTACCCTTCCCTAATACAAACAGTTTTATTTGAAAACGGCACACAGGAAAGTGTATTGAATCCTCAGTCTCCATATTATGACTCTTCAACTATCTTGCCATTTGATTTAGGCTATATTTCTCCTAATTCTATTTATGCCCTAAAAGATGTTAATTCAGATGTTTATCATCTTAATGTAATAGGGGGTCTTTCTAGGTTTACTAACGACAACTATCATTATAATCAGGATCTTTACGATAGCAGCGGTCCGAATCCTCCATGGATTATAACAACTCTTTTTTTAGCATATTATTATGATAATATAGGTAACTTAACTGGAGCATTAAACTTGCTACAATGGGTATACAATCATTCACAAAACAATCTATTGCCTGAGGCTATCGATCCTCACTACGGCAATCCTTTGCCCAGTACATCTCCATTAACTTGGTCTTCTGCAGTGTATGTTATAACTATATTAAATTTACCATCCCAAAATAAATCAAAACTATCATATGTATTATTATGGGTAATAATAATTGTTTTCTTGGTATTACTATCATACGTTATGGAAAAAAGAAGTGTTTTAAAGAGATAAATTTGCTAGAATATTATTTTCTTTCTTTACGTATCACTAAAACTGGTATTTTTGATGCAGAAAGGACCTTTAATGTTACACTCCCTATGAAGAATTGCTCATGATAGCCAAATCCTCTATGACCAATGGCTATTAGATCATATTTACCTGAATTTGCCTCATCGATAATCAACGAAGCAGGATCTCCAGTAGCTAATATTATATTTATTTTATATTGATTTAGCTTAAAAGATTCTGATAAGGCAACCAATTTAGATTTTGCTATGCTTTCTGCTCTTTTAATTGATATTTCATCAATAAAATCTTCTAGCTCTTTCATGCCTAAAGGTAATACATACATAAATGTCAGCTTTGAAATACTTTGCTGAATTAAGCTTAACATACTTTTAATCCATTTTTCTGTATCTTGTGAGAAATCTACAGGAATTAAAATAGATAATCCCTTTCTTTCTACCATTTCATATCACCTCAAGTAGGTACCTTTATTTTTTCCTGCCTTTGTGATCTAATTTCTTCCTCTTCTATAATTTCAAGTTCTTTTGCATTTCCTCCATAATATTTAATTAATTTGTCTCTTAATTTTAAGAAAATTATAATAAATACTACCTGAAATGCTGGCAAAAGAGAAGGAGCTAATGAAGCAAGAAAAGCATATTGTGAGCCTAGGGATGCTAGAGCCATCGATGATAAAGCAATTGCTGTGGCTTCATTTTTGGGTATACCTGTTAATATTGCGACCATTGAGTTTCTATAATTTTTAATACCAGTTTTATTAAGCTTTACATATTTAAATAAGAAAGTAAATAAAGTTAAAGATACTGTACCAAAGATCATAGCAGAATAAAATACTCCTAATACATCCTTAATATGCGTTACTAGCATACCTGCATGAGCAAAAAATATTACAAATATGATTAAAAACATGCCAAGCATTGTTAATGTTGAAAAGAGAGGGCTAATTTTTCTAAACCCATCGATACCAGTTTTTCTTATTATTGCTTCATGCGATGGTATAGCTATAATTAATGGAATTAATAATATTTCTATTATTGTCATTAATATACCCATCTCTATTTTACTCATTGCAGCAGAAGTAAGCATTATAGATCCATGTATTTGGTGAACAAATATAAGGCTGATGTAGCCGCTTGTTTCTAAGGGTATCAATGCTAGGGATAAAATAAACGAAAGAGCTACCATTGCAGTTGCAGAATTAATGTCTCCTCTCATTAGTCCTACATATCCAATGCTCATAGATGAGCATGGAACCAACCATGCTATAAATAAACCTAGTCTTATAAACGGGTTATTTACAAATCCTAAACCTAATAAAACAGCCATAGCAGGACCATAAATGAAATTCATTAATATTACAGCAGTAGTAACCTTCCAATTTGTAAACGATTTTCCCAATGCTTTTATATTTAGCATAAGCATCATTGGAAATATCATAATATAAATTGCAGCTTCCATTAATATTTGTAAAAAGTTTTGATTATGCATTACCCAATGCATACTATAATATCCTGTTATTGATCCTATTACTATCATTAAACCAACATATAGCCCTAAAAATTTGTCTAGATGATCTCTTAATTTTACTAGATTGCTTTTGGGTTCAATTTCCATTTTCTTTCACCTTTATCGACCAGTCAGTTTATCAAAATGAAAAAATTTAAACTTTTCTACTGACTAGTTGATAAAATATAATAAAAATATTAGGTTTTTTATATAAAAGCAACTGGGATAAAAATGAGTAACATATCAGAAGTGAAGAATAAGATAATTAATTCAGCAATGAAGGTCTTTTCAGAAAATGGATATGATACAACTTCAACTGAAATTATAGCAAAAGAAAGTGGTATTAGTAAAGGTGACCTTTTTTACTATTTTAAAACAAAAAATGAATTAATTAGATGTGTTGCCCATAAGTCTTTACCAACAGATGTTATAGAAAGCGTTTTAAGCAAAAATTATTCTAATGGAGAAGAAATGCTAATGGATTTTGGTATTTCTTTTTTTAAAAAATATGAGGATAAAAATATGAGATCTCTTCTCTTAATGACTTTTGGAATAAGGGAGAGATATCCAGATATTAAAGAAGCTTTATATAAATCCTGCGAAGAATACATTGATAGACTTTTTTCTAACGTTGAAAAATTATCTAATGTTAAAATACCCTTACATATTAGAAGAGCCTTTATGGGAGCACTATTTTGTTATGTAGCTTGGTGGGACACCAGAATCGATCAATATAGTTATATAAAGCAAATTATTAAAGATATAGTCAAATTATAGCTTAAAACTTGTGACGCCGCGGCCGGGATTTGAACCCGGGTCACGGGCTTTCTGTGAGCTTTTAACTCACAAACCTCTTGACAGGCCCGCATACTAGGCCAGACTATACGACCGCGGCTTCACCTCTAATTTTTAAAGAGGTATCGAATATTAACTTTTCTGTTTTATTTTATATTGCTCAGTAATAAATTGCTATATAAAATAATAAAACTGATTTAAAGTTATAAAAATAAACAATTTGTAAGTTTTCATAGGTTAAATAATAGTTTTATTATTTTTTGTTTCAAAAATATCTCAAAATCATAGTTTACAAGTTTATAGGTACTATTCTTTTGTTATGCTTTTATCGTTTTGCTCAATACTGCATGAATAAACTAAATGTATCGTTAATAGTTGATTAAGTCTTTGCTCTATGGGCAAAATTGTTTTTATTTTATGAATTAGTTTAAAATTTTTATTCCTAACTAAAATATATAAATGGGAAAAAGAATGCGAGATAAATTTAATGGTTTTTATAAAGTTTTAGGCCCATCAACAATAAAAATTATAGATGGAAAAGCAGATGTTCTCGGATATTCCATTAATCAAGCCACAAGGATAGTTATACCATTAAATAAGATAATATCTGTTTATTTTGAAAATGCATCTGTAGATGTCTTGCCCTCCTTTTCTAATCTGATTAAAGACGATTCAGATTTTATTAGAAATGCTGATAATATTTATAGGAAGATCAGCAATGGAAAAAAGATTATGATTATTGGCTCCAATGATAGCGGAAAAAGCACGCTTGCTGCATATTTTATAAATAAATTTAAATCGGATGGGAGTGAATTCCAAATACTCACAACAGATGTTGGACAAAATGAAGTTTATTGTCCTGCATATATGGCTAAAGCAAAAATTAATTATCCTTATATACCTGGATGGAGAAATTCTGTTAAAGATGTTGAAGTGTGTTTTGTAGGCAGTTTTTCGCCCAGCATTAATCAATCTAAATATGTGGATTGTTTATTAAAACAGTTAAAATTAAATCACAATTTAATAATTGATACTGATGGTTGGATTGATAATAAAGGCTTATTATTAAAAATTAATCTAGCGAATGAACTAAAAGTAGATCATGTTATTGGTTTAAATTTTGATGAAGATGCTAAAAAGCATGTTATTGAAGGGTTAAGAAATAGAGATACAAAGGTCATTTTTGAAAATAAATTGGTTAACAATGAAAAAAACAGAGCACAAAGATTAGATAATAGAAATAGATTGATATCAAGTTGCATATTAGAATCAAAGAAAAGGTTAATAGATTTAAACAAGGTTGAGATAATAAATGATGAGTATCTAAAAGATGGCGTTATAGCATCTGTTTACTCAATTGATAATAAGCAGTATTTCACTGTGATTCAAAAGGTTGAAGATAGTATAGCTGTAATTTTAACTCATTGTGAAGGGGAAATAAAAAGAATAGAAGCAGGTTTTATAAAGATAGATTTAAAAAAATTTAATAATTTAATAAAATAATATTTAATTTTCATACCTTTTTCGCTTCATGATCAAATAGTAGAAAATCAATATAACTATTATGAACAATATGTTATTATACGGAAAGGATTTCTTGTTTAGTTAATTCCAAAATAAGAAATTGCTATTGTTAAAATTAAATATAATGGTAGCCAACCACTTGCAATGAAATCTCTTTTCTTAATTTCTTCATTTTATTGTAGTAAACTTAGAAAATTAAATATATTAATACTGATAATATAAACAAACTTCTTTTTTTAAGGCGGGATAGCTTTTAATGTTTGTTTTAAGTAAAACATGGGGATTATATGCTTCTCTCAGATCAACTTGCTGTAGATAAGGAGCAG
>JBMFKU010000046.1:0-7652 GCA_049971805.1 Caldisphaera sp.
GTATTATTGCAAAAGATTTAAATGAAAAACAAATTATTGAGCTAATTAGCAAATATAAATCAAAAATTATAGTTACTCCCATAGGTGGGCAAGGATTTTTATTTGGAAGAGGAAATCAGCAATTTAGTCCCGATGTTTTAAGAAAGATCGGCAGGGATAACATTATAGTGGTATCGAGTAAGGATAAATTAATGTCGCTTAGATATCTTATGGTAGATACAGGCGATGAGGAATTAAATGATATGCTAAGAGGATTTATAAGAGTGATAACAGGTTATAGACAAGAAAAAGTTGTCAAGCTAATATAGTAATATCTTTAGGGCTTTTCAGAATAAATCCAGCAAGCAACTTCTCTACTATTAGAAAGCTCAATCAGTTTTGGTACCTTATATTCGTATAGCCTTATTATTGGATCTTTTCCATTAGATGTTATTTCTTTAATTGCGTATAATGCTCTAATATTTTCTTTTTCTGAATTAATTATTGCTTGCAATTTTTTAGGATCAGCATTATGAACGATTAGTTCAAGCTCATTTTTTATTTCTATGTTAACATTACTAAATTCTGTAAAATATTTAGTGTCTATCAGATATTCCAAATTGGGTTTAATTTCATCAGAAGTCCATCCACAAATTGGTAATGCAACCGGGCATCTTGGGTGGAATCTGCACCCTTTTGGTGGATTAATTAGGTTAGGTGGATCACCTTTTAATATAGTTCTTGACATAATTCTTTTCACTTGTGGAACAGCTGATATTAATGCCTTTGTATAAGGATGTTGAGGATTTTTAATTATATCGTTTTTAAACCCTTTTTCCATTATTTTTCCTGCATACATTACAAATACTCTATCTGCCATATAAGAAACTACTGAGATATTGTGAGTAATTAATAACATTGCCATGTTATGCTTTTTTCTAATGTTTTTCAACAACTCAAGCATTTCGGCCTGAACTGAAACATCTAAAGCACTTGTAGGCTCATCCAAAATAACCAACTTTGGATTGGTAGCTATACCCCTAGCTAATGCAACTCTTTGTCTTTGTCCACCGCTCAATTCATGTGGATATCTGTAACTAAATTCCCTTGGCAATTGAACCTCATCTAATAACTCAAGAACTCTTTTTTTGGCTTCTTCTCCTTTCATTGTATTAGTCTCTATTAGAGGCTCTGCAATTATATCTTCAATCTTTAATCTTGGATCTAAGGAAGAATAAGGATCTTGAAATACTATTCCAACGTTTCTTCTTAACTTTTTTAAATCATCTCCTTTCAGTTTTACTATTGAGTATTTATCAGCTATTTTCTTAATTGCATTTTGATCATTGTTTTCCATAGCAAGGTCTAATTCATCCAGTTCATTATCTGGTATATTATATAGAATCTCTCCTGATGTAGGTTCAATAAGTCTTATCAATAGCCTTCCTAGAGTGCTTTTACCAGAACCACTTTCTCCAACAAGGCCAACAATTTCTCCTTCCTTTATTTCTATGTTTACATCCTCAACTGCTCTTATATAAGCATTTTTTACTCCTTTTACTTCAAAAAATTTGCTTAAGTTTCTTGCTGCTATTATCAAGATTTCTCACCTTCATATAAGAAACATGCAACATAATGATCTTCTCCCACTTTTACTAACTTTGGTTTTTTCTCACTACATATTGGCATGGCATATGGGCATCTAGGCTGAAACATACAACCTTTAGGAGGATTTCTCATGTCTGGAACTTCTCCTTTTATGCTTTTCAGTTCATGAGCTTCAATTGTAGGTATTGCATCCATTAACATTTGTGTATATGGATGCTTTGGCTGATCAAATATAGCAGATTTGGGTCCTACTTCTACAACTTGACCTGCGTACATTATGGCTATTCTATCTGAAACTTCTGCTAATACAGATAAGTCATGTGAAATAAACATATATGCTGAATTTATAGATTCTTTTAATTCTTTCACAAGTTCTAATATTTGTGCCTGAATTGTTACATCTAAAGCACTTGTAGGCTCATCCAAAATAACCAAATCAGGGTTATTAATCATAGCAGATGCTATTACAATTCTTTGTCTTTGTCCACCGCTCAATTCATGTGGATACATATAAACTACTTTATCCGGGTTTGGTATCCCTAACAATCCTAAAAATTCAGAAGCTTTTTTATAAGCTTCTCCTAGCAATTCTCTTTTTAAAATCCTACCAACTATGGGTATTCTCGAGAAATTAGGTAGTTTATTATTTTTCTCTATAGATTCTAGATAGCCTTTAGCCATTGAGCTAATTGGTTGGCAGCAAAGGTCTTGTATAATTTGCTCTTTTTTAAGATCATGCAAGTCTTTCCTTCTCCAGATTGCCAACACTTGATCTTCCAAGCCTTCGATATGTCTAGTTTTCAAATATTGTTTAAATTCTTCTCCTATTCCTTTATCTTTTAAGATTTTTATTATATTTTTTGTATCTTCTTTAGTAGCTCTTGCTCTTGATAGTCTTCTGCTCGCAAGCAAACCAGGATTATGGTAAATTAATACTTCAGCAATTTGGTAACCAACACTTAATAAAGGATTAAGCGTTGTCATTGGCTCCTGGAAAACCATTGATATTTTTTGTCCTCTAATATTTGACATGTCCTCATTTACTTTCTTTAATATATCTTGGTTTTTAGTTGGTTTAAATTTCTTAGAATTTTTATAATATTCTCTTAGCGGTTTTAAATAATCTACCCCGTCTATTAGTATTTTACCACCAACAACAGCAGCATTTCTTGGTAAAATACCCATAATAGCTCTACCTAGGGTGCTTTTCCCACAACCGCTTTCTCCTGCTACACCTAAAACTTCTCCTCTTCTTATTTCCAGATCTACCCCATTTAATGCCTTATATACCCCCCTTCTTGTATAGTAATGTAAATGGAAATCTTCTACTTTAATTAGTGGTGTTAGATTACTTTTTAATTTGTTATCATTTTTTAGGTTATTTTCCATCATAGGGCGCTCCTCCTTCTTGGATCAATAACATCCCTAAATCCATCTCCCATTAAGTTTACTGCTAAAGCAAATAAAACTATAAATAATCCAGGTATTATCATGGCCCAAGGAGCGGTTTGTATATAATTATATCCTAAGCTTGTTAAATAACCTAGCTCGGGTAGATTGGCTGCAGGTAAAAATCCAATAAAAGCTAATGCAGATATTGTTAACATTATGGTTCCAAGATCTAATGAAACTTGCACAAATACAGGTGGTAAGGAATTTGGTAATATGTGTCTAAACATTATTTTTAGATTTCCCGCTCCTGAAGCTCTTGCTGCTTCAATAAAGGTTAGCTCCTTAACTTCTAAAGTTATACTCCTTGCATATCTTGCATATAGTGGCCACCAAATAAGAATTAAAGCTATCATCATACTGTTTAAAGTTCTACCCAATACATAACCTATTGCTATAGCTAGCACTAAGTACGGTATGCTAAATACTATATCAGTTATTCTCATTAACACTTCATCAATCCATCCTCCAAAATAAGTGGCTATAATTCCTATTACTAGACCCATTAAAGCCCCAGGTATCACAACTGCTAATGATAACCAAAAATCAAGCCTGATTGATTTAATTACCGCATTTAATAGGTCTACTCCAGGATAAGTTGTCCCAAATGGGTGCTTCCAAGAAGGCGGTTGAGGTATTGGATTTGCATAGTTTGGAACTAATGAGTATGGGTGTTTAAATGGTAAGATATGTGGGAAAAATTGTAATGTTATTGCATCAAAGAAATAAAATAGAAATATAATTAGACCAGCAACTGCAGATTTGTTTGAGAAGAAAACCTGCAATGATAATTTTAATTCCCTAAATCTTTCAGGTTTGCTCATTTAATGCACCTCAGTATCTAATTCTTGGATCTATTTTAGCATATATTATATCTAATATGAGACTTGTTACAACAAGTATTATGCCAAAAAGAAGCGTACCCCCCATGATCCCACCCATATCATTGTTTAACATTGCGTCAGTTAGCCACATACCAATTCCAGGATATGAAAAAACATCTTCTACAACTACAACTCCTCCCAATAAACCAGCAACTAAATAACCAAAGTTCGTAACAACTGGTAGTAATGCATTATTTTTTGCATGCAAATTGATTACTACTTTTTCTGGTACCCCTTTAGCTCTGGCAAAATTTACAAAGTCTTGATCTAACGTTTCAAGCATTGTACCTCTCATCAGTCTAACTAAAGCAGCCATTACCCCTAAAGCCAGTGTGACAGATGGCATTATTAAGTGGAGGAATGAATTGCCTGCTGCAATCCAATCCCCATGTATTAAAGCATCAATTAATAATATATGAGTTGGATATGATATACCATTTTTATACCATGAAACGTCAGCAACTAGCTTTGGATTTATTGTACCAGCTATTGGTAATATTTTAATATATACTGCAAAAATTATTATTAATATTATTCCTATTAGGTACCATGGCATAGCATAAAACGTTAAACTACCAACTCTAATAACGTTATCTGATGGTTTGTCCCTATTTACTGCTGTATGCACACCTAATGGTATTGATATTAACCATATTATTATAGCAGCAAATATTGTTAATATTAATGTATTTGGAAAGAATATTTCTATCGCTTGTGTAACAGGTCCGCTAAATATGGGTGTATTTGTTATACCCCAATTTCCTTCAAATATCTGGGCAATCCAATAGAAGTATTGTATATATATGGGTGCATTAAAATGGAACTTGGCATCTAATTCTTGTATAACGGCTTGCCTTGCTGCTCCTGTAAGCCTTGGGCTTAAATACATTGCTAAAAGTTTGGTAGTCCCTCCTATGTGAAGTAAAACAAAAACTATAACTGTTAATCCTATTAGGGTTGGTATAAATAACAATACTCTTCTTAATGCATACTGCCAAAGCTTTATAATCCATCCCCCCTATATTTGTGTGTTATAAGCTAAGATTTTAAAGCTTAAAAAAGGGTAAAAAACTTTTTGATTATAATATAAAATGTTTGATATTAAATATTTATTTATCCTTTAACCCACCAGTAGTATAGGGAATCAGCAGCCCCTCCTATCATTGGATTTTCTTCATAGCTTATTTGATTATTATAGCCATGCATATATGGCTTTATTATCCAATATTCATTAGGCATCTGTGCATATACATATAGATAGAGATTAATTGCTATTTGTTCTGCTTGTTTATAGTATTGTTGTGCTACTGTTGTATTTCCTGCTAAAGCTGCATTGTCTGCCTTTAATATTAAGTTATTTAATTCGTTGTATTCTTGAGATTCGTTTGCATATAGATTTGCTAAAAATGTGTTTCCTTGCGCAGCGTAGTATTTGCTAAGGTTTTCAAAATATGAAACATTCCAACCATTTGGTGCAGGGTATGTACCTCCTGTTAAGTACATTGCATTAACAAAGTTACTTGCTAATGGATAATCAGCTATCCAACCTAAGTAATAAACTGCCATAGGATTAGCTCCAGGAACTTGATAGCTTATCATAGTTGAGAAAGGTACATATAATGGTGTAGCATGTATATTTGGATCTATTTCATTTAATAAAGAAGCCCACATTGAGGCTGCTGTGAAATCAACAGTATCTCCGCTTGGTACAATTATTGGGAAGTTAACGCTTATATTATAATAACCTGATTTCTCCATTAATTGTTTGGCATATGTTAAGTTAAATGTTGGGCAACCTGTTAACTCTGATGGAGGTATGTAATATGGCAAACCTGGTATTATAACTCCACAATATGGATTTGCAAAATTAAAATGATACTTTACATTACCAACTATATCATTTAGGTATTCTGTATAATTAAAAGCATATGCAAATGCTTCTCTGACTAATGGGTTAGCAAAATAATAGCTTGGTATAGAATATGCTGGGTTTAATGTATGTAATGCCGACTGTGAGATATTATCAACGAATGTAAAGAAGAACTCCGATAGAGTTGGAAATTCATATAATGATGCCTGACCTGATGACTCCAAGTTTTCAACTAATGGTATGTAGCTTGATGGCAAACCAGTTACTATATCTGCCTGCCCTGATGAGAACATCTCATATGCAGTGTTAGGATCTTTAACCCAGTAAATTATAACAGTATCATTTGGTTTTGGTATTCCTGGTGTACCGTTAAAATATGGGTTTGGTGTTAAAACAATGCTTTGTCCAGGTGTATATGATTTTATCATATATGGACCTGAAGTTACAGGTGACCATTGTACTTGAGTGTTATAGCTACCTTCATCTGCTTGTGCTTCATATTGATAAAATCCAGCTGGAGTAAAATTAATACCTGCACCAACTTGTTCAAGCCATTTAGCATCTAATATACCTGCACCCAATGGATTTGCTACTGCTGTGAATAAAAACTGAGGTGCAGTTGGTCTATAAAGATGGAAAGTAACTGTATTAGTTGCATTATCATAAGTTATAGAACTCATTATTTCATCAAATCCTTGGGTATCGTTTGGAGCGGTTACTGGAAAAGTAAATGGAGTGTAATTTGGTATTAAATATTGGGTTAATATCCAACCTGGAGTACCTGGAGAACCTCCTGAGAATAGCATATCTCTAATTATTGAATACCATACATCGTAAGCAGTTATTGGGTCTCCATTAGAGAAATACAAACCAGATCTTATCTTAAATGTGTATTCTGTATAGTTAGAATTTATACCGCCATTTTGCTGTGTCGGTATATAAGCTGCTACGAATGGAATGAAAGAAGTTGTTGATGAACCATTATATACTATTAGTGTGGCAAAGATATTTGATATTACTTCAAATCCAACAGATTCGTAATCTATATCTGGATCGAAGCTATATGGTCCACCAGGTACGTTTTCAGCAACTATAATACTGCCTGGGCTAGGTACCTTTAATGTTGATGAATATATTGCAAATGGTAGGCTAGATGATGTTACTGCAACAGTTTGATATGTTGTATAGTTATAAGTTTTGCCTGATGATACATTTTTAGTTGTTATTGTTAATGAAACTGCATATAAACCTGGTGAGGTGTAAGTTACACTAACTGGATTTGTTTCAGGTAATAGAGTTGATTGATTTGCCATAACTGTTTGTGTTTTTCCATTACCAAAATTCCATATATACTCATAAATCGTCATGTTTTGACCAGATGGTGGCTGTAGAAAACCTCCTGATAGATAAACTTCTTCACCTGTTGTGAAAACTGGTGCTGTTGGGTTTTTAGTTATGTTAAATGTAATTGTTGGTACAGTAACTAAACCTTCAAGGCTTGTTGGTACATTTGGTGCAACAGTTATCTCTATTAGATTTGATAATGAAGAACCTGTTAATGAACCGCTCTGATAAACATTATAGTAAACTAGGTAATGACCTGGGTAATTATATGTTACGCTAACATATTGTGATGTTGTGTTAATTACTTGTCCATTACCTGGGTAAAACAATGCGTATCTACCGCTTGATGGTGTAAATGATGATAAAACAAAGTTAATTGGTGTGCTTGCAATTGTTGTATATGTTGATGTTGCAACTGGGCTTAATGTTGAAAATGAAACTGTTGTAGAAGTTGTTGTTGAAGTAGAAGTAGTTGTAATCTTTCTAGTTGCATAATAAGCAGCTACTCCTCCTACGAT
>JBMFKU010000047.1:0-7126 GCA_049971805.1 Caldisphaera sp.
TTATATTTACTCCCGACATAATATTTGCAATTCTTGGAGATTTTTCTCCTATAAAATTAGATATTATTAGCTTATTCCCATCCCTTTTTACGCTAATAGGGTAATGGCTATAAATTATCTTTAATTTATATCTATATCCTTTTGTTACACCAGTAATCATATTTTTTACATGTGCTATAACTGTTCCTACAACAGCTTTCTTCTTAGTATTTGCAAAAAATGTTTCTGCAATTAATTTTTTATTCTCTAATCTTAATGTTAAATCCTTTATTTGAGAGAAGTCCCTTTCTAATTCTCCTTTAGGCCCCTTTATCTTTATTCTTTTTCCCTCTAATTTTATTTCTATGCCATCTGGAATTTCTAATTCCCTTATTGTGTGAATTTCTTTTGCCAAGGTTAGCACCTGCATTCCTGCACTTCAATCAGAGAACAAACACGTATAAAAAGGTTTTAAACTTTTTCAAGCTTTTCTCTGACTACCTCCAATAAATCTTCTTTGTTTATAACTCTATATCCTAATTTAGGTTTTTTAAATCTGCCTATAACAATTATTCTATCAGGATCTTCCTCAGGCTTTGAATTAAATAACCTAACTTTGTAATAACCCTTTTTTCTCCCCATGTAGACATAGGCAAATTTTGTTTTTTTGCTGCTCATATTTAGCACCCTTTGTTTATTAAATGATAAACATTTTTAAGCTGTTTGTATTTTTAAGCAACAAAATTGCCAATGAGCAAAAATTACAAAAGCCAAAAATATATAATTAATCATTTAAGTAAATATAATAGAAAAATATTAGATCACCATATAAAAGAAAAATCGCAATCGATTTTAATTTTTTTCGCATAAAATATGATCGGAACCGATGAAATAACTGCCCTACACTGATGATGTGATGTGCGCCGATCATAATATTGAGGTTCTATACAATTAATATATTATGTTAACTATTTTAAAGCAATGCTTAATACTTTTGTTATTAATAATTCTCGTTAGATAGCAACTTATTACAGCTTGAAATTAAAATATTAATCTATAGGAATTTGATATACATGCTTCGCTATATCTAGGAAGTATTATAATAATATTTACTGGTTTTCTATGATACTCAAAATGCTTGCAACTGGGTTATCTTAGTAAAGAAAAGCCTACAAAGACAAGTGAGTAAAGTCCTACGTCTTTAACAAAACCCAAGATTTAAGAGGTTCTATAAAAAGTAAAGTTCTAAGAAATCCGGTTTAAGCAATTATTTTTAAAATTAATCGGGATATCTTTCACCAAGCTTTGCAGCATTTCCTAGTAATTCCTCTACACTAGAGGAATTAAGCCAGATCCCATTTGTGATTTTTGTCGACTGTTCCAAAATGTTGCTAATCTTTCCAGAAATAGGAGAAAAAGTTAACATATCAAGCTCTATATTAGATCTAGCCAATAAAGAGGCTGAAGTAATTAAGCTAATCCCTTCATTAAAGCCTGCATCAGTTACTAAAATAACCCTTTTATAGTAACCTGGGGGGACTGATTTAAGTATTAAATATGCATCTTTTATTGCTTCGCTTGGCGCAGTTATCTTTCCCATTATTTCAATTTGGTTTATTGCTTGCTCTATAACGCTTAATTCTTCGGTTAGATCAGTTAATGGAAACGAATATTTATAAAATACTATTAAAGAAACTAATGTTGGTATATTTCTGCTCATTAAACTCCTAGAAATTATTGAGACTGCTCTTTTTGCATTTTCTAGCCTATTCGGTTTAAAATCCCTTCTTGCCATGCTAATGCTTGTATCGACACCTATCACAACCCCTTCTCCTATAAATTTCAAATTATTACGCCTCATCTAAAGATTTCTGAAGGAACTAACATAGGTATTATACCCATCTTCATCGATATCTCGTTGAATTCCTTTTCACTTATCAAATTCTGGTTTTTCTCATATAAAAATATTGATAAGGTTGGCACGCAGTTAACTCCCTTACTTCTTGCAATTTGCCTTGTTCTTACATCATCGCTTATTAATAACCATTTTTCTTTCTTCGCTATATTTATTGCTTCAGCCTCTTGTAATGTTATACCATTCTTTCTTGCAAATTCACTTAACTGAGTCTTTAGCTGAGCCTGCTCATAATTACCTAAATAAACCAATGAGCCTCTAATTTTTGAATATCTCATAACTAGAGATCTTATTGATTTGCCTGTCTCTTTACCTATAATTAATCTTTTATTGACCTTTTTTATTGTATCAATCTTATCTAGCTCCAAAATAGTATATGATGATGATAAATCAAAAACGAAAGCTTCATACTTGCCTATTTCATCTAGATTTTCTTTTAATTCATTAATATCACTAATGCCTATTTCAGGTGCAAAACCTTTCTTTAAGAAAAACCATATAAGTTCCTCAATACTTAATCCACTTATTTCTGTTGCTAATTGGAAACTAATCTTGCCTTCTTTATAGGCCCTAAATGAGATTTCCTTCATATCAAAGCTATCAATAAATCTTCTTATAGCCTCTCTAACAGCTTCTGTTTTATTTGAATATATTCCCGCTCTAACTAATGCATCAAGCGCGTCTTCGCTGTAACCACTTATTTCTATGTTAGTTACCACACTAAAATTACCCCTCTTCCACTCAATATATTTTCAATACAAAATATTAAATTTTTATAATTTCTTAAATAAATATTAATAAGATTAATCAAATAACTTTTTTAATAAGAATTCAAGAAGTAAAGCTGGTTGTTATTAATAGAGAGCCGCAACATTATTCCAAGCCTTTACATTTAGGCATATCTGCTTGTTAATACTGCTAAAGAATCTTTTTCACGCATTTTATTAATTTAAGGCTACGTTTATTCTCGTATTTCTAGTCTTTATTATATTTAATTTGTTTTTACAATATAACATCTTAACCTTTGTTATGCAATTCAAAATTTCTAAGCTTTCTACAAAGGATATCATCTCCACAATAAACAGCTAAGTTTTCTGCTCTTTTTGAATCCCTAATTTATATAAAGAAACTAAAAAATTAATTTTAAAAAGATTTTGGAAAACAGATAACCAAATCCATATATTATAATTTTATTACATATGATTTAACTTATCGCTTATCTCCATTAAAATCTTAGATGCATCTTTTAAAGCATTTTTTCCAGTTTCTGTTATCATATATGAACCATTTTCAGCCTTTTTTATAAAACCTTCTCTTTCAAGCCTATAAATAACTGTATAAAGCGTTACAGTTGGTGGGTTAAATAAAAATAATTCCTTTATTTTTTTCTTTACTTGATAAGGGTAGGTTTGTTCTTTAGCTAGCACAGCTAAAACATAAATCCATAGTGTATGTATAGTTATATTCTTCATTAATCTAATTAATGCCTTGCTTGTTTTTTTATTGCTAGACAATTTATCATAACACCTCATTTTTATTAAATATTTTCCAGTTAAAATTTTTTAGTGAACTATTTTAAATCCTTAATAATATTTTATCTATGGAGCGGGGGTGCCCGAGCCTGGTCAAAGGGGACGGGTTGAGGGCCCGTTGGTGTAGGCCTGCGTGGGTTCAAACCCCACCCCCCGCACTTAATAAAAATTTATAAATTGCTTCTTGAAAAGTAAACCTGGGTATAAAGTGAGGGGCTTTTCGAAAAAAGTTGATCTCTTGAGAGAATCTCCGACTAGAAAAATAGATTCTATTAGGGAAAGGCTTAAAAAAGAAAATAGGGATATAATAGTTTTCTCAGCAGGACAACCTAGCATACCTCCTCCTATTGAAATTAGAAAATTAATGGGAGAATTGCTAAAAGAAGAATCAATGAACCTGTACGGATATACGCCAAGCCAAGGAATATCAGAATTAAGAGAGGCTGTATCTGATGATTTAAAATTATTAGGATCTATAGATGTTGATCCTTCAAATATTGTAATAACTGCCGGTGGACAGGCAGCTATGTTTTCAACTTTATCAGCAGTAATAGAACCAGGAGATGAAGTTATATTAATTGATCCCACATATTTCGGGTATAAGCCATTGCTGGATTATTTTGGGGCTAAAATTAAGAAAAGCCATACTAACTTAGAAAATGAATTCCAACCAAACATTGAAGATATAAATGAGATTGTTTCAAATAATACCAAAGCAATAGTAATGGTAAGCCCTGATAATCCAACTGGAAGAATAATTAGCAATAAAACTGCAAGAGAATTAGCAGAAATAGCTATTGACAATGACATATACATAATAAATGATGAAGCATATAAAACATTAATATATGAAGGCGAGCATGAATTTTTATATAAGTATGCACCAGAAAACGTTATATCAATAAATACATTTTCCAAAGATCCTTCCATACCAGGATGGAGACTAGGTTATATATATGGTCAGAAGGAAATAATAAATAAAATAAAGTTACTAAATGAAGAAATGGTTTATTGCCCGCCATCATTTGCACAATACATGGTTTCAAAATACCTAAGATCAGAGATAAGACTAAAATACATTAAAAGTGTTGTAAATGAATATAGAAAAAGAAGGGATGTAATGGCAAAAAGCATTAAAAGCAAAATAAAAAATGGTAAGTTTATTTTGCCTAAAGGATCAATGTTTGTATTTCTAGATTTAAATTATTACAATATAAATGGAGAAAGCTTTTCACAAGAATTACTAGAAAAATATAGCGTCGCAACAGTTCCAGGCAATTATTTTAGTGATGCATATAAATCAGCATTAAGGCTTTCATTTGTTGCCGAAACCCAAGATAGAATAGAAAAAGGTATTGAATTAATTTCCCAAGCGTTAGAAAAAATATAAATTAAGTATTTATAATTAACTTAAAATTAATAATAACTGTTTTTGCGATTACAAATGAAATCCTTTCATTAGTATAAAAATTATTCTTCCTTTTCCCTTCTATAAAACCTTGTCGGTATATCTCTTCTTTTTTCATTCAGCCCTTTAGCATGAGCTATAATATGGTCTAATAAATCAAGTTCATTAAAGAATATACTTTTTTTGCAAACAGGACAAATATAGTAACCTATGCTTTTAGACTTATATACTTTAATTTTTGATCCCTTGAAATTAATATCTACTTGAATTAAATCTTCATTATCCCCATAATTACTTGTCTCTGAAGCCAATTCGAATCGCTTCCAAATCTAGAATTAACTAACTAAAACTAATAATTTTTTGACTTAAAGCTATTATTCAAAAAGAATAGATTAAAAGAGAAAATTTATAACAATAATTTTGCATTAATCTTTTTCTATTTTTGCTTATAACAAATTAATGCGAAAAATATATATTTTACAGAAATATGTAACCATTATAGGGATTTAGATGGAATACAAATGGACTGTGCTTGTCAACACAACCTTAGGAATAATAATGTCATCAATGAACATGTATATTGTGCTAATTTCATTACCAGTTATATTCAGAGGCTTAGGTATAAACCCATTTGCTCCTGGAGAGTTTACATATTTAATTTGGGTTCTTATGGGCTACAGCATAGTTTTAGCCACTGTTTTAGTTACCTTCGGTAGAATATCGGATATGTATGGTAGAGCAAGGGTATATACATGGGGATTTATTATATTTTCTATAGCTTCAATATTATTATCTATAATACCAAGCAACACTGGCAACAAGGGTGCATTAACTCTAATCGTGTTTAGAGCAGTCCAAGCTATTGGTGGAGGACTATTAATGGTTAATAGCACGGCCCTATTATCTGACGCTTTCCCACCTAGCGAAAGAGGTAAGGCTTTAGGAATAAACCAAATATCCTTCGTTGTTGGTTCATTTATAGGTCTTATTCTAGGCGGATTACTCTCAGGCTATGATTGGCATTTAATTTTTGTTGTAAATATACCTTTTGCTGTGGCTGGGGCCGCTTGGTCTGTTCTAAAACTTAAAAGGATTAAAGGGACAAAAACAGTTAGCATGGACATGCTAGGAAACATAACACTAGCCATAGGTTTACTTTTAATTTCACTAGGTTTTACATATGCTCTATTGCCATATAAATCCTCTCAGCTTGGTTGGAGCAGCCCAACTGTAATAGCGTCTTTTGTAATTGGCATAGCGTCTTTTGTAGGTTTTGTACTAATAGAAAATAGAGTCATAGCACCTTTGTTTGATCTTAAATTATTTAAAGTAAAGCCATTTTCCTATGGAGTTCTGGCTCTTTTTATGAATTCATTGGCAAGAGGAGCCATAATGTTTTTAGTTGCTATATGGCTTCAAGGAATCTACTTACCCCTTCATGGATTTTCATATACTGAAACCCCTTTCTGGGCAGGAGTATATATGTTACCAATGCTCGTAGGAACAGTAGTTATGGGACCGATAGGAGGAATGCTAACAGATAAATATGGTGCAAGAATGTTTGCAACTGGAGGTATGCTAATAATAGCAGCAACGTTATTTGCCCTTACTCTATTACCCTATAATTTTAATTTGTGGTTATTTGAAACCATATTGTTTATAAATGGCCTTGGAAATGGTTTATTTTCTGCACCTAATACAACTGCAATAATGAACTCTTTAAAGCCAAGAGATAGGGCAACTGGTAATGGCATGAGACAAACATTTGCAAACATAGGCTCTACAATTAGTATGGCAATGTTCTTCACGATAGCAATAACTGTGCTTGTTGAAAAAATGCCATCACAGATGTACAAAGAAGCCTTGTTTTATGGAATACCCCAACAAATAGCTGTATTTTTATCAAAGCTACCAGCAAGTGGTTTACTGTTTGCAGCCTTCTTAGGCTATGATCCTGCAACTGCTCTGCCAAGCAATATTGCATCATCTTTACCGCAAAGCGTATTAAATGCTCTAAACTCTAAGACATTTTTACCAACTGTATTGGGAAATCCATTTATGGATGGTTTAAGAGCTTCCCTATATATATCAGTTGTTGTTGTATTGATAGGAGCTGTATTTTCATATCTAAGAGGAGGAAGATATGTATATGAAGAATTTAACAACGAGTCAAATAAATCTTAAAAAGGAGTTTGGGCTTCATTGAATCTTAATGAATTTATATTCAATTCTCAGCCCTTGGGCTTCACCAAGGTCACGAGGCATTGCCCAGTTCATATCTCTCTGCCCCTT
>JBMFKU010000048.1:0-7107 GCA_049971805.1 Caldisphaera sp.
TCTATGAAGAATACCCTTGATGGCTATTCATATCTAATTATTTTTAAAACAAACCTTAAAAGCATTACCCCCTAGAAGGGTGAGGCTTGTCATTTGTTTTGTCAAACTTGAAAAGTTCTTTTATAATTCTTTAACCTAATTAGATATATTCCTTAATTTAAGATAAAATAAGGAATTTATAATATTAATTAGATTTGAGTAAAATTTTTCTAATTTTTCATATTTCCCCTTAAATTTATATGAGTAAATTATCAAAAATTTATAAATTTAAATTGATCTAAAAGCTATCAATATCAATTTTATGAGTTATAGAGATGTACTGGTTTCTAGGTTATGTTTTCTAATCATCTAGCTCTATGTACAGCTCACCTACTATTTTCGAAATAGATAATATAAAAGTACTCCTTCCAATTTATTACCCTTACTATATCAACCTTCCTTCCCTTAGTTTAGACTGATGTCTTATTTTTTTATACTTACTTTATACACAGTAATGGACATATGAAAAGATGCTTAAGATTTGGAACAATTTTGGGTAATGCTTTGAGATTTCGTTGAAGTTCGAAGTTCAAGTCTGTATCGAAAAAGATTAAGTGAATTAGAAATAGCTTTCTTCAATAAAAAATAATAACTTGCTGAATGATGATATATAATTGTAAAAATATTGATAAAATAAACATAGTAATTAAATTATTTTTGATTAAATTAAACTTTATTAATTAAAGAAATGCTTAAACTTTAAATTTTCCTTTTTTCTTTTTTTTTTAATGGGGATGAATATGTATAGCAAAAATAGAAATTTAGCATATATAATCATAATAATTGCCTTGGTTTTAGCATTGGTATTTTATCCTTTCATGTCGAGAATTAATAATGTGGTATCAACAAATGAATCTTCAATGCTTCCAAAAAATGTTGAAAGTATTAAAGTTATGAATATAGTAGGAAATGAAAGCAATAGCAGCAAAGAAAGCAATATAATCTACTTAATATCTGGTGTCCCAGTTAACCTTTCTACATTCTATAAGTTAAATGGAACAATTAAGATTGGAGAAAGTTGGCTTTCAATACTTAATTCAACATATTTACATATAGAAAATTCATCTAAATATCTTCTAAATGCTAGTTTATCTCTTTCAAATGGTATAATAGGTCTTTGGATTTCAACTATAAACTTGACAAATAAATTAGACACATTAAAAAATAATATCTTGTTGATGTCTTCATTATTAAGAAATACTGATTATATTTATAGTAACTATTATATAATGGGAGAGAATCTTAGTAATTCTTATTCTATTATTAAACCTAAAATTGTTTATTATGGGAATGCAACCAAAAGCATATCCACAGCTTATGAATCTATTTATTTTAATGCATTAAGAATAGAATACACGTTATATAATAAAACAAATGCTTATCAAACAATGAATTTAACTCAAAGTGATATATTAATGATTATTGATAATTCACCTCAAATAGGAAACATAACATCTCCAAGTCCAATTCTTATTGGAGCTTTGTTTAAATATGTCTTATTAAATGGTGGGCCTTCTCATTTTAATAATGAGCTTGCAAATAATTTTACATATCAAATAATTTATGATGAGCTAAATAAGAGCAACCAACTTGATGTAATTCCTTTATTAAATATTTACAACAAAAATTTCTATAACATCTCATCGCAATATCAAATAAGTTATATCATGAATAACTTAACAATTAATAACCAGTATAAACTATTTTATATTGTTAATGATATAGCTAATTACTCAAGCATTAATACATTTAAATCAATATTATCATTATTTCCGATAAACAATCAAGAAGAGTTAAATATTGTTATGGGTATAGGTTTAAAGTATGCTGTTAGTGGTTTTAATGAAAGTATGCTAAATGATATAATAAAAAATGTATCTTTTGAAATACTATCAACAAAAGTTCCATCACAAATAGCTAAAGGGCTTTCATTTTATATAGCGAACGATTCGTTTACAAAAAATGTGTCAGCAAACTATGCGGCTGAAACAATTATTAGTTATTTACCACCATTATATCAAAACTATACAACAATTATTTTAAAGTATATTCCAGATCTAATGTTAAAATACGATAAAAATGCAAGTTTAGCAATTTACAATAATGAAACATTAGCAGAAATAATTTCTGCAAATCTTATCTCAAATATTACAAATTCAAATCCAGAAATCTCTATAAGCCTTGTAAAAGGTTTATCACCTTATTATTTATCAATCATTTTAATAAATCAAAGCTTAAACGAGAATAAGGCCAAAATATTGCTTAACGAGCTTAATTCAACTAGACCAATTTATAATTATACTGCTCTATTAAATAAAATGCCTATGATTTTAAATGAAACATTATTTAAACTCGGATTTCCAGAAAACATAACTCCTATATTAACTTCATCAACTATAAGAATTATTAATAATGTATCATCATATAATACGGAATTAAATAATATAACACAGCATATTTTTAATAATACTTTTAATGTTGTTGTAAACAAAGTGAAAGGAGTACTTACACAAAATAATTTAAATGGATTTACTATATTTGTGTCTAATAACTTGTCATATAGTCAATCTTTAAATTTAAAAGATGAGATACAAGATTCTTTAAAATCTAAGGGGTTTTCAAATGCAACCGTTATGTTAACGGGAACACAAATATTAAACTATGAACTAGAAAATTCGTCAATAAAGAGCATAAGTAATAGTGATTTCATAAGTACAATTCTCGTGCTGATAATATTAGCTATAGTGTTGGAGGCCATAGTTGCAATTGTTATACCTTTTATTGGTATCGGTATTGGCCTTATAATAGCTTTAGGTATAGGATATTTATTGGCAAGTCATAACATATTATCATTGAATTCAATCAGCAGAACTATAATGTACTTAGCAGGCCTCGGTTTAGGTATAGATTACTCAAGCTTGATATCAAGAAGGTTTAGGGAAGAATATATGAAGACTAATAGTTCAAAAATAGCTGCTGAAAACGCTTTAAAGAGAAGCTGGAGAGCAATTATAACTGGAGCTTTAACTGCTGCAATAGGTTTTGGCTCAATGGCTATTGCGACTAACTTCCCGTTTTTAGCAAGCCTGGGAGAAACTGCGCCTATATCGATTTTAATAACAATGATAATTAGCTTAACAGTTATACCTTCATTGCTTTCAATTACAGGGGGAAATAGGATTATATGGTGGCCTTCTAAAATAAGAAAAATAAACAATGATTCTTCAGGTAGCAAAAATGGCCAGAAAATCAGATCTAGAAAAATAGCTGAAAGATCTGCAATTATATTAGTGATTGTTGTTATTTTGCTTATACCATCTGCATATATTTATACATCATTTAAAGGAAGTTATGACTTTACGTTGATGATGCCTCAAAACTCGGAAGCAGTTGAAGCATTTCACTATTTATCAAATAACTATGCCTCAGGATTAATTTATCCTGATTACATAATTGCCCCTAATATTTCGGTATTGCAACAAATAAATCAATCTATAAGCAAACTAGGTTGCGTCCAATCAACTCAGTTGCTAAATACAAGTAAGCCAATACTTCAAGTAACTTTATCTGTTTATCCATTAGGAAAAGATGCAATTTCATGCACAAATTCTATAAGAGAGGTATCTAAAAGCATATCAAATCAAGCAATGGTAGGTGGGGAATCTGCTATAAATTTGGATTTGAAAAACATAGTATATCACAGCTTTTATCATTTAGTTTATCCTGTTGCAATCATATTAATGTTTATCGTTCTTCTAATATTTTTTGGAAGTATCCCAATGGCATTAGCAGCTTTAGGAAGTGTAGTATTTTCAGCTATATTTGGAAGTGCTGTTGCTATTGAAATATATCACTTTTTAGGAATAACATTACCATGGTATTTACCAATAGTTGTTTTTACGGCAATTTTAGGCGTTGGGATGGATTACAACAGCTTTATTATTAATAGAATAAGAGAAGAAAGCGAAAAAAATGATGTAAAAGATGCTGTATCTAATGCTATAAGCAAGATGAGCGTGTTAGTAATTGGATTATCAATAATAATGACTGGAGCTTTCTCTGGGCTGCTAGCATTTTCTGCTCCAGGTTTTAGAGGCATGGGAGTTGCGTTGATGAGCGGTGTATTTATTGCTGGTCTCATGGCCTCCTACCTATTTACACCAGCTATCGCATATCTATTAGGAAAATATACATGGTGGCCTTCTAAAATAAAATTAAGAAAGGATTAAAATAAATATTTTTAATATAAATAAAATAAAATAACTTAAATTTTTATTGTATAAATCTCCTTATACTAATTAACATGTTCTATATGGTCTTTCATTAACATTTTCTGAAATTACCAAACTTTATTTATAGAAAAATTAACTTTTTTAATTTGAGTATAAGTTAATAATACCTATGATGTTTTATATTTAAATTTATTGATTATTAATTAACATGTTATTATAATATAAAATATAGATTTTTGTGAGATAAAATAAAGAACTATTAATAAAAATTTAATTCATATTTGTATTTTGTTTAATTTGAATTAAACAATTATTAATATAGTTTTGATTATATTAAAATAATCATAATGTCTATAAGTAACCTTACGATTTTCACTATATATTTTTCCAAAGTTCATAAATAAGCTCAGAAAGAACTCTAAGGGATATTTAAGGAGTAATAGTCTAAAAACCCTTAAAGAATCAAATACATATATGAAACAATAAAATCTAATGAGTCTTTAATCAAGTTTGTAAAGAAATGAATAAATAACTGCTTGTTAGTCATGCTTATATATTAAAAAAACAAAATTAATAAAAAATAAACCGTCATACTAAAACTTTTTAATTATAAAAATTATCAAAGTTTAATGAACATAGTTGTAGGAATCATAAAAACTTAACTATATATTTAATACTATTGCCAAATTAATATTAAAATATCAATATTCCCTGCTGTTTTAACTTGTTTATTTCCTTATCAGTCAATGCAATTGTATAGTCTTCATCATCTATGCTAATTGAAAATATGTTATAATTTGTGAAACCAATCCTCTTCTTACTTATGTATTTTACTGAACCTATTTTCTGCCAGCTTTCTACTTTGCTGCATGCTTGATTAGGATTGGCAAAAGAATATCTTCTATATCTTCTAACAACTGCTAAAACTGCTGCTACTATAGCTATCAAGGCAAAAGATAATACTGCTTCATAAGCAGGATTGTTTATTGCTCTTGTACCTGATGTGAACCATATCAAAATTCCAAAATAAACTATGATTATTATAATCCTTAATAAAATTGTCCACATGGGTCTTTGGTATCTTAAATTCCTTAAAGGTATGCTCAATACAGAAAAGTCATCTATTGGTCTAAACCTTATTATCTTTGCTTCTTTTGTTTCCCTACGAATTGTTGCTATTATTCCATAAGAGCCATCATTACATACATAGATCAATTTAAACCCTATATTTTTTTCTGATTTTATAATTAATAAGTTTATCAGTATTGTTAATGTAAGTAAATGACAGATAAATTACCATGTTGCACTTACATTCCAGTTTGTTATATAAATAGGAACATTATTTTTTATTGCTAATAAAAGGCTGTAATTATAATACTTATCATATTTGTTTACAGCATAAGATAAAGCGTAAATGGTAATGTTTAAACTTTTAATATATTCAGTCCTTGAGATTATTTCACTTACATTGCTTACGAACTTTACTTCATTGATACCAGAAACTTCTGTTCCGTAGTCTTCATATAATACAAAATTTATGTACTTAGAAACATTTGGCAAAACAGTGAAACCCCTGTTGATTCCTATTATTATGTTAGGGTACATTTTCCTGATTCCTATTATTATATTTATCATTCCCTGGCTTAAATTATAAATTTCGGCATCATCAACATCGTCAAATAAAACTCCCTGAAAACCTTCTTTCAATGAGTAGTTTACTTCGCATACTATGTATTTTTCCCAAACAGGGTTTGATACGTTAACTATGGTTTGGTTCCATTGGGAATCATAGCCAATAGCTATTTGAGAAACGTTAACTGTGCAATTTCCTAAAGAAGAGTTATCAAATTCACCTAAATCAATGTATGCTATCTTAATTGCTTTTATTTTATTTAAAAGTAAAGAATTGAATGCCCAGGGTTCTAATATGACCAATTTGTAATTGTTTAGGTAATTTATAATGCTAGAGTTAATGCTATCTCCATAATATACTGCAAATTGATTTGTTAATTATGAATTCTTTCTTAACTAAGGACTCTTTGATTTTCTTCAAAGCTTTGTTTAATATTTCATCATATATGTCTTCCATTTTAACGTTATATCCGTATATAGCAAAAACTTCGGCAATTCCTTGTCCCATGGTTCCGGATCCTAAAACAGCTACGTTTTTTATTTCCACGAATTTCACCTTTGATTTTATTTTTCTCAAGGAACAATATAAATATTCAGAAAGATCGTGTTAATATAATTCCTAAATGAAAAGCTTAAAATTGTCCAAAGTCTATTATTGATTAAAATAATTTATAATTGTTAAAAAAGTTAAAATCGAATAAAATTTATGCTGGAAATAATTAAACTTAAAATAAAGCTATTAATATCTAAAATTAATTAAAGCTGGGGTATGATTAGGAATCCGAGACCTGAACCCGCAAGGGATAGATAGGGAAACGCTACATGAACCCGGTGTTTAAGATGAAAATTGCTTTAGTTACTGGTGGAGATAGAGGCATTGGAAGGGCAATTGCGTTAAGGCTTTCTTCTCAAAACATCTTTACAATAATAAGCTATAGGAAAAGGGAAGACGAAGCAAGGTCAACATTAGATTTGATAAATTCTAGAAACGGTAAAGGTGATATGATAAAAGCTGATATATCTAATAAAGATGATGTAGAGAAGATGGCAGATTACATAAAAAGTAAGTATGGAGGGGTTGATATTTTAGTTAATAACGCAGGGGTAGGTTTTTCATCTAAATTCGTTGATTTAACTTACGATTCATGGTTTAAGCAAATACAGACTAACTTAACTGGGAGCTTTTATATTACAAAGCTTTTAA
>JBMFKU010000049.1:0-6720 GCA_049971805.1 Caldisphaera sp.
GGAAAACGGTGAAGAGGGTCGCTGACTTAGCTAAGGGTTTAAACGCTAAAATCATAGTAGGCAAGTTTTCTTTAAAAGCTAAGGATAAGATGGGCGGCAACAAGAGCGCTCGGCTTAGGCATAGGATTCACCAGTGGAGCGTCGTTAAATTCGTTGAGTTGCTTAAAGCTCAGCCTGTTGAGGTTGTTGGGGTTATCTGAGGCCTATACCTCTTCAATTAATCCATTCAATGGCGAGAGGTTAAGGAAGGTTAAGCAGGTCGTTGAAAGGATCGTCAGGGCTTTTAACCCCTACCTGATGACGGGCGATGCTCACGAGGGTAAGGGTATTAGGGTTGTGAAGATCAAAGAACACTTCTAACCCTAGAAGTTATAAATTATATTTATAAAAAGTTAAATAAATTCCTTAATTAATTCTTCTACTGGAACATAATCGTAATTAAACCCAAAATGTCTAGGTCCAAATAATTCTAATCCTTTTTCACTTCTCCATATTTTCGGTGCTTTCGATGCAATTACATTTACCTCCATGCCTTCCTTTAACTCATAATTTAATATCGGATGACCATCATTTTTTGCAAAAACTATTAAATCCGGTGGAAACACCGCCGGTTTATTATTTATCGTTAAGAAGATGTGCTCGTTTTTAATCCAATCTTTAATTACTGCCTTCCTCTTTTTAATTTCCCCTTCTATTATTACATCTCCTACCAAAAAACCCTCTTTTTCTTCTAAATTGATTTCCTTTATAACTCCTTTACTTACTTTAAAACCATCAATAAGCTTTACCACCTCATCTAAAACGTTTCCATATTTTTCTGAATTATTAATTAATTTTCCTATATTCATTGATAATGAAATGCTACCCTTCACTAATGCATTCGATGCTTGGGAAATTGTTATAGGCGTATCAACAACGAATGCAGAATTTTCTCCAATTATAGATATTTGCCTTGCTATGTATTCATAGTGTTTAGTATTTGCATATCTTTTTACTAAAACTATGTCCCCATCATTAGTTGATATTACCGATGGATATAGGCTGTAATCAAATATGTTAGCTGTTGATTGCTCCAGCTCAGGAGCAGCTCTTCCTATGAAATCTCCATCTACTACAGGTAAATTTAATTTAGATGCAACATAAAAAACTATTGAAGTATTTCCTCCTCCTATCTCTGAGGCAGCTAAAGCTCCAATCTTTTTTCCTATAATCAATTCAAGCTCCTTTACAGATTGAAGCATGATTTCAGTCCTAAACTCCCTTTCCTTAGAAGATACACTACCAACGAAATAAGGAGCTGCTACAATAGTATCTTTAGGTAACTCTTCAACGCTTACAACATTAATGCTATTGCTTTTTAATGCATCTTTCATATGTTTAAAACCTTGATCCGGATTTCCTCCTCCACCTGTTGCTAAAAAAGAAGTACCAACAACTAAATCCTTCGCTTCATCTATTTTTGATATTGCAAACACCTTTAACTCACCTATTTATAACCATTTATTATCTTTAATAAATCATCATGAACGAAAAAACCATTATCAATAATTTTTGTTGAGTCGATATAAACCGTTGGATTTAATGAAATACCGTCAGTATGAGAAATTGCAGATCCCAGCTTCCCTTTAAATGAAGAGGATTGATTACCAAACCCCCATTCAACTGCGCCAAAAATTCTTTCATCTTCTAATATATTGCCAGTTAATTTGGCACCAGGATTAACTCCATAAGATAAATGAGCCACATAGAACATCTTTTCATCATTTAACGATTTAAGCCAAGATTCAAAAATTTTTGCTTCGCTACCCCCAGTTATTTCTACAACTTTACCATCTTCTAATCTTAATTTAATTGGTGACTTCAGCAAGCCTAAAGTATCAGGAGGCCATACAGAGCCATCAAATACTATTTCCCCGTTTATGCTATCCTCTATTGGCGCCCAATCTACTTGGCCCAAAAGCATATATTCTCCAGGTCCATTTACTTCACCTTCTACTAATACTGGTCTAGCAGGATCGTTTTCAAGGGTAACAATCATTCCATTTGAATTTGTTATTCTCATCTTTTTTCCTTTCGATGTAATTTCTGCCAATTTTCTTTGTAATTCAAAAACCAGCTTTATATTAATCCTTCCTATAGTTCTTACCATCATATCCGAATCCATTCCAACCAAACAGATGTATCTTGTTTTATTATTTGATATTGCCTGCTCATAAACTCTTGAATATAGTAACCATGATTTATTTAATTCTATCCAAACGTCTGGCTCTTTCATTAAAGATGTTAAACTATTTATTGGCAAATATTTTTCCGCCGCATGACCTACTTGAGGAGGGCTTTCAAACCATACAACTAATGGTTTTGCCCTTAAAATCTTAGCAGTTTTTGCAACAGCATCAACAACTCTCATATCTGATCTAGTATCTGCAGTTATAACAACTTCTTCTCCTTCTCTTACATGCAAAATATCATTTAACAGCTTATAAGATGATTCAAATACTTCTAAATCCAGGTTGTTGCTTATTATCATCTCTTACACCATTATCCTTTTACCCACCATGGATAGAAGGAATCTCCTGCTCCCCCTCCCCAATCAAGAGGATTTTCTTGCAAGCCTATGTTATTCATGTATGGGTGCATGTATGGCTTTACAATCCAGAATCCCCCTTGTATATATAAGTAAACATACATATACATGTTTACGGCTTGTTGCTCTGCCTGTTTAAACAACAAAGATGCATTGCTATACCCGTTAAATTCAGCTTGATCTGCTTCCTGTATTAAATTGTTTAATTGCTGATCTTGCAATGATTCTTGATAGAAAAGAGAGCCTAGATAGGTATTTCCTGTTGAATTCATGTATGAGCTTATATTCATAAAGTATTCTGGGTTAAAATTATCCGCATATGCTAACCAACCGCTTGGCTGATACATACCATAAAATACATCATCGGGCCTTGCATAATCTGGAATCCATGCAACAAAGTATATTGGCATTGGATTCATACCAGGGGTCATGTATGCATTCATCAAACTCCATGGTATGTAAGTTGGTGTTATTACAATATTTGGATCTATATTATGCAAAGCTTCTGCCCACATACCAACTGCGCTGTAAATTTCAACATCTCCTGCCTGTATAAATACTGGTATGTTTACGCTTACATTGTACATACCAGATTTTATTAATAGTTCCTTTGCATAAGTTAAATTAAATGTTGGACATCCTGACAACTGGCTTGGAGGAACATAATAGAGGTAACCAGGTAATATACCTCCGCAATATGGATTACCAAATGTCACATGATAAAGAGAGTTTCCAAGTATGTTATTTATAAAGTTAGTGTAATTAAATGCATACGCATAGGCCTCTCTTACCAATGGATTAGCAAAGTAGTAGCTGGGCATATTATATAATGTGTTTATTTGCTTTAGCATGTTAACATTAACATCAGGGTTTAATGCAAAGACCCAATTGGTTAATGTTGGGAACTGATATATTGAAGCCTTACCCTGGCTTTCCAAGTTTATAGCTAAAGTTATATATTGAGGAGGCAAATTAGATAATATATCTGCCTGTCCTGATGAGAACACCTCATATGCAGTGTTAGGATCTTTAACCCAGTAAATTATAACAGTATCATTTGGTTTTGGTATTCCTGGTGTACCGTTAAAATATGGGTTTGGTGTTAAAACAATGCTTTGTCCAGGTGTATATGATTTTATCATATATGGACCTGAGGATATTGGATCCCATTGAACTTGAGTATTATAATTGCCCATGTCACATGTCTGCTCGTATGCATAAAATCCTGCTGGAGTGAAATTAATACCATCATTGATTTGTTCTAACCATTTAGCATCTAATATGCCTTGCCCTTCTATATCAGCTAGTGCAACATAAAACATCTCCGGTGGAGCTGATTTTATTAAATGAAATGTAACAGTGTTTGTTGCATTATCATAAGTTACAGCACTCATTATCTCATCAAAGCCTTGAGTATCATTTGGAGCAGTAACAATTTGCATTCCAGGAGTGTAATTTTGAATTAGAAATTGAGACAATATCCATCCAGGAGTAAATGGAACACCACCGGAGCATAATAAATCTCTAACTTCGCTATACCATACGTCATATGCAGTTAAATTATCTCCATTGCTGAATTTCATATTCGGTCTTATCTTAAATGTATAAACACTATAATTTGGTGAAATACCTCCATAAATGTCTCTTTGAGACCAGTTACCAATTGTTGGTAAGTATTGTGCTGCCATTGGTAAAAATGAAGTCATGTTATTTCCATTATATGTTACAAGAGTTGAAAATATATTATACATTATTTCTCCTCCAACACTTTCATAATCTATTTGAGGATCAAATGAAAAGGGTCCACCGGGTTGATTCTCGGCAACTATTATTGTACCGGGATTTGGTATTGATTGCATTGATTTAAATAATGCAAAGGGGTAATTATTTGACTTTACTGCAACAGTTAAATATGTTGTATAGTTATAAATTTGTTTGCTTGTTATATTTTCAGTTACAATTGTTAATGATATTGCATATAATCCAGGCTTACTATATGAAACATAAACAGGGTTGGTTACAGGATCTAGATAACTAGTATTTCCTGAACCTGTTTCATAAACCTGAATTGCATATTCAACAGGATTTTTTGCATTTATAGAGATTGTACTACCATTATCGAAATCCCAAACATATTTATAAATAGTCATGTTGGTTCCATAAGGAGGCTGGAGAAAACCTGCATATAGTTTTAATTGCTGATCTACTGATATAATAGTTGTTGAATTTAATGATACTATTACAGGTACAGTTACATACTGAGCCAAATTTGACGGAACGTTTGGTGTAACTACCAGTTCAATCAAGTTATTTGATGATGAAGAAATTAATTGGCCATCTTTATAAACATTATAATAAAGAAGATATGTACCAGGATATTGGTATATAATGTTAGCATAATTTTTAGTTAAATTTATTAAAGATCCGTTACCTATATATAACAAAGCATATTCTCCTAATGAAGGACTAAAACCCGGTAGCTCTACGCTTAATAATTGATTTGCAGAAACCGATAACGAAGATGGAGTTGTTGGAGATAGATTATAGTTTACTTGAGCTGTAGTGGTTGTAGTGGTTACAGATGGTTTTCTTGTTTCTACATAGGCTGCTATACCAGCTATAACAATAATAACAATAACTATGCCAACCATAACTCCCCTAGAAACTGATTTCCTATACCGCGATTTTTCCACCCCTTTCACCATTTTTTAAAAGTTATTATTATTTCCTTATAAACTATTTCTTATAACTTAAAAATTAATTAATTAAAAAATAAATTCTGAGTAGTCTTTCTTAATTAATTAAACATGTTTAGCAATAACTATCAATGAGTTAACTATAAAGAGACCTTTAAATGTGTATTCCCTATTTTTTAAAAAACTTCTCTAAATATTATATGATAGCCTATGGCTTCTTTTTCCTTTTTAAATGAAAATAATGGTTAAAGTTTAAATTTATATAACAACATTTGTTAATCCGACCCTTTTCATACTGTTTGTCCCTACACTTTCATTTCAATCATTTTTTACTCATGATCGAGCATAGGGACTTCCCTAAATTCCAGCCGTTGTTGAATTCCAGAAGAGCTTGTGAAACCAGAAGGAGATCTTGATCCAATCACGTTTGGTGGAAATTGATATATCGTCCAACCCAAACCTCCACATCTGTCCGTCTAAGTGGACGGTAACTTTCTTTACATCAGGTTTATCTGTATATGTTTTTTACCGATCCTCTTCAGCCTGAGGAAACTCTTTAGCCTCATAGAAGCATCTTGACAAGCAGTATAGATGTAATGAGAAGGCAAGTCTTTGTGTTTTTCCCTCTCGGTTCTGTAAACCTCAGCCTTGAGCTTCACAAATGTGTTGATAGTTCTTCAGGCCATACTCTAACAAGTCCTCTAGGACACCTCTGTATTCCCTCATGGCTTCCTCTATCTTTGAGTAGGTCTCGTGATCTACCCTAGCTCTGAGCTTGACCGTTCTATCCACTGAATCTACCTCACAAAACTGGTTGGATATGAATGGATATAAATGTTTTTCTATTAACGTGAAAAAGGATTCAGCCCAAAGAAGCAAGGTTTTAAATTGTTAAATGTTAAACACTATAAGAGCAAACTAAATGCCTATGAATACCCATGGATAGAGGTTCTCTTACTTAAACATGCTTAAGTCAAATTAAATATAAGTTAAATTTAATTCTTCAATGAAATATTTATTAAATTGAGAGTTTCTGTTTTCCTTAAGCCTAAAACTATATAGTTCTTAATTCTCAACCTTTCTATTTCTCTTCATCTACAACAAAAAATTCTTTCTATCTTACTTTGGATTTATATCGATAGTACTTTTACCATTAGAAGTCAAATGCATTTTAAGCATTTTAATTTACATTTTATAAACGCTTCCAGGTGCTAATGATGCTCCTGCATCAACTGCTATCACTTGACCAGTTATCCCACTGGCCTCTTCGCTTGCTAAGAAAGAAATAAGGGAAGCAACTTCATCTTCGCTTGCTAACATATTGCTTGGTATTATTGATAGGTAATTCTTTTCTGATTCCTTATAACCTATTGAATCAAGCCATTCAAAATAGCTCTTACCGAGTTTGGTCTCAATAAAACCTGGGGCAACAACGTT
>JBMFKU010000050.1:0-6263 GCA_049971805.1 Caldisphaera sp.
ATGGGGGAGAGGAATAGGGGTATGAGGATAAGGGTTGATATAAAATACCATGAAGCCCTATGAAAGTCCGACCCCTAGGGCATCCCATAAGGTAAAGAAGGTAATTCCAATAGATAAGGATCCCTTTAAAGGGATCTTAGCCATTTAGGCAAGGGGGAATTGGTAGAGTGGCGAGCTGAAGTGGAGTCTGAACAATTATTTTGTGAGATGTGTGGCTCACCTATAAGAGGTAAGCCATTTAGAGCCTTGGTAGATGGCGTAGAGATGGTATTGTGTTCAAGTTGTTATAATAAATTAATAAAAAGTGGGAGAGCTTTACCTGCACCAGAAAAAAAGATACAGGCTAAAGAAGAAAAGAAGAAAAAGAGATTTGATAAAATAGGAAATCAATTAGAGATAATAGATGGATTTGGTGAGGAGATAAAAAAAGGAAGGGAATCAAAAGGCTGGACACAATCAATACTTGCACAAAAATTAAGAATAAGCGAGGCAATGCTTAAGAAAATAGAGCAAGAAAAGATGAAACCATCTATAGATTTGGCAAAAAAGATTGAACAGTTATTAAAAATAAAATTATTACAACCAGTAGAATATGATGAAGGAGAAAGCGAAAGCTCTTCTCAAGATAAGGTAACTTTTGGTGATGTTGTAGTAGTAAGAAGGGATGAAGACTAGTTGAATTTTAACAATAACAAAAGAGCATTTTTAATTTTATCTAGACATTTTTTAAAACATACTCAAGAAGCTATAGCGCTAGCAGATACAGCAGGCTATGAGATTGTTGGAATTAAAAAATTCAGAGGAGGAAGGAGACTAACAGATGGTTTAATAAAAATAATCAAGAAAAATATGGAAGACAAAGACTTCAATACAATAATATATTATGGTGATATAGAACCATCGTCTGTTTTTAAATTGGAAAAAGAAACAAAGCTTAAGGTTGTTGATAGAGTACAGCTTATTTTAGAGATATTTGCTTTACATGCTGGAAGTAAAGAGGCTTTACTACAAATAGAGATGGCAAGAATTAAACATGAGTTACCTTTAATAAGAGAATATATAAGGAGAAGTAAGTTGGGAGAGCTTGCTGGTTATTTAGGTTCAGGAAGATATGGAATAGATACTTATAGAAAGCAACAAACATCTAGGCTAGCTAAGATTAAAGAGGAATTAGAAGAATTAAGAGAGATGGAGCATGATAGATTGGTAAGAAGAAAAAAAATGGGTATGATAAGCGTACCTATAGTTGGTTATGCATCTGCGGGTAAGACCTCCTTGTTTAATTCAATAACAGGTGAATCAAAGCCTGTGGGGCCAGAGTATTTTACCACACTTTTTCCAAAGCATAAAATGATAGGATATGATGGTTTAAAAATAGTTTTTGCAGACACGGTTGGCTTCATAAAAGATGTACCTCCAGAGGTTATAGAAGCATTTTATTCAACACTTGAAGAGGTATCTCTTTCTGATATAATAATTTTTGTTATTGATGTTTCTGAAAGCATAGAAACAATAAAGGAAAAGATAATAGCTGGAGCAATCATATTAAGAAAATTAAATGTGATGGGAAAGCCAATAGTTGTTGCTCTAAACAAAATAGATGAAATAAATAAAGAAATAATAAAAAACAAAATAGATGAAATAAATAAAGAAATAATAAAAATAAAACCAGATGCGAGTTTAGTTCTTATATCAGCATCTAAAAAAATAGGTATAGAGGATCTATTAAAAGAGGTTAGAAATATTGCAAGAAATCAATGGTCTAGAGAAACTAGCGAAGCTATATGAAAAAGTTTATGTCTTAAGGCTTGGTCATAGACCTGAAAGAGATAAAAGAATTACTACCCATGTTGCATTAGTTTCTAGAGCATTTGGTGCAAATGGGTTTGTTTTAGAAGGTATATGTGATGATAAGGTAAAAGATTCTTTGTTTAAGGTATCAAAAAGTTGGGGAGGTAAGATAGATTACCTTTGTAATGTTAATGGAAAAGAATTTATAAAGGAATGGAAAATGAAAGGGGGAGAAGTTATTAATTTAACAATGTATGGGCTAAATGTTGAAGACGTTATTGATTATATATCAATTTCCTCAAAACAAAAATTAATAGTAGTTGGTGCTGAAAAGGTTGAAAGATTCTACTATGATAATTCCGATTATAATATTGCTATTGGATGGCAACCACACAGCGAAGTTGCAGCCTTAGCAATTTTTTTAGATAGATTATATAAGGGCAGGGAGTTAATATTAAATTATAGGGACGCGACTCATAAGATTATACCTACAGAAAGAGGGAAAAGGGTTGAAAGAAGGCAATGATGAAAAAGAAAACAACAATGGAGATAACGAAAAAGAGCAATCAATAGATTATATAAATCAATTGAGAGAATTTGTAAGATTGCTTGCATTAAAAGCCGAATCAGATGATAAGATGGCATCTGAAATACTAGATATATTGTTAAAAACGGATCCAGAAAGGGGAATTAGCGATGAAGAAATAGAAGGTATGACTAGCCATAGGCAGAGTGATGTAAGAAAAATACTTAGGCTTTTGTATGATGCTAAGTTAGCAACGTATAAAAGAGGAAAGCACCCAGAAACTGGAGCAACAAGATATTATTGGTTTATTGATATGAAAGGTGTGGGACTAGCAATTGTTAGAAGGAAAAAATCAGTTTTAGAAAAATTAAAGGCAAGGCTTGAATATGAAAGGTCAAATGAATTTTATAAATGTCCTAAAGATAACACAAGATATACATTTGATGACGCTTTTGAATACGACTTTGTCTGTCCTAAATGTGGTAGCATGTTAGAGTTAGATAACAACTCGCAATATGTTGATATATTGAAAAAGAGGATTTCTCTCCTGGAAGAGGAGATAAAATCTGATGAAAGCAAGATTTTCGGTTCTTGACATTTTTTCGGGAGCAGGCGGATTTTCTAGGGGGTTTGAAGAGGCAGGATTTGATATAAAAGTTGCTATAGAAAATGATCCACCAGTTTCAAAAACATATAAAGCTAATTTTCCATTAGCAAACTTAATTGCAGATGATGTTAAAGAAATAAATTATAAAACAATAAAAGACATAACTGGTATGTCAATAAACGATTTTGATGTAATTATCGCGAGCCCTCCTTGTGAACCCTTTACTCCAACAAATAAAAATAGGATGAAAATACCGATAGATAGAATTTTTTCCGATCCTATAGGACAGCTATATCTTCATGCTATAAGATTGATTAACGAGTTAAAGCCTAGATATTTTGTTATAGAAAATGTTTCTGGGATTTTAGAAGGGGAAATTAAGGAAACAATTATAAATGAACTTAAAAAGTCAGGTTTTGAAAACATTTATTTTAATGTTTTATATTCAGAGCATTATGGCGTACCCAGCATGAGGACTAGAGTTTTTGTATCAAATGTATATTTAAAATTAGAAAAACAAAAAATTATAACAGTTTCAGAAGCTCTTAAGGATTTGCCAAGCCCGGGTGTTTATTGGCCTCCTAATCATGAAGAACCTCAACAGTTAACTAAAAGACTTAGAAAAAGGGTATCAAACATTAAATGGGGTAGATCAATGATAGAATTTGATGGAGCTGATAGCAAAAGATTTAAAAATTTTATCAGGCTAAATCCAAACCAACCTGCACCAACAGTTATGGGCTCCTCTAGATTTGTTCATCCCTTTGAAGATAGGTTATTAACTGTAAGAGAGCAGGCAAGATTAATGGGTTTTCCAGACTATCATATATTTTTAGGAGGTAAGGATTCACAATATAATATGGTTGGTGAAGCTGTTCCACCACCCTTAGCTAAATTAATAGCAGATTATTTGCTTGGTTTGTTAATATAATTGTTAACTGAGGGATTAACAATTGCGGTGTTAATATTCTAATTTAATCCTTTTGTATATAGATTTTATTATCTAAATAATTAAGTAAAATATTTATAAAGCTTAAAAATTTAAGAAAACATAATAGGAACTCTGGATTATAGGTTTATTATAGCTTATATTAAAGATCCTGTAGCTCTTTGATCTTAATTCATAAGTATAAATTTGGCATATGCGTATTAATAACTATGGCAAAGGTATTAGAGAAGTTTATTATATGTCATAATTAGCTTAAATACCAAGCTTTGCTTTATATTCTCTATATAAAGAATTTATATAGTTTAGCCAAACATTTAACTCTTCAGGGCTTTGAGGATATAGGTCGTATGCTTTTTGTGCTTTCTTCATGTAATCAGAAACAATAATCAACTTAGAAAGCAAGGATGGCTTACCAAGCATTTTTAAGGCAAATGTGGCCTTTTCTAATAACCCCATGTTTACTTTTAATTCACCCGTTACACTTGTTTCATAAGCATCTTGGGCTTTCATTATTCCATGTTTTAATCCATATTCTATATCATCATTTGACAACCTTTGTAAGAATATTCTAAATATATCTAAAGCTGCCTGCCTCTTACCGATAGCTTTATTGTATTTTGTATTTATCTCCCAAAGACTTTTCGCAGAGAAATCTTTCTTTTCAATAGCTTCTATTATTACTTGGGATGTAAAATATGAAGAAACAAAGGCATATCCCATACCTCCACCATGAACCGGATTTACAGTATAGCCATTATCTCCAATGCCTATGAAGTTGTTCCATACTAATGTATTTGCTGGTCTTCTAGTTGGTACCCTGGATCCAGATGCATTTATTATATTGGAATATTTATTAACAATATCAAATTGCTCCAGTCTATTTTTAAATATAAGATTAGGAGTTGGATAATTCATACCACCCTGAACTCCGAGGCCTATGTTTGCCTTGTTTTTACCTTCTGGAAAATACCACCAGTAACCCCCTGGAGAGATTTCCTGATCTAAATATATCCTTAAATAGCTTGGTTCTTCAATTTCATAGTTTAATTCCCTAATTTCTCTATATGCTATGTTTGTATCAAGGGGATCTATCAGTTCATTAGCTGGCCATTCTTTTGGCAGTAATTTTCTTAGTAATCCTCCATTTCCAGTAGCATCTACTATTATGTTTCCTTTAAAGAGCGCATTTTCACCATTTGGTAATATAGCATTTACTCCCACTAGTTTATTATTTTCTAATTTTATTGAAGAAGCCCTTGTTTTTAGAAATACAGATATACCAGATTTTTCCGCTTCCTTAACAAGCTTTCTTCCATATTGATTTCTATTTATTATAAATCCTTCTCCGCTAACTCTAAGGATTATATCTTTTTTAGGACTTATTAGATCTATTCCATCTACTTTTTGGTTTAGCTCCTTTCCTTCAGGATAAGGCAAGCCAGTTTCATTAAAGTGATGTATCCCTATAGCATCTCCACAAGGTTTACCCCATAGTCCGTCTTCATCTACCATATCTAATCCTGCTATATCTAATCCACTGTTTCTTAGAAAATATGCTAGAGTTGAACCGGCAGGACCTAATCCTACTATCACTACATCAAATTCATAGCTTTTTGCCAAGTGAATCCCCAACAACTTTTTATTAAATAGAGTTTATAAATAAAAATCTAAATATAATCTAAATATATTATAAAAATAAAATAAGGCCTAATAAAATTATATTAAATGTTTTTGGAAATTTGATCTCAGATCAGCCTTCTCATCACAATCAGTGGTAATACCATTCTTCATCGATCGTATTTTATTATCTATTTAGATCTTTTTAAGCTATTATAAAAAATAAGAGCCTTGAATTTTATCTATAATTAATGGCCCCGCTGTCTCACGTTGCCTGAGACCTCGTTATGAGGTATGAAGATGAAAGGCAAACGGTAATGCGGGGTACATTTATAAATAATAATTTTTATTTTATAAATCTCTTAATACATCAATATTTAACCTCTTCTATTTTATTTTTTGATGGTGGAAAAATGAGCGACCAAGAAGAATCATTAAATGTAATAGAAATAGAAGGACTTGCAATGAATGGATTAATAAAGTCTTTTAATATAGTTCAATGCAACAAACCAAAAGAATATCAAAAAGTTCATATTATTACTGTTGAAGGAAAAGAACTTGAGACTGCATGCATTGAGCCTGATGCAGCACAAAGGTTGGTAATGGTAATGAATCTTTATATAAGGAACTGGTCAAAATATATTAATTGGAACAGGTAATAAATAATTTTAATTAAAAACAGTTTATTAATAGGTGTTTGAGCTTCATAAAATTTTTTAAATTTATATTCAATTCTCAGCCCTTGGGCTTCACCAAGGTCACGAGGCATTGCC
>JBMFKU010000051.1:0-6234 GCA_049971805.1 Caldisphaera sp.
TAATAGTATTGAATGAATTGCCATTATCTTCAACTGGTAAGGCTAACAAAAGGATATTAAGAGAGCAATATGGAACAGTATTGGAAAAATAATTTTTTATTTTAAATTTTTATTAACTTTTTTTAAGTTTCCATTTTAAATTAAAATTAAAGGTCTTCATATTTTGATTATAAAGAAAATACTTAGTCTTTTTAGGCTATAAGAAAAGTCTAATTTATAGATAAATTTTAAAATATTATTAAATTAAAAATGTTTAATAAATAATTATATCCATCCTGCCTTTGATTCAAATATCAGTTCTGATAGCTTTATTTTATCATTTATTGAATGCCCTCCAACCAGTGAGAGAAACATTGCATCCCTGTAGAACTTTTCTACGCCAAACTCTGCAATATATCCATAACCTCCGTGTACCTGTAGGCTAAGCTTAGATGCAGATTTTGCAAATTCTAATGAAATCATTTTTAGCATGAGCTCTTTCTTTAAATCCTTTTGCCCTTCTGCAACACTTATTAGATATGAATTTAACGAATCAAGCTCTGAATATGCCTGAGATAAATTAAATGCTAATGGCTGAAAGTCTTTAAGCTTATGAAGGAATGCATCTCTTTCCTTTGCATAAGAAATTGCCTTCATTATTGCTCCATTTGCAATTCCTATTGCTATTGCGGAAACAGGTAGATGAATGTCTTCGATGATGTCGTCTATCTTTGAGCTAAGTTTCTTAAAGTTGCTTGTGTTAAACTTAACTGGAGAAAATCCCATACCCCTAAAACCAAGCTGTTGATGATTCTGTAGCTTTTCATATCCAGAATCTATTAAATATAGATTGTTTTCCTCTTCTATATTAACAATAAAAATGTTGCTGTTTGAGTTTAATACTGCATTAACAACTCCTTCTATTTTGTCCCCGATCTTATTCAAATGCCCTACATTTTTCATGTTTAACCTAGATGAATATACCAGTGTTCCAGAAATTTTTCCCATTGCAACCTGGGAGATAATATCTAGCATGTTGTCCTTAATTAAAGATTTTATTACAAGGGAGTTCTGAATAAAAATGTAGAATGCAACAGAAGGGCTTACAGATGCTATTTCCTTTAAAAGTATTGCATAGCCGAGCCTATCGAGATTTGCCCCACCAGCCTCTACTGGGGCTAAAGCTCCAAGGAAGCCTTGTGAAGCCAATTTTGCTTTCAAATCATTACTTATCCCTTCAGACTCTATGTTATTGCTAACTGGTTCTATCTCGTTCTGTGTAAATTCCCTTACAGATGATTCAAGAACCCTGTGCTCTACATCAATGCTCATTTTTGCATCACCTTTCTAATGTAAGACCTATAAATAGTTAACTTTTCTATTTCAGTTGATCCCTCCCATATTTCCATGATTTTTGAGTCTCTAAATAATCTCTCGAGGGAAGAAATTGCTCCATCAATACCAGCTATTTCCAAGGCCTTTTCAGTTGCAAACGTAGCTACATCGCCTGCAAAATACTTGGCCATGCTAGTTAATGTTGGATCAGGTTTGTACTCAAACAAATAGCTAGCAGCTTCATAAGTTAATAATCTTGCTGCCTCAACCTTTGTCATGATTTCAGCTATTGTAAACTGGACTGATTCCATTGAAGAAAGCTTTTCATCCTTTCTTATCTTATCCATAATCATATCAACAGCTCCTTCTGCTATGCCAACTGCCTGTATTGCTGTATAAATTCTCGATATGTCAAAAAATGTCATAGCATAATAGAACCCTTTTCCAACTTCCCCAATTATGTTTTCGTCCGGAACCTTTACGTTATTAAATACGATCTCCGCAGTATCGGTTGCCCTAACGCCAAGCTTACCGTATATTTTATTCCTTGAAACGCCTGGCCAATTTGTTTCAACTATTGCCATAGTCATGTTGTGATGCCTTTTTTGCTCAGAAGGAGGGGGACCACTTCTGGCAAGGGTTACAAGGAAGTCTGCGATTGTACCGTTAGTTATAAACATCTTTGTACCGTTAAGTAGCCAATATCCATCTTGCTTTTCAATTCTAGATGCTATTCCTGCTACATCGCTTCCTGCAACAGGCTCCGTTACGGCAAACCCCATTATCTTCTCCCCCCTTAGCACAGGCTCTAGATATTTCTTTTTTTGAAATTCGTTTCCAAAGAGCATTAATACCTCTGCACCAAAGGCGCTGGTCAATATAGAACTTCCAAGTCCTGGATCTACTCTAAACAGTTCTTCTATAGTAATTAACTGCTCCCAAGGATTACCAACTGTAAAGATGCCCTCCTTTTTTCCTTTTTCCCATATTTCAAAAGGAAACTTTTCATGCTCATCATAGTATCTCTTTTTCTCTTCTGTGAACTCTCTTAAAGCGAATTCTCTTACTTTTTTCCTTTTTTCCTCAATTTCCTTAGGCAGGCTAAAATCCATAATTTACACCCTCTCTATTATGATTGAAAAACCTTGACCGCCTCCAACACATAGGGTTGCTAAACCGTATCTGGCATTTTTCTCTTTAAGGATTCTTGCTAAGGTACCAACTATTCTAGCACCAGATGCCCCGAGAGGGTGGCCAATAGCTATTGCCCCTCCATGTATGTTTACTCTGTTTATGTTTATCCCCAATTTTTTAACTGCATTGAGAGTTACAACAGCAAATGCTTCATTAATTTCCCAGTAGTCTATGTCATCGACCTTCATCTTGGCCTTTTCTAAAGCCTTTTTAGATGCAGGAACAGGACCTTCTCCCATTATGCTAGGATCAACGGCTGCCCAGCCCATGGAAACGATTCTTGCCATAGGCTTTAGACCATATTCGTTCATCGTTTTTTCATTCATTAGCATTGTCATTGATGCACCAGCATTTAGTGGTGAAGAATTTCCAGCAGTTATTATTCCATCAGGTTTAAAAGCAGGGGGAAGTTTTTTAATCTGCTCTAGTGTTGTGTCTGGCCTTATGCTTTGATCTGTATCAACAGTTATTAATTTCCCTTTGTTTTCAACCTGCAAAGGTAAAATTTCTCCCTTAAACCAGTTATTATTTAAAGCCTCTGCTGCCAATTTATGGCTCCTTAAGGAAAAATCGTCCATTTCATCCTTTGTTATCTCAGAGACTTCTGCTAATTTTTCAGCAGTTAACCCCATGCTGTAACCTATGTTTAGCTGGTATTTTGCATATTCTGGTTTAAATAACAGTTTGTGGTTTATTTCAACATGAGGGTTTTCACCCATCGGTACGTGTGTCATATGCTCCATACCTCCTGCCATTACTATTTTTGAATTACCTGTCATTATCTCCATGGATCCAATGGCTATTGCAGTCATTGAAGATGCGCATTGCCTATCTACACCCATAGCTGGTACCTCAACAGGTAATCCTGCAAGAAATATTGGATGGCGGCCCCCGTATAGCCAATTTTCACCAACTTGAAGGGCACAACCTGTTATCACGTCTCCTATCTCTAATGGATTTATCTTGTTCCTGTTTACTAGTTCTTTTATAAGCATAGCCTCTGCTTCATCCATCCTTATTGAGTTAAACACATCTCTATCTGGTTCTTTTGGCCTAGATCTTGAAAATGCAGTCCTTAAATAGTCTACAAGATAAACTTCTTCCAAATTTTTCACCTACCTTTAAATTCTGCCTTCCTCTTTTGAAGAAATGCCATAACTCCTTCCTTTAAGTCTTCTGTTGAAAACAATACACCGTTGGCAAAGGATTCCATTTCAAGGCCAACATCAATGGGTACCTGAGCTCCTTTATTTAAAAGTCTTTTTGTCATTGCTACTGCAATAGGTGCTGATTTTTCTGATATTGATTTGGCAAGTTCAATAACTTCTTCGTCTGGATTTTTATAAATCCTGTTCAATATTCCAAGAGAAAATGCCTCCTTTCCGTTTATCCTTTCACTAGTTACTATTAGCTCCATAGCCTTTCCCAGGCCCACTATTCTTGATAATCTTTGTGTTCCTCCCCATCCTGGAACAAGACCAAGCGTAACTTCTGGGAAACCTATTTGCACATCCTCTGTTCCAACTCTAAGATCGCATGCTAATGACATTTCAAATCCACCTCCCAATGCAAAGCCTTTCATAACAGCTATGGTTAACTTTGGTATCTCTGAAAGTAGCTGGAACACCCTTTCACCTTTCCTTGAGTTTTCAAGAAATTGGAAGCTACTTCCTACGAACTCATTTAAATCCGCACCCGCTGAAAGTACATTTCCTTCTCCAGTAATTATTACTACATTGATTTCAGGGTCATTCCACATGGTCTTTATAGCCTTCTCCATTTCTTCTAAAAGTTCTCCATTGATAAGGTTGTATTTTGGTCTGTTCAAGATTATTTTTGCAATTTTATTAGAATATTTTTCAATCTTTATGGTTTTAAATTGCTCTGTCGATAATAGATTTTCTTTTTGCTGTGTGATTTCTTTTTGCTTTGTCTCCTCCTTACCCTTTAACCTTCCTTCAATTGCATCCCTTAGCATTCCATTTTTGATCGCATTTGCTGGTGCAAAAACTTCACAATCATATTTTTTAGAAAGCTCCTCAAGCTTGGATTTTATTTCCATGCTTGTAAAGCTTTTTGCAACAGATATCGGTCCATAAGGTCTGTTCATTCCATATTTTACTCCATTTTCTATGTCTTCAGGATTTGCCACGCCCTCCTCAATTAGTTTAACGGCCTCATTAATTTCCAATGCCAAAACATCCATTATTGAAACTTTATCGGTTGCCTTTTTGAGGTCTATAGTTGGTCTTCCTTTAGACCAGTCATAAAATCCTTTACCTGTTTTTTTACCCAATTGTTTATTTTTATAGAGTTCTCTTATAGTTTTGCATTTGCCATAGTCCTTATGTAATGTCTTTGTAAAATATTCCATTGAATCATATACGACATCTATACCTACATAGTCCATTAGTTCATAAGGTCCCATCGGTAGTCCTTGTGCTTTAAAATATGCATCTATTTCTTCTGGACTTGCTACTTTATGATCTAAATAAAGGCAGAAAAGCAAGCTCTCTGGTGCATTGATCCTATTAACTACAAATCCAGGTGTGTCTTTCATCACTCTTAATGGGTATTTCCCTATTTTTTTAACAATTTCTACAAGCGTTTCTATAACATCATCAGATGTTTCTTCTGCCTTTATTACTTCTACGAGCTTCATTAGGGGTGGGGGATTAAAAAAGTGCATCCCTGCTATACGGTCTCTATACTTTAAATTTTTGGCTATATCTGTAATTCTGATATTAGATGTATTACTTGCAATTATCGTTTCTCTTTTTGCATATTTTTCTACTTCTGAAAATATCCTCTTTTTGAGATCCTCTATTTCAGGCACAGCTTCAATAACAAGATCAGCATCTTTTACTGCTTTTTCAATAGAAGTAAATGTGCTTATTTTTGACATAACTTCGTCTGCACTCTTACCATTAAGTGAATTCTTTTGTTCGAGCTTTATTAGGGAATCTCTTATATCTTTAAGAGCTGCATTTAGGATATCATCAGAAATATCTTCCATTCTTACATTATATCCATATATTGCAAAAACCTCTGCAATTCCATGGCCCATTGTGCCAGATCCTATTATGGCTACATTTTTTATTTCCATAATAATCACCTTTTGTTAATATTAAAAATAAAAGTTTAAAGCTATTTTTAAAAAATCTGTTCATGCAAATGCTAAATTAAAGATTTAAAATTTTCCTTGTTTAAAAAATATATGACAATATATTCTATTATATTTATAGACTATAAATAAAGCTATTAAGATCTAGAATAGAATAAAATTGGGGCGTGATTAGGAATCCGGGACCTGAACCCGAAAGGGTAATGTAGGAAAAAGCTGCATGACCCCGGTGCTTAAAATGAAGGTCGCTTTAGTTACTGGAGGAGATAGGGGGATAGGGAGGGCAATAGTTATAAGGCTTTCATCTCCAAGCGTTTTTACCATAATAAGCTATAGGAAAAGGGAGGATGAAGCAAAGTCAACACTTGATTACATAAAGTCAAGAAATGGCCAAGGAGATGTGATAAAGGCAGATATATCAAGTAAGGAAGACGTAGAGAACATGGTTAATTACATAAAGAAAAAATACGGTGGAATAGATATATTGGTTAACAATGCTGGTGTTGGCTTTTCTTCGAAGTTTAATGATTTAACTTACGATTCATGGTTTAAGCAAATACAGACTAACTTAACTGGGAGCTTTTATATTACAAAGCTTTTAA
>JBMFKU010000052.1:0-4589 GCA_049971805.1 Caldisphaera sp.
GCTATAACTGCAACCAACGAAACCCCTGGATGTTGACTTATTGCATCTTCAAGCCTTAATGAAGATATCCATTCACCAGCTACCAGTCAAGGAGCTACTGTAGGACCCCTGGGCTTAACAGCCTCTGGGCAGTACATAGTTGTCTCAAGCTCAGGATCATCATATTCGGCCGGATGGATTGATGAATTTAGTCTAAGCAACCCTGGATCTGGAGAATTATTAGCATATGATTTTTCTAACTGGGGGGCACCGATAGTTGGGAGTGGTATAGTGACCGGCTGTCATTTCGGCTTTATTTCTCTCTCTACCGATTCTTGGTTGTGGTTGCCACAACCCGAAATTGGAGTATATTATTGTTATAATGTTGTTGTTTATGGGGGTTTGATAATAGGGGCTAGTGGTGACTCAATAGCGGCCTACACATTGAATGGTAACACTGTTTGGCAGCAGCCTAGTTTAACTGAGTTTATAGGATCCACTTCAGGTACTGTGGCTACTATTCCAACGGTGGGTGCTAGTGTGGTTTTAGTTGTTATGGAGAATCCTTATGTATTGATGGCCTTTGGTGATGGGAATGGTCATACCTATGGAGCTTGAGTTTAGGCAATAATACTGTTTCAGAACCCTCAGCCTATAGTAATGGGTTATTTTATGTCCCGCTTAATAATGGTACATTGATCGCGGTTTCATTGAGTGGTAAGGTAGTGTGGTCTGTTAACTTGGGTTCAGCACCCACTACACCAGCCATTGCCTATGGGGTTGCTTATGTTGGTACTGCTGGTGGTGAGCTAATTGCAATAAACGCCACTAACGGTACCGTTGCCTGGTATGATTCCCTATCCACAATTACAGCACCACCCATAGTGTCAACTAATAAGATAGTTTACGAAGGCACCATGACGGGCTACATTTACGCCGTAAATGCCACTAACTGTAATATAATATCAAGCTACTCCACCAATGGGCAAAGCATAGTAGCGCTGGCCCTAGATAATGGATACTTAATAGCACTAGACTCAAATGCAAACATCTACTTATTTAATAAATAATGCTAAAATTCATGAGCCATTTTAAGTACCAAAACTCTATATTTAATTCATTGATTACAAATTTGGTTACAATAGATACTTAAGGTCTCGCCCCTTTGGGGTGGGATAGGTGATTTTTATGATAAGCCTTACCAGAGGGCTAACTTAAGAAGCTCCCAGCAAAAAAACCCTGCCTTCTAAGACAGAGAGGAAGTCATAAATATGCCTAATTAAGCACTATAGTCTGCATGAAGTCAAAGTCAACCACATTACTACTAATACTAGTAATACATACGCTCACAGGGTACTTATTATCAATAACCATTATGAATGAGTTATTACTATACACTCTAACCTCAACAAGCGTAATAATACTCATTTTCTGCTGTTACTTATAAGATAACCTCTGAAAACTATTTCTTCCACAACTCCTTCTTCCATAAATCCCGCTACTATAGTTGCAATGGTTGCTAATAACTTCAACCCATTTAATTCAAATAAATATCTGAAAACAATTGTAATCTGCAGTTCAACACCTAAATACGCAAGCAATTATTATACCTAATAAATATAAGAAGTAATTCTTTGTAAATTTAAATCCCAAATTACTTAAAGAAATACCATCTCTCTTAATTAAAAAATAAAATATAGTAAAGCCCAGAAGCTCACCAATTATTATTGAAAACAGAAAATATTATGTCTTTCCATAAGCACTTTCTTGTTTATTTATTAGAGGATATAATAAAAATGAAGGTAATATAACAACAATTAAGAATATTATCATATTTATTACAATCCTTGTGTTTTTATTATGCAGCATGAACATGCACCTCCACTTAGAGTAATTTTATTGCTTTAAAAGTTTAATGATGATTCAAAATTATCATAGACCTATAAAAGACTTTATTTGAGATGCTAACGCCTCTTTATTATCTACTTCAACTATAACTTTATTATAACTATCATTACTTAGTTCCAATGTTACTCATTTATTAGTGTGTCTTATCAAAGCAAATATTTTGTTACCTTTCATATCTAAAAATTTGCCTTCTATAACTTCTCTTGGTATTCTAGATCCTACTATTTTAATGCTCTTCATTAAATCTCCCCAGCTTAGATCTTGAGTTGAAACTGATTTTATATGAGAAAATGGTATTTCTATCCTATGTCTTAGACTTCCCAAAATTTCAAGGCCTGTTATTTCAATTATTAATTTTCCACTTCCTATTGAAACTTTATGACCCATTAAATTTCCCTTCTCTTTTTATTGACACAAATAAGATCTTTTAAATTTTTTAGCTTTTATAACAATAAACCCTGCATCTTTACTATAACCCTTTATTATTTTATCTAATCCCTCCTCTTTTCCAGGTTTATAAAATAATGTTGAGTTAACCACGACTGATTGATAACCAGTTTCTTCTAGCATATTCATCACTTCTTTATATGTGTAAAAATTAGCATATTTATAAAAAGGATTACCCTTTTCTTTAAGTATTTCATAATATTTTCCCCATTTACTTTCTTTAGGAACAAAACCAGTTATTATAAACCCTACTTTTTTCAATGTCCTGTTGATTTCTTTAAGGGCCCTTATTGGATCATCTAAAAAACAAATAGTTATCAATATGTAAACTGTATTAAATTTATTATTTGAAAAAGGCAAATATTCGCCTACACTCTCTATTACGTTTACTCCTCTGCTCTTAGCTATTTTAAGTAAAGATAATGAAGGGTCAATTCCCAGATCAATGTTTAAAGGTTTAGCAAATCTCCCGCTACCAACACCTATTTCCAAAGATGGTTTTTTCGTATTTTCTTTTGAAATTTTGACTGCATGCAACTCATTTTCATAAATAATCCTATGCTTATCGTACCATTCATCATATCTTATTGAATATAAATCAAATGGATCGAAAACCAACTTCATTTAATTTATAGATATAATATAAAATTAATTAACCTTTCCAGAATAGGAATTAAAGCAACATTTAATTGACTACAAATAATTAAAAATAAATTTATTTTTATATAATATCTCTAAACTATTAAACTAACATTTTCAAAAGTTGTTTTAATATTTTAAAAATTTTTTACATATCAAAAAGTATGAAATGCTTGGGATATTAATGGTTCGCTTGCACAATAACTTCCATTTTCCTTTTTAATCCACGAATGTTTTACTAATTGAATTAAGTAATTATAAATTTCTGATTCACTTATTTCAATTCCTTCTTCCAGTTCTAATGCTTTTTTAATATCACTCCAACTCCTGCATTTGCTCAATAATTTCATAATCGTTTCATACCTTTTTCTAGCAACTTCCCTTCCAATCAAAAAATTATTGAATTCCTTAATAATCAATTTCTTAGCATAATCTAACGTAATTTTTAAGCTTTCTTCAAAATTTTTTCTTTCCATATAAGTAAAGCCAAAATATGTCAACCACCCCGGAATTCCTCCGATTCTTTCATATACCTTTTCATACTCCTTAAAATCAACCCTGATTTCTTCGAATCCTTTTTTAAGAAAATCTATCGTTTCTTCTTTATTAAAAGGTTTTAACTCTATGGTTGAAAATGCTCTTCCATATAGAGGACTATCAGGATCTTCTATTTTTAGAAAATCGTATAGCATCCCCATTTCAGATCCGCTCAATATTATTTTTACATTTTTCATGTTATCATATGCATACGCTAGTGATGGTAAAAGATTCGTACCTCTTAATTTTATGAGTTCTTGCGCTTCGTCCATCACTATAACTATTTTCTTCCCAATTTTTTCTATAGCATTTAAAATGGAAGAAAAACTTGCCCTTTCTTTTTTATTCCAGCTAAATTTAATTTCATTGCCGAAAATTTTAACCCCCTGAATTTCCTTTAAAAAATCGACTAAAGAAGGAAACTTCTTAGTTAACTTGTATACTTCATTTTGAAATTCCAATATAAATTCCTTATAAGATAAATAGTTCCTTTCTTCAAACATCCTCAAGTCTAGGTAAATATAAGGCACTTTTAATTCATTTAACGATATCCTTATTATAGATGACTTACCAGTTCTCCTTAATCCCAAAACTAAAATTATTGGAGTTCTTAATTCCTTTAACTTTTCTATTTCTTCATCTCTATCAAAAAAATCCTTTCTATCATGCTTAGGAGCTATATCGAATAGCACTTCTACCCCCAGAAGTAACTTCTACCCCCAGAAGTTATAAATTATATCAGGAAAATTAAATAAATTGTTTAATTAATTCTTCTACTGGAACATAATTGTAGTTAAATCCAAAATGCCATAAAAGTCTCAACTTTATTTATTTTTATAAACGCTTCCAGGAGTTAATGATGCACCTGCATCAACAGTTATAACTTGTCCTGTTATTCCACTGGAATCTTCACTTGCTAAATAAGATACCAAAGAGGAAACCTCATCTTCACTTGCTAATCTATTGCTAGGTATCATAGCAAGATAATTCTTTTCTGAATCTTTATAACCTATTGAATCAAGCCATTCAAAATAGCTCTTACCGAGTTTGGTCTCAATAAAACCTGGGGCAACAACGTT
>JBMFKU010000053.1:0-4431 GCA_049971805.1 Caldisphaera sp.
CATTGAGAAGCTAAGGAAAGGAATAAAGATAATTGGTGATTTAGCTAAAGAAGAAATTAAAAAATAGAAAAACATTTCCTCCATTCCCTGCTCCAGACTTTCTTCACTGCACTTTGCTCTGAAAGTTTTTTCGGTCATCTGCTTTATAGTTATGTTATAGCTTTAATTTAAGTTTTTTGTTCTAAAAGGTTAAAATTTTTAATTTTTAATAATGGTTGAAATAAGGTTAAATTTTTATCTTAATCATAAGATTTGTTAAGCCTTTTCAATTTATTATGAACTTTTCTTCATTTGGATTAAAAACTTTTTCCATACTATATTTTATAAGGGGAAAGTTCGACTTGCTTAAAAAAGCATTAATTCCTGTTGGAGGCCTAGGAACTAGATTATATCCATTAACAGTAGATACATCAAAACCTATGGTAAGATTCCTCAACAATTTTCTTATAGATTATATATTATCTGAACTGGCTTATAAGGGTATCGATGAAGTATTTCTCGGGGTAAGTGGGTATTACAATTATAGAGACCTTTTTGATCATCTAGGAGAGAGGTTTAGGATAAAGATAAAAAACAAAAGAAAAGTGCTGAGGATAAGATACCAGCCCAATGAGGAAAGCATAGGTAATGCCCATTCTATCAAATTAATGGCAGACTATTTTGATTTAAATGATGAAATGCTGGTGGTTCAAGGTGATACGGTATCAGATTTAGACTTGCAGAACCTTTATAAGTTTCATGAATCAAGCGATGCTTTTATGACAATAGTTCTAAAAGAAATTGACGATATGGAAAAGCTAAAGCAATACGGTGTAGCAAAAATAGATGAAAATATGAATATAGAAAGCTTTATTGAGAAACCAAAAAGCCCAGAGGAGGCGCCATCACGACTAGTCAATACGGGTATTTATCTATTATCAGAGGATTTTATCAGATTTATTAGATCATCAGAATTTAATGATATGATTAAATTAGGTAAAGGTGATTTTGGTAAAGATGTTATACCGTATTTGATTTCAAAAAAATATAAGGTTACAGGTTTTGTAAGCAAAGGTTATTGGTTTGATGTGGGTACATTAGACATGTATAGGGATGCGGCATATTATTTATTGAACAACCTGCCTAAGGATAGGTTAGACGTAGAGACATCATATAAAAATGTTATGATGCAAGGTAGGAGTACAATGTCAAAAAATCTTCATATAGAATTAATAGAAAAGGCTGCTCTAAAAAGAATAGCTTTTGAGGGTAAAAATCTGATAGGCAGGCATGTAAAAATAGAAGACAACGTTGTTTTGATAGATTCTATAATTGATAATTATTCAATAATTGAAAATGATAATAAGATTGTAAAATCTATCGTTATGGATAGGAGCTATATAAAGAAAGGAAATTTGATTGAAAATAGCATTATTGGACGACATACCAAGATAGGTGAAGACGTAAAAATTGTAAATAGTTATATTGGAAACAATGTTATAATTGGAGATGAGTCAGAGATAGTAAATTCTAGCATATGGCCTCATAGATCAATAGAATCAAAAAGCCAGATAAATGATAAAAAAATAATTTAATTTTATGTTTTTAATTTAGTATTAAGAATAATTTTCATAGCTTTTTCGGCTGCTTCTTTTTGGTTATCTGCATATATATTAATAATTATGCCAGACTTCTTTTCTTTAAGCCTAAATCTATGTTCTCCATTTAAATAGTATTCTTCAATGACTTCAAACTCGATTTCAGACACTTTTTCCCCCAATAAATATAAAATTTGCCAGTCTATATTAATACATGGAAGGATTGGTGGGAAAATGGAAAATGTACCTTATATAAAGGTAGAGCCTCCAGGGCCTGAGGCTAGGAATATTATAGAAAAGGATCAAAAAATATTAATGCAATCATATGTTAGATGGTATCCCTTGGTAGTAAAGACGGGTCGTGGAGCTGTTTTGGAGGATGTTGATGGTAATAAATACATTGATATGAATGCAGGAATAGCTGTTATGGCATTAGGACATAATCATCCAAACGTTGTTGAAGCAATAAAAAAGGAAGCAGAAAAGTTACAGCATTATTCCTTAACTGATTTTTACTATGAAGAGGCTGTATCTAGTGCGGAGAAATTACTTTCTGTTGTCCCTATGAAACAAGGAAAGGTATTTTATACAAACAGCGGAACTGAAAGTATCGAAGGGGCATTAAAAGTATCAAGGTATTATCATGAAGGAAAGAGGCAATATATATTAGCTTTTTTAGGTGCATTTCATGGAAGAACAATGGGTTCATTATCGTTAACAGCAAGCAAAGCTCATTATAGAGAGCATTATGCTCCATTACTGCCTGGAGTGATTCATGTACCTTATCCATATACATATCGCTGTCCATTCAAAACAGAGGAGCCTAAGGAATGCGGAGAGGCTGTTTTAGGATATATAGAAGATTGGATTTTTACAAAATTAGTAGAACCAACAGAAGTTTCGTCAGTGTTTGTTGAACCAATACAAGGAGAAGGAGGTTATATAGTTCCTCCTGATAACTTCTTACCAGGACTGAGAAAGCTAACGTCTAAATACAACATATTATTAGTTGATGATGAGGTACAATCAGGAGTAGCAAGAACTGGAAAGTGGTTTGCAGTAGATAACTGGAATGTAGTACCGGATATTATTGCATTGGCAAAAGCCATTGGTGGAGGTTTGCCGTTAGGAGCAATAGTAGGAAAGAGTGAAGTAATGGATACAATGAAAAAAGGTAGTCATGCAAACACATTTGGCGGGAATCCGATAGCTCTAGCGGCAATGAGTGCAGTTATAGATACTATTAAGGAGGAGAAGTTAACTGATAGAGCAGCTAAACTAGGAGAAATGGTTATTAAATACTTCAATGAATTAAAGGAAGAGCTTGAAATAGTTGGTGACGTAAGAGGAAAAGGCCTGATGATAGGAGTTGAGCTAGTTAAAAATAAGAAAACCAAGGAGCCAGCATCTAAGGAGCTTGAAAGGATATTAACAAAGTCATTTAAAAAAGGTGTCCTAGTAATAGGTTCAGGAGTGTCTTCAATTAGGATAGCACCTCCATTGGTTATTGATGAAGATTTATTAGTAAAAGCAATTGAAATAGTTGGTGAAATTTTGAAGGAAGAAAACAAACAACTTTAAATAATCTTCACTTATTAATAATAGCTTTTATATTTATTACTTTTTATTATTATATTTGGGGAAAAGCCTTGGATGAAGACCAAATAATAGAAAATATTTTTAAATTGCTTGAAAATAATGGCGAGCTAACATTTAATGAGATTAAAAATAGTTTAGGATGGCTTGGGGATAATAGAGCTTTGAGAAAAATATTGTCTAATTTAATTAGAGAGGGTAAAATAGAAAGAATACCTAATTATGAAAGAAGGAGAATGGCGTTTAGGGTAAAGAGATATGAAGGAACAAAATAGCGACAAAAAAGCATTAAAAGCGATTTCTTATATTTCCTCTTCTCTATCCTTTGTAGCTTTTATTTTAAGTATTATAGCGTTTTTTAAATTTAAATCAGATACTTATTTATTTGTTTCAATATTTTGGTTATTTTTAATAGTGATTAGTTTCTTCCTTGGACGTATTCCAAAGAATAAGATAGGCTGAAGAAGAATATCTTTTAACATACCCATTTTTCTCTAATTTCTTTAAAATCTTACCAGCTGATCTTGTTGATGTTCCAAGATTTTTGCTAAATTCTTTTAACGTAACATACTTTTTGTTTAGCTTATATAAATCTTGCATTACCTTTTTAAGGTCTAGAGTAATCTTAAGACTTTCTTCACTCATACTCACACCTAATAAGTAAAATATTTTAAATTGTGAGCCTCAGTATAAAAAAGGTTAAAAGGTGAAACTAAAATGTCGGGAAGCAATAAAATTTATACAAAATATAAAACATTGGTAGAAATGCTAAACTTAAGGCAATTAGATGTATATAGAATAAAAAATAATGATGGTAAAACCATGGAAATAATAAGAGTTTTAGATCCTGTAACAAGAAAGGTCGTTAATGTAAATCTCAATGCTGTGAGGGAATCACTAAACTATGTTGAATTTTTGAATAAAATTAAAGAAGGGTTGTCAGCAGGTGGAGTAAACATAAATGAGAGAATTTGGAAAAATACAATAAAGCAAGCAGAAAAGATAGTTAACAAGCAGAAATAGATAATGTTGGTATAGAACGTTGCTTATCTCTTTTTCAATTTAGATTGTAGGTTTTTCTTCTTATTTCACGATAAATTAAACGGCAAATCCTTCTTTTAAGGTGGGGGTAAAGTTTAAGGTTTATTTTTTAAATAATTAGATATGAATAGCCATCAAATGGGTATTCTTCACTATATAAGGTAAGCCTCTACTCGTTGCCAAATTAAAGAAAAAGGAGCGTGAGATTTCTCTCTTA
>JBMFKU010000054.1:0-4253 GCA_049971805.1 Caldisphaera sp.
GTTGATTTTAAAACCTCGTGTTTTGTTATATCATCAACTTTTTTACCTCTATAATAGACTTCCCTGCCATCTCTTAGGCTGTTTATATATTCATCTTGAGTTCTTAAACCCAAAATATGTCACCATTTTTTAATATCTTTGGTAAATATAAATATTTATATAATAATTCTATACAATACAGTATGCTAGAAAAAATATTTAAGTAATTATAACTTAAAATAATTGGTGTCCCCCCATGGTATGGGAATGTAGTGTACCAAAAGATAGGCCATGGTTTAAACAATATCCAGTAGGATTTACATTGGATCTTGACTATCCTAGAGTTACCCTTTATGAGTTCCTTGATACATCAGCAAGAAGATTTCCAGATAAGCCTGCAATTATTTTCTATGGTAAAAGGATTAATTATAGCGAAGTAAAAGATTTAACAGACAGATTGGCAACTTTTTTGTTTAAAAGTGGGATTAAAAAAGGAGACAGAGTAGCAATATATATGGTTAATTCTCCTCAATGGGTAATTTCTTATTTTGCAATACTTAGGGCAAACGCTGTAGTTGTTCCAGTAAATCCAATGTTGCGTGGGGAAGAACTAGAGTATATAATTAAGGATTCAGGATCCAACATGGTTTTGACTACAAGCGAACTGTACCCGTTATTGGAGCCAATAGCGAAAAAGCTTAGCTTAAAAGTTGTTGTTGGTAAACTTACAGATTACTTGCCAGAAAGGCCAGAGCTTAGCGTACCTGAGCAGATATCCAAGGTTCCTCCAATTCCTAAAGATGTTATAAATTGGAGTGAAGCGGTCTCATCAGAAATTGACCCACCTAAGCTTGATGTAGGCTATAATGATATAGCTATGATAGCCTACACAGCCGGAAGCACAGGTATACCAAAAGGGTGCATCCATACACATGCAACAATAATTAGTAATGCCATCTCTGCAGCATATTGGGAAAGAGTTTCTCACTCAGCAATACATCTTACAACTCTACCATTATTCCATGTAACGGGTCTTATTCATTCATTGCTATCTCCAGTATATACCGGAACCACTATGGTCTTACTCTCACGTTGGGATAGAAAAACTGCTCTAGATGCTATTGAAAAATACAAGGTAACTCATTGGATTAGTATAGCTACCATGGTATTCGATATATTGGCAGACCCCGAACTGGGCAAAAGGAATCTTAGTAGTTTGCGTGTAGCTGGAGGAGGAGGCATGGCAGTTCCTAAGGCAGTTGCTGAAAGGTGGGAAAAATTAACTGGGGTTAAGTATATAGAGGGCTATGGTCTTTCTGAAACAATATCTCAGACCCATTTAAATCCACCAGAAAATCCAAAGTATGGATCGTTAGGCATACCAGATTTCTGTGTTGATTCACTTGTAATCGATCCAGAAACAGGAAAGGTATTAAATCCAGGTGAAATAGGGGAAATAGTAATTTATGGTCCTGAGATATTTAAGGGGTACTGGAATAAGCCTGAGGAAACAAAGAAGGCATTTATAGAAATTGATAGCAAGAAATACTTCAGAACTGGAGATGTAGGTTATATGGATAACGATGGATATTTCTTCATAATGGATAGACTTAAGAGGATGATAAATCGTGCCGGCTATAAAGTATGGCCAACAGAGGTTGAGGCAAAGCTATATGAACACCCAGCAGTAAAAGAAGCTGTTGTAATAGGAACACCAGATTCTAGGGTGGGAGAAGAGGTAAAGGCATTTGTAGTACTTAAACCAGAATATAAGGGTAAAATAACTGATAACGAAATTATTGACTTTGTTAAACAAAGGATAGCCTCCTATAAGTACCCTAGGATTGTAGAATTTGTTGATTCTCTACCTAAAACAGGAGCAGGCAAGATAGATTGGAGGACACTTCAGGAGATGGAAAAAAAGAAAAAAAATGGTGAGAAGTAATGGTTCAGGCATATAGGATTAGGCCTCTTTTACAGGCTTATATATCTGCCCCTATGGGGGTAGCATTCTATCTTGGAGACATGAGAACTCTTGTTACAACGGGGGTTTTCATATGGTATATCGAAGGTGCAGAAAAAAAGATACTAATAGATGCTGGTATGGATGCGCCAGGTCCAAATGGTTTAGTTCATGGATTTCCAGCAAAGGGTGGAGGAGAAAAAGGTACGCTGGAAGCACTTTCAAGCATAGGACTGAAGCCAAAGGATATTGATACATTAATAATTACCCATCTGCATTTTGATCATACTGCTACTTTAAGTCTTTTTGATAATGCAAGGATTTATGTGCAAAAAAAAGAGTGGGATTTTGCCCACAATCCGGTACCGTCTTCTAAGGCAACATACGATCCAAAGCCAATAGATACCTTAGACGGAATGGATCTTGCTTTAATTGATGGCGAATATGAATTGTTACCAGGTATAAGGCTTATACCATTACCAGGCCATACTAAAGGATTACAAGGAGTAGCAGTTGAAACAACTAAAGGGACATATCTTATAAGTTCAGACCATTTCTATACATATTTTAACATAAAACCACCACGTCAACCAATAGAATTTACAGATCTTGCAGGTAACAAAATTACATTGCAACCTTCTCCTTTACCATTCTTGCCAATAGGACTGCATGTTGATCTTTCAGATTGGTTCGAAAGCTCATATAAGGCATTATCAATAACCAAAAGAGATATGATTATACCAGGTCATGATCCAGGCATAGTAGGGAAAAGCTTTCCCTAATTTTTTTATAATTTAAAAATATTAAAGTTTTAAGCAAACCCTGAAAATCGAATTTAGAACCATATTTAATGGCTTTTTCTACTTTATGCTTTATTAAATCTTTAAATTTCTTATCCATATAAAAACTTTCCCCACGAAATTTAAAGGTATTTATATTATTTTCTGCACCCGTAAACCTATGTTGCCCGTCTTTATTTTTATCATATTTAAAAATTATTAATTAATAAATATATAAATTCTAAGAAATATCTTTATTATTTAATTCAACATAAGGTTTTATATTGTGAGCTAGTTTAGGAAATATTCTACTATAATCTATCGAAATCATTATTTGTATATCATATCCTTAATGTATTTTCATAAAATTCCTTGTAATTTTTGTAATAACCAGGCTCATTTTCAAGCAAGTTATTGTTAGTAAGGAAAAATAAAATGCTATAACTATCATGAATACAAACGTATCTATCTGTGTTAAAATTTTAACAGTCAAGAAAAAGCACTTCATAATGAAATATTGCTATGAGACATCAAAAGGAAATCTTAATCATTTTTGTATTATACTACAAATTTTATAAGAAAAATTAATGTTCTATAAAAATTTTTAATAAAAATTTATTTACCCACTCAAATTTATAAAAAGAGGTGGTAAAATGGAATTTATTATTTAGGACCTGAAGGAAGCTATTCCCATGAGGTCTCCTTGCTTTTTAGTAACTTAATTAAAAAGAAGGTAAAAATTGTTTCAAAGCAAACCATTTCGGAAGTTTTCGACGAAGTTTTAAAAAATGGCATAGGAGTTGTTCCCATAGAAAACAGCAGGGAAGGACCAGTTAATGAAACGCTTGATAATTTATTCAAGAAACAAGTTTATGTTAAATACGAAATAGAAAAGAAAATTGATATAGTCTTAGCATCAAACAAGAAGATTAAAAATGTAGAGGAAATAAGGAGGATTTATTCTAATTATTATGCAATTCAGGAATCAAGAAATGTGCTTAATGATTTAAACAAGGAAATTATTCAGGTTGAAAGCACATCTAAAGCTGCTTTATTAGCTTCAAAAGATTTAAAAGGAGCTGCCTTATGCTCTAAATTTGCAGCTAATCTATATAATTTAATCATTTTAAAAAATAATATACAAGATGGATTAAACATAACAAGATTTGTTATCATATCAAGTAAGATTAGCAAAAGGGGAAAAAAGACAATGCTCTTCTTTATAGTTGAGCATAAACCCGGATCTTTATACAAGGCTTTAAAGGAATTTTACAAGAGGAAAATTAACTTAACAATGATTTATTCAAGGCCTTTAAAAGAAATAGCATGGAATTATTATTTTTACGTTGAGATTGAAGGGTCTTTGAAGGAAAAGAGAGTTAAAAAAGCATTAAAGGAATTGATTAAAAATACTGTTGATATGAAAATCAAGGGAAGTTTTATAAAAATATGATTTGAAAGCATTTATACCAAAAATTTTTACCACTAATCGGTGAGTAATATGGTAGAAATGAAAGTCGTAAGCTCATATC
>JBMFKU010000055.1:0-4075 GCA_049971805.1 Caldisphaera sp.
TTAGGAATTCCCCTGAAATATTAAATGATATTGGAACTGTTGTAATAGATGAGATACATTATGTAGATGATGAAAAGAGAGGACCAATTCTAGAAACTCTCGTTTCAAAAATATTATATAAAAGCTCCAGACAAATTGTTGCACTAAGTGCCACTGTCCCAAACTCCGATGAAATAGCTAGATGGCTAAATGCAAGGCTGGTTTCCTTGGACTGGAGACCTGTACCATTATTTGAAGGCATTTATAAAAATGGTGTAATACATTTTAAGGAAAAAGAAAAAGATATAGATGTTATTTCTAGGGAAGGGAGCATCGATTTATTAATAGATATATCAAGAGAAAAAGGGCAAGCCCTAATATTTTCTCAATCTAGGAGAAGGGCTGTTGCACTAGCTAAAAATGCAATAAAATATAGCGAACATCTAAACTATAACAGAGAACTTGCAAAAACTTATGCAAAAAAGGTTCTCCAAACAAATGGACCTAGAAGCTTAAGAGAGGAACTCTCTCAACTGATTTTAAAAGGAGTCTCGTATCATCATGCAGGTCTATCTAATCAGCAAAGAAGCTTAATAGAGGAAGCATTTGCAAATAATGCATTAACTGCAATATTTGCCACACCAACACTAGCAGCAGGCGTTAATCTGCCTGCCAGAAGGGTTATAATAGATGAGTATTATAGATATGAAAGGGGATTTAAATCCCCAATTAAGGTATCTGAATATAAGCAATTAGCCGGTAGAGCTGGTAGGCCAGGATTAGACCCTTATGGAGAAGCAATAATCGTATCTGCCAAGTCAGATGATATAGAGGATTTGGAAAATGAATTTATAAATGGAAAGATAGAAAGCTTGGAAAGCAAGCTATATGGCCTTAAGGGATTAAGGCACTCAGTTTTAGGCGCCATAGCATCTGGCATAGCAAATGATAAAAATACATTAATAGAATTGCACAAGAAAACCCTTTATTTTATTCAAAAAGGAGAAAAGACGATCTCAAAGTTAATAAATACATCAATTAAGCAACTAATAGAATGGGGACTTGTAGAAAATAAAAATAATGATAATTCTTTAAATTCCTTATTTGCAACAAACCTTGGTTATACGGTATCAAAGACATATTTAAACCCTGAGAGCGTGCCAATTTTAAAAAATATAATTAGTAAAATAAAAAATAATAAATTTTCTGAAACAATTATCCTATATATAATTTCTTCTATGCCAGATATAAACACTCTAATAGTTAGCAGATCAGAAGAAGATAAGCTGGCTGACAGAATTTTAGAAGATTCACCAGAATTAATTGATATTATTGATTGGATGGGGCCCGAAGAAATGGAGTTAATAAAAACCATGTATGCCCTAAAGGACTGGATAAATGAAGTTGCAGAAGATAAAATTACTGAAAACTACAATATTGGTCCAGGTGATATAGCATCATTAATAGATAGCGCATCATGGATAAGCAAATCTCTCGCTGAAGTAATAGAAGTTATGGGATTACCCCAAGAAGTTGTGAGCGATTTTAAAATTATAGAAAAAAGAATAGAAAATGGAGTCAAGCCAGAATTATTGCAATTAGTTACCATACCAGAAATAGGTAGAGTAAGGGCTAGGAGACTCTATAATGCTGGCTATAAGAATCTAATAGATCTAGCCATAGCTAATCCCAAGAAATTATTAAAGGTAAATGGCATTGGACCCAATGTAGCTTCTAAAATAATGGAATTCTTTAATAGGAACAAAGAAGCTGAAGAAATAAAAAACGAAAAAGGTTATGAAGATGAAGGGCTAGAGAATTTTACTTAATTTTATTAATTTCCTCTTCTATTATAGGCATTCCATCATTTTCCATTTTATTAATTATATCTTTTAATAAATCCTCACTTAAATTCTCAGGATAAATTATCCCTCTACCCTTTAATTTATTTTGCAAAAATTCCATAGAAACATAAGCTAAAAAGCTTCCAGTAACTCTTGACATGCCAGACCACAAACTATCTGGTTTAACTATTTGTGTAAACCTAATAAATTTCTTATCATAAAATGCTTCAACAATTAAAACAACTATGTCTTTAAAGCTATATCTATTTTGACCTAAAAGACTTGAAAAAAATTCATCAGCAAATACTTCTTTTCCTTTTACAACGATTTTTTTATGATCTAACAGACCAATTTTTTTAAGGCCTTTCATAAAATCTACATGACCAGGCCATCTCAATGTATATTCAGCTAAAAAGTCTAAATCAGAATAAGTTTTTAAAAGAGATCTTAATCCATCTGTTGGAAAATATTCCAACTCTCCCAAACCATTAACATATATTTTACCTATTTCTGAAGATAATGGATCAAATGTTACAATTTTTTTATTATTTATTAATCTGGCATGCCTCCTATACTCATCTATTAAATCCATGGCATTCCAAGTTATAACTAATCCTAATGGCGGATCCGGCTTTTCAGTTATACCGCCAACATATATTCTTCCTCCTGTTAAATTACCTAGCTTATATTTTCCATAAGAAATTAACATGTTGGATAAACCTGGTGCTACGCCTGCATCTAGAATAACAGTTACATTGTTTTCTGTTGCGATATCATTTATATCAATTGGATCTTCAGGGAAGAATGAGACATCTGCAACATTAAAACCTAATGAAACAAAGTTTTTTACTGCATCATGGGCAATGCTGCCAGGTAATGAAGTTACCACCAAATCTAAATTGCCTAAAGAAGATAAACTATTTTTATCAAGTACATCAACTTTTTTATATGCAGAATTTATTTCCTTTGAAAACGATTTTAATTTTTCTTCATCAGAATCCAGCAAAATAATATCATATCCTTCCCTTTTTAATAAAAAAGAAGCCCTTTTTCCAACATTCCCTATCCCAACGATACCTACCTTTTTCATTTTAACCACCGAGGCCTCTGCAGTTCCAACTATCATCAAAAATCAGTTGACCCTCATATAACATCATAGCCTCGGCAATATTAAATGTTTTTAATAAATCTTAAATTTTTACATCTGGTTTAAAACCTTCATTGTATATTAACGGAATATTCGGATTGTATCCAAGAGATTCTCTGACCTCAGCTAAAAATTCCTCAAGCCTTTTTCTTAGATAATCAATTCCAGATATATTTACTGTCTTTGTTTGTTCCATTCTAATTCTTAATGCTTTGCACAGGTCTGATAACATTAATGCTTCATAATTTAAACCTGTATATGGTCTTTTTATTAAATAGTTTGATCTATTTATATTATATTCTAATAGAGATGAAAGCTGGCTTAAAGAGTTTTCAAGGCTTTTATTTTCTATAGATGAGGGAATCTCAAAATACAATTTCTCTATTTTAATAACAAGCTTTACAACCATTTCATTTAAGTAGTTTCCCACTATTTCCCCCATTAATTATTACTCTATAACAAAGGTCTTAAATCTTTCACAAGCTTGCCAAAGAAAAAAGGTTTATATTGAAGCCAATTTATTTAGTTCTAAAACTTATTTCCTAAATTATAAACAAGGGCCCGGACCGGGATTCGAACCCGGGACTTCTCGGTCCACAGCCGAGCGCTCTAACCAGCTGAGCTATCCGGGCCATGGAAACCCCCCGGGCCCCATTACCTTATATTTAGCTACACGGCTTATTAAATTACTCTCGTAACCTCTAGGCATATAGACCATAGCACCTCTGCATAACTTTTAAATACTTCCAATTACTTCTATTGTGGAAAACCGTGAAGAGGTACCTAACGCAAAGCGAGGTTGCCAAAATATTTGGAATGAGCAGGAGTGGGGTCATCAAGTGGATTAGACAAGGAAAGATCAGGACTGTTGAAATTAATGGTAGGTGGAAGATCCCATACAGTGAAGTCGAGAAGTTACTGAGCAGTAGTGGAAGAGACAGGCAAGTTGCGATATATGCAAGGGTTTTATCAACCTCTCAAAAGGTCTATTTAGAGACTCAATTAAAAGCTTTAAGGGAGTGGATTAAGAGAACTTTTAACGATGTAAAGGTAATAGAAGTTAGTGACGTCGGTTTAAGGCTGAAGGAGGATAAGAAAGGTTTAA
>JBMFKU010000056.1:0-3765 GCA_049971805.1 Caldisphaera sp.
CAAAGTGATAGAAAGGAGGAGGAAGATTCTTGTCTCTTGAAGAGCTTGAAGGGGTAGAGGTAGAATTAATAAAATATATAAACGGGCTCGATAGATCAGAGAAAAGAATATTAGATAAAGGTAATAATACAGATAGCTTAATTCTGGTTAGACAATGGAAAGCTATTTTAGAGGGATTAGTTATAGATATTCAAAAAATGCTGTATGATGATAAAAAGGGACATATATTAACGCAAAGCATTGAAGCCTGTTCTTTGGCCGATAAGGCAAGCATTTTAATGAGAAACTCAAATGAAAAGGATCCAATTTACTTAAACTTAAGGCCAATAATTTCTTCTGTAATAGCCATTTCCCAAATAATATGTCAAAATAGCTCAGATAAACAAAAAATAACCATGTAAATTTTATCTTGTTTTTATATGCATAACTAGTATTAATAGATATATCTATTCCTGTTAACCAAAACGTGGGGGGATAAAGATGTCAAGCCTAGAAGAAAAATTGCTAATAGACAAAAAACAATTAGCTCAAGTATTAAAAGAATTAAGAGAATGGAATGCTCCAGCAACTGTTTTGCTAAGTCTTTATGTTCCTCCTGGTAGGCCCATAGGAGATGTGCTACAATTATTAAGAGATGAGCTTTCTATAAGCGATAACATAAAATTAAAGAGGACAAGACAGGCAGTTAAGAGGGCTGTTTCAGCAGCTATGGATAGAGTTTCTAAGTTGCAAAAGATACCTCCTAATGGATTGGTTGCATTTTGTGGAGAAAATATGGAAACAGGAGACTTTATATGTGATATGTTTAGCCCCCCAGAAAAAGTGCCTGTATTTTATTACAGGACTGATAAAAAATTTGTGTTAGAAATACTAGAAGAAATGGTTCAAAGCGAAGATGTTGTTGGTATAGTAATTGTGGAAAGGGATCAAGCGACCATCGGTATTTTAAAGGGGTCGAGATTAGAAGTTTTGGATGAGGTAGAGGATTACATACCTGGAAAGCATATGATGGGAGGGCAAAGTCAGCGAAGAATTGATAGAATAATAGAGCAAATGGTTGATGAATTTTTAAAAAGATTGGGAGAAAGAGTTACTAATTACTTTTTACCTTATTTAGAAATGGGAAAGCTAAAAGCTGTTATTATTGCAGGTCCTGGCTATGCTAAAGAAGATTTTGTGAAGGGAAGCTATTTGGATTACAGAATTCAACAATTAATTAATAAAGAGCTGGTAGACGTTGCATATCAAGGAGAACAAGGCCTTAGAGAAGTAGTTATGAAAGCCCAAGATGTAGTTCAATTTGCTATATATAGAGAAGCAAATGATGCTTTAGAAACCTTTAAATCACATCTAGCTAGAAATACGGGTTTGGTAGTTTATGGAGAAGATGATGTTAAAAGATCTTTAGAAATGGGTATGGTATCGATACTGTTATTACATGAAGAAGTAAATGATATAGAAAAATGGAAGGAAGAAGCAGAAAAATCAGGCGCAAAAATTATAATTTTGCCCAGTAGCTTACCTGAAGCTGATTGGTTTTATAAAACATTTGGAGGGATAGCTGGTATTTTGAGATATAAAATATCTTGATAATAAATTTATTCTACTTCAAAGATATCAGTGTTTAAAGGCTAGTCTTCAGAATTGATCTTTTTTACCCTATCAACGCCTCCGATCTCTTCTATATATCTTACAACAGAGGGGGTTACCAATTTCTTCCATTTTTCATCTCCCTTTGACATTAGTTCTCTTATTCTTTTCCCTCTCCACTCATCTCTATTAAATATTGGGGGCGTTATCACCTCAATACCAGCATCTGCAAATGCCTTGCTTATTACAGGATTCCTTGTTAATAATGCCTTTACTTTAGGTATATAGGATAATACATAATATGCGCACCCTATGCTTATCTCAAGGGTCGGTATTGTTGCCGTTATTATTTTATCTAATCCAATACCGCTGTCTTTTAATGAAAGCCTTGCCATTTCAATTCTTTCTCCCGCTGTAAAAGGATTGTTTGGTGTGTAGTTTTCTGAGGCCATTCCAACTAATATGGCAATCTCATCAAATCCTTGATTAAATAACCATTTTACTAGGCTTAAATGACCTAGATGAAATGGCTGGAATCTACCATATATTAGTGCTCTTTCTGTCAAGCTAATGCACCAACATTTAAACTAACGAGCAAAGTTAAAAATGCAAATAAAATAAGCTTTTTAATAATTACTCCTAAAAATAATAAGGGATTGAAGTTGGAAAGGAGATCATGGAGGGTAGTATTATTTACAGAAATAAGTGAACCTTTATCTTGGCTTATAGGAATATTATCTATAGTTGTGGCGTTAGGGGGATGGCAAATTTTAAACAAAAATTATTATTATTCTCCAATATTTATAGGCATATTAATTGGTTTTATTTCTCATGAGTATATGCATAGGTTTGTTTCTAGAAGATATCATATGGCCTCTAGATACACAGCAAATCTATTGGGTGTTTTAATTACGTTGGTTTCCTCTGTTTTACCAATAAAGCTTCTTATGCCAGGTTATGTAAAGACATGGACTTTTGGGCCAGTGAGCAGAAAGGGTGTTTTATATTCTGTTGTTGCAGGACCTTTAACAAACATAGTTATAGCAACAATTTTATTCATAGCATCTTTCTTCATAGGTGGAAGCTTTCTTATAAAAAGTTTTATTATGGGAATAGGATGGATAAATGCCTATATATCATTGTTTAATCTGTTGCCAATACCCCCACTAGATGGAGAAAAAATAATTAGGTTAGATTTAATATTGTGGATAATAATGTTTGTAGTTTCATTAGCATATGTTATAATCCTTTAAAGATAATAAGTTATTATCCCCCATTTTAATTAAAACCAGGGGATAAAAATGGATGAAGCAAAGCAAACAAATGATCAAGATGGCAAGAAAAAATGGATGCTAAAAATGATAAAAAGTGCAAAAGCCCAACACAAGCTCTGCCCATATTTCGATAAAAAAACAGCACAATGTTTTTTGAGGTTAACTATGAAAAATCAACATGGAAAATGTGATAGAGATGGCAGATTTGATAATTGCCCCATATTATTGGAGTTCTTAGAAAGGGTTTATGATGATTTTTCTTCTAAGAAGAAATCATTGCCAAACAATTTCCAAGATATAGTCAATTTGGTTCTTTAACTATAATTTGATTAAATTAATTTTTAAACCAAATCCTATAATAACAAACGAGGGGGTTTAAAAAATTATTAAATATATAGGTGGAACATTTGTCTAAAAATATTGAAGAGCTTATCGATGAGACTCTGAAAAGAATAGCTTTAGGTCTTTATGTTAATTTAAATCATGATTCATATTATATTTATAAAAAACCTTTTAAGGCTTTAGTTGTAGAAAATCCAGTAATAGCTTTTGATTTGATTAGAAAATCTTCTTCTGTAGATGCAGCAAAGTTTATTTTTAAGATAATAGCTAGAGCATTAATTATTGATTCATCTAAAATAGATTTTATTATAGATTCCTTAAAAAAAGGTAATGAAGAACCTTTTAAAGAGGCTATCAATAAAAAGGTTCATTAATATAAGAAAATTTCTATATATAGAATTCTAGATGCATAAAATTTATAATTTTGTTTTAATAAACTTCTGTTTGAATTAAAGTGCTAAAAGTGGTCAGAATTGTCTATCCAAAAAACAATGCTTGGAATAAAGGGCTTAGACAATATATTTCAAGGTGTATACAGAGGGTCAATAATTCTTGTTGC
>JBMFKU010000057.1:0-2042 GCA_049971805.1 Caldisphaera sp.
TTTGCAATTTAATTTAGTTAATATTTCATCTACCTTATCCAGACTAGTTTTAAATGTATAAAGATATTTCCTTGTCCTAACTTTAATTTTGGCTTCATTGTTTTTATCATTTCTTTTGACTCTACATTCTATAGCTTTTGATGCAAATTTACTCAGTTCATCTAGGCTCTCAACTTCAATAGGCATTTCTTTCACCTTTCTTAATCTTTCCATATATGATAAATAAAGTTATCTTTTTATAAATTCTAATGCCTCATCCTTAATTCCCATTCTTTTATGCATAAATATTCTTTTGTCCATTATTTCTGGTTCTTTCTTTATTACTGGTTTAAATTCCATTTTATTTAAGATATCTTTTTCTAAATCTACTCCAGGAGCAATTTCCATTAGCTCTATTCCATCTTCGACTTTTTGAAATATCGCTCTTTCTGTTATATACAAGGCATTCTTTTTAGCCCTGTCTAAGACCTTACCTGAACAACCAACCTTGTATACATTGTTAACAAATTTTATTACATCTCCATCTTTAATAATGTTTAATTTTCCATCTTGGACTTCAACTATTTTTTTGTCACCTGCAGTAAACTCGCCAGCAAAATATATTTGAGGAGAACCCGCTGCTATAGCTGGAAAACCACCAGGTCCTGGAACCCTCGATGGCATTATAAAGGAATTTACGCTCCCATGTTTATCAACCTGCATGAATCCTAGGCTTGCAGCATCAATAATACCTCCCTCATACATTGTAAATTGGTCAGGTATTGATATAACTGCAAAGGGTCCTATAGAAGCTCCAAAATCTGCTCCGTATAAAGGTTTGCCGCCCCATGTGCCTGATTCTACTGTTAATACTATTAGATCTTGAACTTCTTCTTCAACTGCAACATCTGCAACTGTAGCAGGTATACCTACACCTAAATTAACGATTATTTGCCTTCCATATTTCTTTAATAAATTAAGTAGTTCCAACAAAACTTTTCTTGCTATAATTTTTCTATGGTTTAATTCTATCGATGTTAGGCTTTCTCTAATAGATGGTGGTATTATCCTCCCTGCAACAGCCGGATCGTAATCAAAGCTTGCGCTCTGCCAGTGGTTTTCTCTTGGAGATACTACTATGTAATCTATTAAAGGACCTGGTACGTTGACTTCTTTGGGACTAAGAGTACCATATCTTGCAATTCTTAATACTTGAGCAATCACTGTTCCTTTCTTTGGCATAGCTTTAACTGTTTGAGCTATATTTAATACTGTTCCATAGGCTGCTTCATCCTCCAGAGATAAGTTTCCCATCTCATCAGCTGTTGTTCCCCTAATTATCCCAAAGTCGGGTTTAGGAGCAGTATATAGCAAATATTCTTGGCCATCGATATCTATTAATTGTACTTTTACTCTTTTCATTTTCTTAGCTTTTTCATTTAATGCTGTTGCATCGAGTCTAGGGTCTGCTGTAGTATATAATCCAACCTTAGTTATTACTCCTGGTCTTCCACTTCCTACTTCTCTAAACCAATATGCCATAATTCCTATGCTCCATGCATATGCATCGAACCATTCTTCCATTACCATTTTTTGCAAAGATTGACTCCATCCATAAAATGGGAATAATGTACCGCTTATGAAGCCTTTATCTTTTTTCTCATAAATCATCTTAGCAACTGTATCTAATCCTCTACCGGGTGCTCCAGGAAATGTATCGCTAATTAAAAATAGGTTTCTTGGATGACCAGTTTTTAAATATAACTTATATAATCTTTCTATAAGAAATTCAGGTGCAGTAATCATATTAAAACCAGAAAATGCAACTACAGAGTTATCGGGTATCAATGATAATATTGTGTCTGGGTCCTTAATAATTTTTCTTCTTGCTATTGTATCTATAACATCTGACAAACCTATCACCTATTCTTCTCTCAGCTAAACTATTGTAAAAAACAAACTTAAATATTCAATGTTTTTATGAATATATAAAATATTTATAAAACATGTTAAAAGATATTTTTATTACTAAATTATATTAGGTACCGTTGTACTTATTTTAT
>JBMFKU010000058.1:0-1498 GCA_049971805.1 Caldisphaera sp.
ACGGTTGAGCTGAGTGATGAGACTGTGGAACTTAGTGATGAGACTGTGCTGCTTAATGATGAGAGTGTTGAGTTAACATTAGATAACATCTTGGACATTGCAGTGTAATCTGATGAGACTGTGCTGCTTAATGATGTAACGGTTGAGTTTATGCTTCCAACGGTAGAAGATACGCTATTGACCGTTGATTCTAAAGTTGCTACTTGGTTTGCTAGTGATGATACTGTTGTTTGCAAAGATCCAACCCCACTGTTTATTGATGATACTGTTACAGATAATGTTGCTAAAGTGCTGCTTAATGATGAGAGTTGTGATGTAACATTGCTTTCAACAGATGATACAGCAGAGCTTAATGAACTTGCTAACGATGATGCAGTAACTAATGATGAATTTGATACTATTCCAGCTTCTCCCATACCATATGCATTAGCTGATACAGAAGGCCATGGTAAATATATTAACGATACGTTGTAATCGAATATCAATTGACCTTGTGATACCATTGGAGGCCATACTAAGAATGAACTCATAGTTGGAGGTGTTGGCACTAAACTATTTGCTGGCATCACTTTTCCTGATAGCACATTTCCATTATAGACAAATGCAGTTGTATGACTTGGACCCATAGCAAATAAATATGTGTAAGATGCTAATTGAGAGTTGTATGTTTGTAATGTTAATAATGGGTTGACAACATATGCTACGTAAGGTTCTCCAACTGATACTGTCGAGCCTGAGAATATCACTTGCACAGGCACTACTATTTCATTTATGAAGTATAACTGTTCTTGAACTGCTGGGCTTACTTGGTCATATACTTCTACATTCTTAGATAATAATGTTACATTATAGAATTTACCGGTTTGTAAGAATCCATATGTTGCATTCGCATATATAGTTCCTTCAGCAAAACCATTTACTATAGCTGACACATTGTATCCAACTCCATTTACACTAAATACTAGACCTGGTTTAGCTGTAGAAGGTACGAATCCCCATCCTACCACTGTTATTGGTACATTTTGTAAGACCAAGAAGGTTGTATTATCTAAACCTGAAACAACATTTGCTCCGTAAGCTGCATAAATTGGCATCTTTCCAACTATTACTTCATAAGCTGTGCCTACTGAAACATTATTGATTGGTGATGAATATTGAACTCCAGTCTTACTAAACGAAGTTATATTTGCATAAAGTACTGCAGATCCGTTTGCATTTGGCACTTTTACATTATTAATGACGCCATAACCATTAGTTAATGTAACATTACCTACTAAGAATTGAACCACCGTAGACGGAGAATAAGTTTGGCCGTTCTGCAAATATAATGTATAATACTTAGCACTTGCATTTGCTCCTATTATTTGTACTGTTAATTCCCCAGCACTTACTGGAGCTATTCCTGGGAATTTGAAACTTTGACCATCTATCATTAACGTAAATGGTTGAGTTGAATTATAAGGCACTACATTTAAATCATTTAAAACTATTTCTGGTA
>JBMFKU010000059.1:0-1086 GCA_049971805.1 Caldisphaera sp.
GGAAGTTAACGCTTATATTATAGAAACCTGATTCTTCCATTAATTGTTTAGCATATGTCAAGTTAAATGTTGGGCAATTAGTTAAATTACTGGATGGTATGTATATATTTAAACCTTTTACAATGGCACCACAATAGCTGTTACCAAAATCAAAGTGATATTTTTCATTGCCTACTATATCATTTATGTATTCTGTATAGTTAAAAGCATATGCAAAAGCTTTTCTAACTAATGGATTTGCAAAATAATAGCTTGGAATATTATAGCTCGGATTTATTTGTTTTAATAATTGCGTATTAGCATCCAATGTAAATACGAAGAAATACTCAGCTGTTGTTGGAAATGTATAAAGATTAGTTTCGCCATTGCTTTCCATACTTTCTAGTAATGGTATATAGTTGCTTGGTAGTCCTACAACTATATCTGCTTGTCCTGATAAATACATTTCATATGCTGTTCCGGGATCTTTTACCCAATAAATAACAACGGTATCATTTGGTTTTGGTATATTTGAAACATTTGATGGCCAATATGGATTAGGCACTAAAACAACGCTTTCTCCTGGAGTATATGAGGAAATTTTATATGGCCCTGTTGACATTGGATCATTCTGTACCTCTAAATTGTAATTGCCTTCATTACATGTTTGCTCATAGGAATAGAATGATTCTGCCAGTTCTGTATAATTATTATTATATAATCCTGTTAGATTTATTCCATCGCCAACGCTTTCTAGCCATTTTGCATCAAAAACAGCTCCCCCACCCAATGTATGCGAAAGAGCCATAAAGAATAAAGTTGGTGTAACTGGTTCCACCAAATGGAAGGTAACTGTATTTGTTGCATTATCATAGGTAATAGCTTGTATAATTTCTTTAGCAGCCAATGAATCGCTTGGGGAAGTAACAACAGATGTATATGGGGTATAATTTGGTATCAAATATTGGGTTACTAACCAATCTCCAGTTGCTGGTATACCACCAGCGCACAACATACCTCTGGTTATACTATACCATACATCGTATGCTGTGATAGGATCGCCATTAGCAGCTTTTAAATCTGGTCTAATCTTAAATGTATAAACTG
>JBMFKU010000060.1:0-828 GCA_049971805.1 Caldisphaera sp.
GCAACGCCAAATCTTTGTGGTTCATTTACTTTAGCTAGCATGATTGATGCATCCCCTTTAAATTTAACTAAATCCTTTAAATCATAAGGAATAATATTATCTCCTAAATAAACAATAAACCTATCATTAACGAGATTTTTTACTTTATAAACCGCATCTGCAATACCTCTAGCTTTACCTTGATAAACATATTTTATGTTTATGTTTAATTTAGAACCATCGCCGTAGTATTCTATAACCCTTTGAGGATTGTTATCTCCTAAAATTATAATTACATCTTTTATTCCAGAATCTCTTATTTGCTCTAAAACCCATTGTGAAATAGGTTTTCCAGCTATTTTTATTAATTGTTTAGGTCCTGTATGCGTTAAAGGTCTCAGTCGTGTCCCTTGGCCACCATGAAGAACAACTGCTTGCATTATTTTATCACCACATATTTTAAATTTTCTTTCAAACTATAAAAATCAAAATCCAATATTGCTTTAGCCTTGCTTATATCTAACGATGAATCATATGGTCTTTTTGCTATCCAACTAGGAACATTATCTACTTCTTTTATAATAGGATTTTTGTTTAAAAGTTTTGCTATTTCTATTGTTAAATCATATCTGGAAATTCTTTCCCCTGCTACATTTATTATACCAGTTTTTCTTTTTTCTGTTAATTTAACAATTGCTTCAGCTAATTTTTTAGCTGATATAGGACTATAGTAGCCTTTGTAAGCATTTATTTCTTTTTCATTCATTAATCTTAAAAAAGCAAATGGTATAAACCCTTTATGCCTAAAAATTCCTGATGTCCTAATAACTAAAGAATCATCATAAGATA
>JBMFKU010000061.1:0-683 GCA_049971805.1 Caldisphaera sp.
CCATAATCCAACAGGAGTTATTATGAATGATGACAGAAGGAAGGAATTGATAGAGGTAGCAAATAAATATGATTTATTAATAGTTGAAGACGATCCTTATGGATTCTTCGTATTTGATACAGATAAGCATTTTACTAACTTGAAAACATTAGATACAGAAGGTAGAGTAATTTATATGGGTACATTTAGCAAAATTTTAGCGCCAGGCTTAAGGCTTGGATATATAGTTGGGAACAATAAAATAGTTGATGCTATAGAATCATTAATAACTATTTCTGCTATAAATACATCTACATTATCTCAATACATTGCAATGTATGCAATAAAGGAAGGGGTTGTTGATGAAACAATAGAAAATGCTAGGAAGGTTTATAGATCAAAGAGGGATGCATTAATGGAAGCATTGGAAGAATATCTACCAAAGGGATCTGAGTATTATAAGCCAAAAGGAGGTTTGTTTGCCTTTATTTATCTACCAAAGGAAGTAGATACAACAAGCATGCTAAATAAAGCTGTAAATAGAGGTGTTGCATATGTACCAGGAAAGAACTTCTTTGCAGATGGTAGCGGATCAAATGCTATGAGAATAAACTTTAGCTATCCAAGCATTGAGAAGCTAAGGAAAGGAATAAAGATAATTGGTGATTTAGCTAAAGAAGAAATTAAAAAATAGAAAAACATTT
>JBMFKU010000062.1:0-659 GCA_049971805.1 Caldisphaera sp.
CCTCTTTTTTCCGCATTTAAAATTGTGAGCCACGTGCTTACTTTTGCAAGAAAATCTTCTGCGGCTATTTCATCCTGCTCCATTGATAAAACATGTGCCAGTATTGAATTGGGGTATTTGTTTATGTAATTTAATTTTAACTGTTTTATATTAACGGTCATTTTTTCTCCTCCATATATTTTAAAATAGCTTGACGCACACATCTTGATATGCTTATTTCGTGCTCTTTTGCCATTTTTTTCAGCTTTTTTGAGATATCCCCAGGAAGGTACACAGTGATATATTCCATCATAAAAAAAATCATATATTTCAATAAAATATATGTTATGAATATTCAATGAAAAGTCAAATAGAAAATAAAAAAAGAAGGAAAGTGACAAACTACACGTATTCCAGGAGAAATTATATTAATCGGAAAATTGATATATATTTTAATAACTATATTAATAGCCAGCCTTCAGACCACAGAGAAATTCCATATTTTCTTGTATTTGATCATTTCTGTAGAGAAATTAACAATAAACTAAAAGATGATCACAAGAAAACAGCATCTGAAAAAGTTCTTTTAAAATATCTAAAGCATAAAATTCTTAAGGAAAATTATTACAATGTTGTAATTAAGATTAATAAAAGAACAAAAAAATGGGAAATATTCCTTG
>JBMFKU010000063.1:0-640 GCA_049971805.1 Caldisphaera sp.
TAAACGGTATTTCACCAATGTTTATTTCATTCCCCCTCATCTTCCTTATTTCCATTAACCTAACAAGCTTCCTCTTTATTAACTTTGTTTTTAATATTAAAACACCATCAACTATGAATTCCTCAATCCCATATCCAACACTCTTCTTACCATATGGTAGCTCTTCAATAAGGAAAGTCGTTACCTCTTTTAATTTTGGCCCCCTATAAAAGAAGTTGTGCATCAACTCTCTTATCTTTCCCTGTTCTTTTTCACCCATCTGCAATATTGCAGATATTGAATCTATTGCCATCCTCTTTGCCTTGTTTTTATCAATTTCATTTAATAGACCTTCCAATAGCTCTATCAATGCATTTAATTCAGTAACTGTTATGCTCTCAATGAACTTAAATTTTCCTTGATTTTCATAGAAATCAAAGTCCATACCCAAGTTCTTCATGTTCCTCATGAAGTCCTTCTTTGTTTCAACAAAGCTTACATAAATTCCATTTTCATCAAACTTCCTCATGCCTTCATAGATGAACTTTGCTGCAAGAGTTGTCTTGCCAGTACCAGGATTTCCTGCAACAAGAATTATTGACCCTCTGTATACACCTTGAAATATATTGTCTAAGCCCTTTATTCCAAGCATTGTTTTTTG
>JBMFKU010000064.1:0-609 GCA_049971805.1 Caldisphaera sp.
ATATCGGAGATTTATAGAACAAAACTGATCTGTATGGAAATAAAGAATGTAGCCGTTATAGGATCTGGTACAATGGGCCGTGGGATTGCTGAGGTTTTTGCTTTGTATGGCTTCAATGTCTATTTAGAAGATATTTCTGATGATATTCTTAAAAAGGCAATAAATGAAATTAAGGATAGTCTTGAGAAATTAGCAAGGAAAGGAAACATTGGCAATTTAAATGATATTTTATCCAGGATTAGAACATATACTTCAATAGAAAGTGCCGTTAAGGATGCGGATCTTGTAATTGAGTTCCTCAAGTTCAGGCACTGCCTCAATTACAAGATCCGCATCCTTAACGGCACTTTCTATTGAAGTATATGTTCTAATCCTGGATAAAATATCATTTAAATTGCCAATGTTTCCTTTCCTTGCTAATTTCTCAAGACTATCCTTAATTTCATTTATTGCCTTTTTAAGAATATCATCAGAAATATCTTCTAAATAGACATTGAAGCCATACAAAGCAAAAACCTCAGCAATCCCACGGCCCATTGTACCAGATCCTATAACGGCTACATTCTTTATTTCCATACAGATCAGTTTTGTTCTATAAATCTCCGATAT
>JBMFKU010000065.1:0-274 GCA_049971805.1 Caldisphaera sp.
ATCACGGCAATCGTAAGCTTTGGCATTTCAGAAATTAATTGAAATACCCTTTCTCCTCTCCTAGAATTCTCCAAAAACTGAAAACTACTTCCCACAAATTCATTCAAATCCGCACCTGCTGATAGGACATTTCCATCACCTGTTATTATTACTATGTTTATTTCAGGATCGTTCCAAATCATTTTAATTTCTTTTTCTAACTCTTCTAAAAGTTCTCCACTAATTAGATTATATTTAGGTCTACTTAGAATTATTTTTGCAATTTTATTAGAGT
>JBMFKU010000065.1:284-571 GCA_049971805.1 Caldisphaera sp.
GTTTTTAACTGTTCAAATGAAGATAATTTCTCTTGTTTAACGCTTTCTTTTTGTTTTGGTTCTTCTTTCATTTTCAATCTACCATCAATGGCTTCCCTCAACTTTCCATCTTTAATTGTTTCTGCAGGTGCAAAAACTTCACAATCATATTTTTTAGAAAGTTCTTCTAACTTAGATTTCAGTTCTGCACTGGTAAAACTTTTTGCAACAGAAATTGGCCCAAATGGTCTGTTCATCCCATATTTTTCTCCATTTTCAATATCATCAGGGGTAGCTACACCTTGTTC
>JBMFKU010000066.1:0-521 GCA_049971805.1 Caldisphaera sp.
CTCCAAGAAGGACTTTAAGAATAAAAGCCAAAGTTTCCACAGCTCCTTAGAGTGAGCGAACCTTAGTTTTTGAGATGACAGTTCGCAGGACTTAGGTCGGCATGTTGTCCCTTTGGCACTCTCCACAACTTTAGCTGTAAGCTTTTTGCTTCTAAGGTTTTATTAGTTAGTTGTTCATTGAGCTTCTTATCTTCTACTTCACCTTACCCCACCTTAGAAGCAAAGGGTGTGCCACTCCGTTAACGCTACTTTCTCCTCGAAGGTACTACTTCACACTCTACATAACTTGTTCGCTACACTTAAAAATTTTCAACGATTCGTCCAGAACTAAAGTTCTAGACTTTCTTGTTGAGCTGTTTGCAAAATAAACCTTGCTTTGACTCCCTATAATTTTTTAGAACTCTGACCTCCTCCCCGCCCTGAAGGGCGAGGGTTCCCCTTGGGCGTTTCATAGGTTTGTAGCTTACCGCCTTTCATTTTCATCACTTCACAGCTAGCGGGTGCTTTGCGCACCCATCCCG